>NZ_JBDJOB010000024.1:0-60117 GCF_039674705.1 Stenotrophomonas sp. TWI169 | reverse complement strand
GGTTTGGCCAGGCGGGTTGGGTTCGCGGTGGACGCCGCAAGTACGTCCCTGTAGGCTTGGCCGCGGCATCCATGCCGCGGACACCCCCGCGAACCCAACCCGCCCGGCCCCTGACAGTTTCCGCGGGCGTCCAGCCCACGGAGAAGAAAAAAAAGAGCAAACAGCAACACCAACAGCAAAAGCGGCCGATGGGCTGCTTTTGCTTCTGCTCTTCTTTTTTCTTCTGCGTGGGTTGGACGCCGCACAGATCTGTCAGAGGCCGGATGGGTCGGGCCGGGCGGGGTATCCGCGCCATGGATGGCGCGGCTAAGCCCCCAGGGATGGGTTCACGGCGTCCCCGCCTGGCTCGACCCATCCGGCCCAACCGATAACCGCATGCCGCGACCAACCCACGAGGGGCTGCGCCGTTGGCCGGAACCTCACTTGGCCGGCGACATCCACATGTCGATGACGGCGCTGAACACTTCGGTCCCTGCACGGTCGCGCACGCTCACCGTCACCGGCAGCGCATAGCCCTGGGCCGCGACCACGATCGGCTGCGCCGGCAGTGCCACCGCCTGCAGCGTGCCGCGTGCCTTGGCCAGGTACTGCACCTGCATGCCCTTGGGGATCCAGCGCATGCCCTTCGGCAGTGATGCATCAACCATCAGCCCGGCCGTCAGTTCGGCCAGATTGCACATCGCGATCGCGTGCACCGTACCGATGTGGTTGCGCACCCTGCGTCGGTCCGCCAGCGTACCTTCGCAGCGGCCGTTTTCCAGGCGGGTGATGCGCGGCGCGATGCTGGCGAAGTAGGGCGCCTTGAGGCACACCGCGCGCGAGAACAGCCAGGTGCCGGCAGGCCAGCGCTGCAGGCGGTTGTAGAGCGAGAGCAGGGGCGTGGACATGGTGGGATTCCGTTGGGCGGATAAAGCGACGGCGGGCCGAGGCCCGCCGTCGAGGCAACGCGTGTCGCGGGCGATCAAGCGGCCTGCGAGTGCGGGTCCTTGTGCTGGCGGTCGTAGTAGCTGGCCGCGCGCAGTTCGTGAGTGTCGAAGTCGTCCACGGTGATGGTGTCCAGGGTCAGCGTGCGCAGCTCTTCCAGCAGCGTGCGCTCGTCCTGGGTGATCACACCTTCGGCCACGGCTTCGTCCAGCTGGCTCTGGAAGTCCAGCGCCTCGATGCCCTTGCTCTTCAGCGCCTTCAGGAACTTGCGCTCCACCGGCTCGGCCATGATGGCCTTGGCCAGATAGCTGTTGATGCGGCCGCCCGGGTTGTTCTCGCACGGGGTCAGGAACACACCCTGTGCCAGGCGGTCGCGCGCTTCGTTCGGCGCCATCAGCAGAGCGGCGACGCGACGGCTCAGGCGATCACCCGGTGCTTCGGCGCGGCGGCCCAGCGGGAAGATCAGTGCCCACATCAGCCAGCCGATCGGACGGATCGGGAAGTTGCGCAGGGCGGCCGACAGCGATTCTTCGATCTTGTGCACGCTGTCATGGAAGGCCCACGCCAGCAGCGGCTGGTCGGCCTGCGGTGCGCCCTCATCGTGGTAGCGCTTGAGCATGGCGCTGGTCATGTAGATGTGGCTCAGCACATCGCCCAGGCGGCCGGAGAGCGATTCCTTGAACTTCAGCTTGCCGCCGAGCGTCATCATCGAGATGTCGGCCATCAGCGCCAGATTGGCCGAATAGCGGTCCAGCTTGCGGAAGTAACGGCGGGTGTAGGCATCGCCCGGGGCGGCACCGAAGCGGGCGCCGGTCAGGCCGAACCAGAACGAGCGCACGGCGTTGGAAATGCCGTAGCGGATGTGGCCGAACAGGCTGCGGTCGAATTCCTGCAGGCCGGCACGGGTATCCGGATCCTGTGCAGCCTTCATCTCCTTCAGCACCCACGGGTGGCAGAGAATCGCACCCTGGCCGAAGATCAGCAGGCTGCGGGTCATGATGTTGGCGCCTTCCACGGTGATCGCGATCGGCGCAGCCTGCCAGCTGCGGCCGGCGAAGTTGCGCGGGCCGAGGATGATGCCCTTGCCGCCGATGACATCCATCACGTCCGAGATCACCTCGCGGCTCATGCTGGTGCAGTGGTACTTGGCGATCGCCGACGGTACCGATGGCACGTCGCCGCGGTCGACGGCGGCAGCCGTGGCCTGCGACAGCGCGCTGATCTTGTAGGCCTTGCCGCCGATGCGGGCCAGTGCTTCCTCCACGCCTTCAAAGCGGCCGACCGACAGGCCGAACTGCTTGCGGATGCGCGCGTAGGCGCCGGTCACCGCAGCGCCGGCCTTGGCGCCACCGCTGGCGGTGGACGGCAGCGTGATCGAACGGCCCACGGCCAGGCATTCGTTGAGCATGTTCCAGCCCTTGCCGGCCATGGCAGCGCCGCCGATGAGCTGGGTCAGCGGGATGAACACGTCCTTGCCGCGGATCGGGCCGTTCTGGAAGGTCGAGTTCAGCGGGAAGTGGCGGCGGCCGATCTCGACGCCGGCGGTATCGCGCGGCAGCAGGCCCAGAGTGATGCCGATGTCGCGGGTCTCGCCGATCAGGCCATCCGGGTCGTACATGCGGAAGGCCAGACCGATCAGCGATGCGACCGGAGCCAGGGTGATGTAACGCTTGTCGAACGTCAGCCTGACGCCCAGCACCTGCTCGCCATTCCATTCGCCCCGGCAGACGATGCCGTAGTCGGGAATCGAGGTGGCATCGGAGCCGGCAAACGGGCCGGTCAGGCCGAAGCAGGGCACTTCACGACCGTCGGCCAGACGCGGCAGGTACTGGTCCTTCTGCTCCTGGGTGCCGTAATGCACCAGCAGTTCGCCCGGACCCAGCGAGTTCGGCACGCCGACGGTCGAGCTGACCACCGAGGATACCGAGGCCAGCTTCTGGATCACCTTGTGGTGGGCCAGCGCAGAGAAGCCCAGGCCGCCGTATTCCTTCGGGATGATCATGCCGAAGAACTTGTTCTTCTTGATGAAGGCCCACAGCTCGGGCGGCAGGTCGGCGTGGACGTGGGTGATCTCCCAGTCGTTGACCATCCGGCACAGCTCTTCCACCGGGCCGTCGAGGAAGGCCTGCTCCTCGGCGGTCAACTGCGGCTTGGGATAGTTGAGCAGGATGTTCCAGTCCGGATCGCCGGTGAACAGCTCGCCCTCAAAACCGACCGAGCCCGTTTCCAGTGCGATGCGCTCGGTCTGCGACAGCGGCGGCAGCACCTTGCGGAACACCTTCATCATCGGACCGGTCAGCAGCGGCTTGCGGATGAACGGCAGCAGCAGCGGTACGGCGATCACGGCCAGCACGGCGGCGGCGACGATCGTGGCGGTCTGGTTGACGTAGGGGATGAACCAGCAGGCGACCAGCAGCGCGGCGCTGATCAGCGTCCAGGTGACCAGCCGCATGCGGTGGTAGGCGGCGAATGCACCTGCCAGCAGCAGGGCAAGGAAGGGAAGAACGATGCTCATGAGCGTGCTCCGGTGACGTGCTCGTTTGTGACGGACGAAGCTGCGGCGTCCACCGCAGGCAACACGTCCAGATAGTCCAACACAGTAGCGGTAAAGGCGTCGTTGTCGTCGCCGGCGACCATGTGCGTGGCCTGCGGCAACTGCACGTGGCGCGCGTGCGGGGCCAGCGCCAGGAATTCGGCCACGGTCTGCGGCGTGACCAGGTCACTGCGACCCCCACTGACCAGCAGCATCGGGCACTTCACCTGCCGCGCGGCATCGGCCAGCGCATCCTGGTGCTGCTCGCTGTCGCGGGCCAGCTCGGCGACCAGGCGCGGATCCCAGTGCCAGCGCCAGCGGCCGTGACCATCCTCGCGCAGCAGCGCGCGCAGCGACTGCTCGGATTTGCGAGGCCGGTGCGGCATGTAGGCGGAAATCACGTCGGCGGCCTGGGCCAGCGAGGCGAAGCCATCGGGATGGGCGGTCATGAAGGCGAGGATGCGCTCCACGCCCGCGGTATCCCAGCGCGGGGTGATGTCCACCAGCACCATCGCCGAGAACAGGCCCGGCCAGCGCGATTCGGCCAGCAGGCCGAACAGGCCGCCCATCGAGGCGGCGACCAGCACCGGCGGGCGCGGCTGTTCGCCGGCCAGCACGATCAGGTCGTCGGCGAACTGCTCGCCGTGATAGGGCAGGTCGGCGGCATTCCAGTCCGAATCGCCGTGACCGCGGGCGTCGTAGGCCAGCGTCTGCAGGCCGGCAGCAGACAGCGCGCGGGCCGTGGCGTTCCAGGCATGCCGGGTCTGCCCGAAACCGTGGGCGAACAGCACCCGGCCGCGGCGGCCGTGATCGTTGGCCGTGGCGGCCAGCCGTGTGCCGTGCGCGGCTTCCAGACGCAGGTCGTGGAACGCAACGGGTGTGGGGGAAGTAACCATACTTGCTAGTATGGATCGGTTGCGGGGGATGTCAATACTGCATGGTATGGTGCGGCGCGTCAGGTGGCCGGTCTGCACAGCGGAGCCCTTCGGCTGCATCCGCGTACTGCAACGAACCCCGCCGTATGGTTAAATCACTCCATGAATCAACCTGACGCTTCTGCCGGCGAACCGCGCGCCGGCCGCAACAGCCGCCTGAGCGCCGAAGACTGGGCCCAGGCGGCCCTCGATCTGATTGCTGAACAAGGCGTGGGTGCCGTCGCGGTGGAACCGCTGGCGCGGCGCCTCGGCGTCACCAAGGGCAGCTTCTACTGGCATTTCCCCTCGCGCGACGCCCTGCTGCAGGCGGCGTTGGAGCGGTGGGAGCTGTTCGAGCAGGAGCAGGTGTTCGGCAGCCTGGAAGACGTGCCGGATCCGCGCGCGCGCCTGCGTCAGCTGTTCCAGATGGTGGCGCACGAAGTGCAGCCGCACATCATCTACAGCGAGCTGCTGAAGGCGCTGGACCATCCGATGGTGCGGCCGGTGATCGACCGCGTTTCGCAGCGTCGTCTCGATTACCTGATCGCCTCGTTCCGCCAGGCAGGCCTGAGCTCCACCGACGCACGCCATCGTGCGCGCCTGGCCTATGCGGCCTATGTGGGCTTCCTGCAGCTGTCGCTGCAACTGCAGCAGCCGAAGCAGGCGCGGGAGGATTTCGAGGCCTATGTCGAACACCTGATCGAGACGCTCATTCCGAACGGCTGACGGTTTCCGTTGCCCACGAAAAAGCCGCGACCTGATCGCGGCTTTTTTGTTGCCGGCGCAGGGTGGTACGCGCCGGCAGTGCAGAAAGAACAACGGCCCCTTGCGGGGCCGTTGCTGCAGTCATCGATCGATCAACCGATCAGAACTTCTGCTTGTACTGCATGTACATGTAGCGGCCCGGCAGGTCGTACTGCGGGTCGAACATGTTGTAGGACACCGTGTACGAGACCGGCGGATCCTTGTCCCACGCGTTGTTCAGGCCCAGCATGATGGTGCCCTTCCACGGGGTGTTGTAGCGCACCTGGATGTCGTGGTACGTGGTGGCACCAATGTGGTTCTTGCGACCTTCCGGATCCGAGCAGTAGGCACGGGTGGATGCGCCCAGCAGGCAGTCTTCGGTCATGCCCGACTTGTAGCGCAGGCCGTAGTTGACACCGAAGTCACCGTAGGACCAGTCGACGTACAGGTTGGAACGGACGCGCCAGTACGGATCCTGGTCCAGATAGCGGCCCTGACGGCCATCAACCGGAGCATCTTCGGTCGACTTGGTCTCCCACTTGCTCAGGTAGGTGCCGTCCAGGCTGACGGTGAACTGGCCGAACGAGGTTTCCGGCAGCTTGTACAGCACGCCCAGATCCCAGCCCTCCACCTTGTACGACGCCAGGTTCATCAGCGGCATGTCGACGTTGGTGATGGTGTAGCGCTCGTTGATGGTGCCGTAGTTCGGGTCACGCGTGATCAGACCGCAGTAGGCTGCCTGCTGCTGCGCGGTACCACCGTAGCAACGATCCATGATGTCGCCGATCGCCGGGCGGGTGATGGCGTCTTCGATCTTGATCTGCCACCAGTCCAGGGTCACGTTCAGGCCGGAGACGAAGCTCGGGCTCCACACCAGGCCCAGCGTCTTGCTGGTCGAGGTTTCCGGCTTCAGATCCGGGTTCGACTTCCAGGTGAACGGCTCGACGGTCTGCAGCGGGCCAGACTCGCCATCGGTGTTCGGCTGGACGAAGTTCGCCGGAACGCCCTGGGCGATACACTGCGCCAGCACTGCGCCGGTCGGGTTGTTGGCCCGGGCACACGGGTCGGCGTAGGTCTCGAACGAATCGGTGTCGCCGCGGTACAGGTTGTTGATGCTCGGAGCGCGGAAGCCTTCGGAATAGTTACCACGCACCATCAGGTCTTCGATCGGCTTCCAGCGGAAACCGAACTTGTTGTTGGTGGTGTTACCGAAGTTGCTGTAGTCCGAGTAACGGGTCGCCACGCTGAAGTCCAGCAGCTGGGCGCCCGGCAGATCGGCCAGGACCGGGATCGACAGTTCCAGGTAGAACTCGTCCAGGTCGTAAGCACCCTTGGTCGGCGCAGCGCCGTTGCCGGTGCTCAGGCCCGCTGCGATGAAGGCGTCGGGGTCGAACTGGCCGCTTTCCCTGCGGTTCTCATAACCGGCAGCGAAGCCCAGCGCACCGGCCGGCAGCTGCACGATCTCACCGGAGATGTTGGCGTAGTAGCTCTTCGACACCAGGCTGGCCGAATCGTGCGCGGTGAACGAGGTGTAGTCGAGTGCCGCCTGCGAGATCGAACCTTCGCCACCCAGCGGATTGATCGGTGCGCAGCCCGGAATGACGGCTCCGCCTGCGGTCAGACAGACAGCCTGGCCATCGCGGAGCGCCGACGGACCATACGCCTCATCCAGACGCTGGATGTTGAACAGGCCGTAGGTCAGGTCGTTCTGGTCGGTCTTGTCGTAGCGGTAGCCGACATCCCAGTCGAAGTTGCGGTCGGCGAACTCGAAGAAGCCTTCAAAGCCACCGTAGAAGTGCCAGTTCTTGACGTTCTGGTTGAACGAACGGCCGCCGGTTTCATTGAAACGACGGTTCACGCCGGTCAGGTCCTGGCCGTACGGGTTGTACATGCTGTCCGCGCTGAGCGTCATGCCCGTCACCGGCATGGCCGCCAGCAGCTGCTCGGACTTGCGCTCGTTGTACATCGCCTCGGTGCGGAAGGAGATGTTGTCCGTGATGTTGTACGAACCCACAGCGAACAGCGAGGTGCGCTCGTTCGGGGTCAGCAGGTAGTTGTCCGGCGCGGTGTTGTAGCCGTGCACGTTGCTGACGAACGGGGTTTCCACGCCATTGATGATGACGTAGCGCTGATCATTGCGGACGTAGGAGCCCGGGATGCCGGTGCCGCTCTGGCCGCTGAAGAACGGCGGGCCGCCAGCGGAGATCTTGCGATTGCCGGCCATGACCTCCTTCTCGTTCACGTAGGACGCACCCAGCACCAGCGACGCACGGTCGGTGGTGGTGCCGATGGTGAAGTCATAGGCTTCACGATCGCCGTCGCCCTGGCTGTACTGGCCCTTGTAGAAGTTTGCCTCGGCGCCGTCGAAGTTCTGCTTGGTGATGATGTTCACCACGCCGGCGATGGCATCCGAACCGTAGATGGTCGAAGCGCCGTCCTTCAGGACGTCGATGCGCTCGATCATCGCGGTCGGGATGGTGTTCAGGTCGACGCTGCCGTCCAGACCGGTGGTCCAGCGACGGCCGTTGACCAGCACCAGGGTGCGCTCGGCGCCGAGGTTGCGCAGGCTGACGCCGGCCGAACCGTCACCACCGTTGTTGAAGGTGCGGTTCAGTGCGGCACCGTTGGCGGCGACGCGCTGCAGGATATCGGCAACCGAGGTCACACCCTGCTTTTCGATATCGGCGCGGGTCAGGCTCAGGACCGGCTGCGAGGTTTCGATGTCGGTGCTCTTGATGCGCGAACCGGTCACCGAAATGCGATCCAGGTTGGTCGCTTCCTGCGCCTGGGCGGTTACGGACGTGGCCGCACCCGCGATCAGCGCGACGACAACAGCGTCACGCAGCTTGTTGGACTGGAAATTCATTGGCTCTCTCTCTCCAAGAAATCTTGGCTGGGGTTATGCCCGGCGGGGAAGCGAAAGTGCGCTTCCAAATCGCGAGGCTGAGCCGATAGTAGCGGGCGCCTGCAAAGAATTAAAGCTGTGTTAATCAAAGCTGTGATTTGTGTAAATTCATGGAATGTCAATACTTTTCAACGACTTGCAGTAGGGTTTGTGGCATGGTGCCTCGTTTGTTAAAAAAAAATGATGAAAAAAGTTTCCATTGATATGTATCGAAACATGTCGCGGCGGCGAGAAACGCACACATTGCGACAGCGCCGGAGGGGCGCAGAGGGAGTGCGGCACACGCAAACGCAACGGGCGCCTTCCCGCGCCCGCGATGTCACTGCATGAGGGAGGTACGAGCGGTCAGAGATCCTGCTCGTAACGCACATACGGCACGGTGCCGTCGTCGTTGCTCTCGTTGCGTGGAGAGAAGGGGTTCTTGCCGCGGCTGATCACGTTCTCGGCGCCGACGGTGAGCTGGCCGGACCACGGCGTCCGCCAGGTCAGGCCGATGCCCAGACCTTCCCACTTGCCAGGGCGGCCGGGCACGTCGACCACGCGGCCGATGATGCTGCCGGTGAAGTTGCCGTAACCGGCGCCGAGGCTGAGGCTCTTGCTGTCCCAGCGATCGACCAGGGCCGGCGAGGCATCGGCCAGCGGAACCAGGCGTGCCTTGGCGTAGGTGCCGGCGATGGACACGAATCCTTCGCGGCCGATGTTCTTCTGCGCGAACACGGTCAGGTCGTTCTGCTCGGCACGCAGCGACGGCGTCTTGTTCGGGCCGGCCAGCCAGGCGGGCAGTGTTTCGCGACCGGTACCGGCGGTGATGCCCAGGCGGCTGCTGCCCCGGTTCAGGGCAGCCGTGCCGGTGAAGCGGCGGCTGCTGAGGTCATCGTCGTCGCCCAGGCTGGCCAGCATGCAGTGGCTGGCCAGACCGCTGATGCTGGTACTGCTGCTGTTGCTGCAGAGCAGGCCCAGCGAGTCGCCCGACGACAGGCCAAAGGCCGCGTCCAGCGAATTGCGGCCGAAATGCCAGCGGGCGCCGGCGGCCTGCTCACCGGTGGGTTCCAGGTAGAGCAGGGCTTCGACCTTGCCGCTGCCCTTGTTCCACACCGGCAGCACCGTGCGGGTGTCCTTGCTCTGCGCATGCGCGCCCGCGACCGCGCCAAGGGCGATCAGCAGGGCCAGCGGTAGACGCAGATAGGTACGCATCGGACCAGTTCAGACAGGGACAGACAACGGAAGTTCCCGCAGGGGCGGGGACTCGATCCTAGGGTGTTTATGATTTCTTAACAAGCCTTGATCCTCCCCAGGTGCAAGACCCGCCGCTTACTGAAGGCGTTCAGGTGCCGGAACAGCCCCCTCGGCACCGTGGAACAGTATGCCGAACTCCGTCAACGGGAAGTGATACTCCCGTCCGCAGAATTCGCAGCGGACTTCGACCTCACCTGTGGCTTCGGCCGCCGCCCGCGCCTCTTCCTCGCCCAGCGACTGCAGCATCGAGGCAACCCGCTCGCGCGAGCAGGAGCAGGCAAAGGACAGTGGCTTGCTGCCCATCAGCTCCGGGTTCTCCTCATGGAACAAGCGGTGCAGCAGCTGCTCGGCGGGAGTAGCGAGCAGTTCGGCCCTGCCCAGGGTCTCGAACAGGGCACTGGCGCGTGACCAGCCATCTTCGTCGCCCTCGTCGCCGGGCAGTTTCTGCAGCAGAAGGCCGCTGGCCCCCGTGCGGTCGGCGGCCAGCAGCAGTCGCGTCGGCAACTGCTCGGACTGCCGGAAGTAGTCCTCGAAGGCCTCGTCCAGTTCCGCGGCGCTGAGCCCGACCAGGCTCTGGTAGCGCTGCGGTTCGCGCGGGTCCAGCCCGGGGTTCTCGATGGTGATGGCGAGGAGGGCGTCATCGCCCAGGCTGGACAGGTCGCGCGGCGCGTCGGCGCCCTCGCTGAGCTGGGCGATGCCGCGCAGGGTGCCGGCGGCGGTGCATTCGGCGAACAGCGTGCGCAGCGTGGTGCTGCTGCGCAGCTGGATGGACAGGCGGCCGTCGACCTTGGTGTGGCCGGTGAACAGCGCCGAGGCCACGCAGGCTTCGCCGAGCAGCTCGGCTGCGGCATCCGGGTAATGGGCATGGGACAGGATTTCCTGCCAGGTGGTCTGCAGGCGCACGTGTACGCCGCGGACACCCGCGTCGGGAAGCAGGAAGCGGATCAGGGAATCAGGTTGGGCGGTCATCGGCTCACATCGCGCGGAAACAGGGGTGGTTGCCGGATAATGCGCCGACAGCCAGGCAGAAGAAGGATGCACCACTAATGGGGGCAGGGGGAGAGCAGGACAAGGTGAAGGTGGCCGGGGACGTTCCGCGCCGCCGGCGTTGGCACTGGAAGCGGCTGCTGTGGCTGCCGGTGCTGTTCGTGGCCTTCAGCTGCCTGCAGGTGCTGGTGCTGCGCTTCGTGGATCCGCCCATTTCCAGCGTGATGCTGTGGCGCTACGGGGAGGCGCTGGGGGCGGGCGACTGGGCCTACCGGCTGCACTACCAGTGGCGGGATCTGGACCAGATGGCGCCGAGCCTGCCGATTTCGCTGGTGGCGGCCGAGGACCAGCGTTTCCCCGAACACAGTGGGTTCGATCTGCAGGCCATCGAGAAGGCGCGTGACCACAACGCGCGGGGCGGCCGGCTGCGCGGGGCCAGCACCATCAGCCAGCAGGTGGCCAAGAACCTGTTCCTCTGGCAGGGCCGCAGCTGGATCCGCAAGGGCCTGGAGGTCTGGTACACGGTGCTGATCGAAACGTTGTGGCCCAAGCAGCGGATCCTGGAGATGTACGCGAACATCGCCGAGTTCGGTGACGGCGTGTACGGTGCGCAGGCGGCGGCGAAGACCTTCTGGGGCAAGGACGCCGCGCGCCTCAGCCCGGCCGAGAGCGCACGGTTGGCGGCCGTGTTGCCGGCACCGCGGCGCTACAGCGCGGCCTCGCCCGGTCCCTACGTACAGCGTCGCGCCGCGTGGATCCAGCGCCAGGCCCGGCAGCTGGGCGGCGCTGCGTACCTGGCCGAGGACTGAGGCGGGCGTCTGCGCCGCTCCGCACTGGCGACGTACAATCCGGGCATGATCCGTGAACGCCTCACCGTCGTCATTGCCGCCTGCAACGAAGCTCTGGCGCTGCCGGTACTGCACCCGCGCCTGTGCGCGGTACTGGATGCGATGCCGGACATCGATGGCCACATCCTTTACGTGGACGACGGCAGCCAGGACGGAACCTGGGAGGTGATCGCCGCGCTGGCGCAGTCCGAGCCACGCGTGTCGGCGCTGAAGCTGTCGCGCAATTTCGGCAAGGAGGCCGCGCTGACCGCCGGGCTGGATCTCGTCCGCGAGGGTGCGGCGATGATTCTCGATGCCGATGGCCAGGATCCACCGGAGCTGCTGCCGCAGTTCGTGGCGCGGTGGCGCGAGGGTTATGACAACGTCTATGGCACGCGCCGGGCGCGCGCGGGCGAGAGCTGGGTCAAGCGTGCGACCGCGGCGATGTTCTACCGGGTGATCGGCCGCCTGTCGCGCACGCCGATTCCCGCCGATACCGGCGACTTCCGCCTGCTGTCGCCACGCGCGCTGAGCGCGTTGCGTGAAATGCGTGAGCGTCACCGTTTCATGAAGGGGCTTTTCAGCTGGGTTGGCTTCCGCCGGGTGGCGGTGCCGTACCAGCGCCACCCGCGGGTGGCCGGCAGCAGCAAGTTCAGCCTGTGGCGGCTGTGGAACTTCGCGCTGGAAGGCATCACCGGTTTCTCCACCGTGCCGCTGCGCGCGGCCACCTATCTGGGCCTGGCCACTGCGGCGGTGGCCTTCGTGTTCGGTGTCTGGGTGATCGTGAAGGCCGCGATGTACGGCGACCGCGTGGCGGGCTGGCCGACGATGATGGCGGTGATCCTGTTCCTGGGCGGCGTGCAGCTGATCGCGCTGGGCCTGATCGGCGAGTACCTGGGGCGCCTGTATGAGGAGTCCAAGCAGCGTCCCCTGTACCTGGTTGACGCCTGGCTAGCATCGTCCGTGGCAGACTCCGTCGTGCAACCCACCCTGGGAGGGCAGGCAGATGACGTCGGTACGGCAACTGTTGGACGGCAAGTCCCCTGAAGTGCATGCGGTCGCGCCCGGCGCGGCGGTGATCGATGCGATCCGGCTGATGGCCGAAAAGGGCATCGGTGCGGTGCTGGTGATGGAAGGGCCGCGACTGGTCGGCATCCTGTCCGAACGTGATTACGCCCGCAAGATCGTGCTGCGCGATCGTTCCTCACGCGATACGGCGGTAGCCGAGATCATGACTGCGAAGGTGGTGACGGTGGCGCCCGGCGAACAGGTCGAACATTGCCTGCAGCTGGTCACCGATTACCGTATCCGCCATCTGCCGGTGGTGGAGGGGGGACAGGTGCTGGGCGTGATTTCCATCGGCGATCTGGTGAAGTCGGTGATCGATGCACAGCGCCGCGAGCTGGACCAGCTGCAGCAGTACATCGTGGCGGGATGAGTTTTCGCTGGCGGGCCCGCCGGCCCGCTGTTCGGAGCCGAAGCCGAAGCCAAAGCCAAAGCCAAAGCCAAAGCGGCGCCTTGCTGATGCGCCGGAAGGCGGAGGGCATGGCCGTGCAGGACACGCCGTAAACCCATCCATGGGGGCTCGATGGCGCCATCCATGGCGCCAACGGTCCTGCACGGCCATGCCCTCCGCTTCTGGATACATTGCTGGGAACGCGGTGGGTAGCGGCCAGCCTTGGTTGGCAACACCTTGTGGTTCCGCGCGTGCCTCTCAATTCGCGATCCATACAGCCGCCGCGAACAAACGTGCCTACTTCGCGTACTGGCCGCCGCAGTCGGCGTCCTTGCCGGGGCCCAGTTCGATCGTGGCCAGCAGTGCGGCCGGTGGCGCGATGCTTCCCAGCGCCAGGGCGACCGCACCGCGGACGCCGAGCGCCTTGAAGTCCGGGCGGAACGAAGGATCCTTGAACGTTCCCGCGATGTGCAGCGGCGAGCGCAGCACGAGGATGCTGCGGTCCTTCGGCCGTGGCTTCAGCAGCAGGTCCAGCGACTCATCGCGCAGGCTGACGGTGCCTTCGCCGAGAATCAGCGTGTCGGTGGTATCGACGGCGAACGTGCGGCTGGTCATCAATCCCTCGCGTACGCCGAAGTCGGCAAAGGCGCAGCGCAGCGGAATCTGCTTGTCGCCGGTCACCAGGAACTTGACTGCCTCGGTGATGTCCAGCCCGGCCAGTTCCATCACCAGATTGCCGACGTGGCCACGTCCCATTGCCAGGCCCACATCGCCATTGCTGCTGCCCAGCATGGCGGCGATCGAGTTGCCGCGGCCGCTGAGGTCGATTTCGCCACCGATGCCGCCCTTGGCCTGCTCGGCCAGCTTCGCATCCGGGAACAGTTGTCCCAGCTGCACGCCGCGCACGCTGGCCTTGAGCGCGGTGGCGATCTGCGGCTGCCGCGCATCCATGCGGATCGTGCTGCGGATGTCACCACCGGCCACACCGAAGTTCAGCGGGTCCAGCCGCAGCACGCCATCGTCCAGCAGCAGATGCGCATCCATATCGTCAAGCGGCAGCGATGGTGCGTTGATGCGATGTGCCTTCCAGCGCACATCGGCATCCATCGCGCGCAGCTTGCCGAGATTGTACGGAGTGTCCGGCAGCACCCTGGTACGCGCCGCCACGCGTGCGGCCTCGGCCTTCTGCTCGGCGTTGGCGGTCTCGCCGCCACCGGTTCTGGGCGGGGCGCCGACAAAGCCGGCCAGGTCGTCGAAGTCCAGCCGGCGGGACTCCAGCGTGGCCGTCAGGCGCGGGCGCGCACCACCTGTTTCGAACTTCACATTGCCGCCGAGATCGCTGTCGCCGACCTTGCCGGTGAACTGCTCGTAGCGCCACACGTTATGGTCGCGCTTCAGGCGCCCCTCCAGGGCATAGGGCGGCGAAGGCGGAATGGCGATGCCCAGCAGGGGATACAGGTCGGCCAGATCCTGGCCACTGAGCGCGAAAGCGAGGTCGAGCACCTGCAGCTGGAAGGGATTGGTCAGAGTGCCACGGGCGACGGCATGGGTGGCACCTGCACGCCCATCAAGATGGATGCGGAAGGGATGATCGCTGTCGGTCAGTTCCAGCGGAGATTCGGTGCCGCCGCGAAGGGTGAAAGGATTGCCCTGCCAACGACCCTTGCCCTGCACCAGCAGGGGCGGCGCGGCATCCGCCTGCCTGGGCCGGCCACTACGCACATTGACATGGATGTCGGTGCGACCCGCCGCGTCGATGAACTGCAGGCGGCCGTCATCGATACGCAGCCGCTTGAGCTGGGGCGTGGCGCCGCCGCGGCTGTCACCCAGGAAATCCCAGTTGCCCGGCTCGCCCTTGCGTGGGGCGGTTTCCAGCAGCACGTCGGGACGGGTCAGGCGGATCTCGGGGAGCTGCACGCTGCCCCGCAGCAGGGGCCACACCCGCAGGTCGATTTCGACCCGGTCGGCACTGGCCATGTTCGGCTGCTTCGCCCATGACGCATTGGCGAACGTGACGGTGTCGGCGCGGATCGTGCTGGTACGGCCGAGGTCGACATCCAGGTGGCCGATCTGCAGCACGCGGCCGGTCCGCGCCTGTACCGCCCGCTCGACCGGCCCCTTGAACCAGTTCCAGTCCCAGAGCGCGATCAATACCAGGATGGCCGCCAGCAGGAACACCAGCACCGCCAGCCAGCGCTGGCCTCGCGGGCCAGGGCGGCGGAAGCGCCAGCGCGACGGACGCGGCGGAGCAGGGGAGGCAGTCGCATTCACGCTGCCATGGTTGCCCTGCGCGGGTGGACGCAGCGCGAAGCGTTCATGTGCGCGGTGTGCACATGAACGCGTGTGGCACGGATATCTACAGCACCTGCATGGTCACCGCGACGAAGTGGCAGACACTGCCGCCGATCACGAACAGGTGCCAGATCGCATGCGAATAGGGGATCGATTCGCGGTGATAGAAGTAGGTTCCCAGCGTGTAGGAGATACCTCCGGCCAGCAGCCAGCCCAGCGTCCAGCCATCGATGGAGGCCAGCATGGGCTTGACCGCGACGATCACCAGCCAGCCCATGGCCACGTAGATGGCGGTGGACAGGCGCTTGAAGCGGCCGGTATAGAACAGCTTGAACACCACGCCGGCCAGGGCCAGCGTCCAGATCGCGGCGAACAGACCCCAGCCCCACGGGCCGCGCAGGCCGATCAGCGTGAACGGCGTATAGGTACCGGCGATCAGTACATAGATCGCGCAGTGGTCGAAGACCTTCAGCCTGCCCTTGGCAACCGGATGCTGGATGGCGTGGTAGAGGGTGGAGGCGGTGTACAGCAGCAGCAGCGCGATGCCGAACACGATCGCACCTGCCAGTTGCCAACCATCGCCGTAGATGGCGGCCAGGGTGATCAGCACGGCACCCGCACCGAGCGCCAGTACGGCGCCGAGACCGTGGGTCAGCGCACTGGCGATTTCTTCGCGGATCGAAGCAACGGAAGTCGAGGACATGGCGTAGGCATCATTCGCGGGGAGGGGGACCCGCGCCCCCCTATCATCGCCGCGATGGCGGGCGCATGCACGCCCGCCTCCACACGGAAGTCCGATGTCCTGACTGGCCGGATTCAGCCAGCGGTTAGGGTGTGCGCGGCCTCGCGGGTGGCGGCAAAGCGCACGTCGGGCGCGCGCTCCTGTGCCAGCTGCAGGTTGACCCGGGTCGGCGCGAGATAGACCAGATGGCCGGCGGCGTCCAGCGCCAGGTTCAGTGCGTTCTTCTCGCGGAACTCTTCCAGCTTCTTCTCGTTGCTGCAGTGGATCCAGCGCGCCGTGGTGACGCTGACCGGCTCGAAGGTGGCTTCCACGCCGTACTCGTCCTTCAGGCGGTAAGCGGCCACGTCGAACTGCAGCACGCCCACCGCACCCAGGATCAGATCGTTGCTGGTCAGCGGCCGGAAGAACTGGGTCGCGCCCTCTTCGGAGAGCTGGGCCAGGCCCTTCTGCAGCTGCTTGAGCTTGAGCGGATCGCGCAGGCGCGCACGGCGGAACAGCTCCGGGGCGAAGTTGGGGATGCCGGTGAAGGTGACGGCCTCGCCTTCGGTGAAGGTATCGCCGATGGAAATGGTGCCGTGGTTGTGGATGCCGATCACATCGCCCGGCCAGGCCTCGGCGGCGATTTCACGGTCGCTGGCCATGAAGGTCAGGGCGTTGGCCAGCTTCATCTCCTTGCCGGTGCGCACGTGGAAGGTCTTCATGCCCGCGCTGAAGCGGCCCGAGCACACCCGCATGAAGGCGACGCGGTCGCGGTGCTGCGGGTCCATGTTGGCCTGGATCTTGAACACGAAGCCGGTCAGCTTGCTCTCTTCCGGGGCGATCTCGCGGCCGGTGGTGGCGCGTGCCTGCGGCGATGGCGCGTGCTCGACGAAGAAGTCCAGCAGGGGCTGCACGCCGAAGTTGTTCACGCCCGAACCGAAGAACACCGGCGTCTGCTTGCCCTCGCGATAGGCCTGCAGGTCGAACGGATGGCTGGCGCCCTGCACCAGCTCCAGTTCATCGCGCAGGTCGGCCAGCATCTGTACGCCGATCTTCTCGGCCAGGCCGGGAGCGTCGATCGACGGGAAGATGGTCGAATCCTGGCGGGTGAAGTTGCGACCCGGTTCGTACAGGTGCACCTCGCCGGTCAGCAGGTGGACCACGCCCTTCAGGCGCTGGCCCATGCCGATCGGCCAGGTGACGGGCGCGCACTGGATGCCCAGCACGGTTTCCACTTCATCCAGCAGTTCGATCGGATCCTTGCCCTCGCGGTCGAGCTTGTTGATGAAGGTCATGATCGGGGTGTCGCGCAGGCGGCACACTTCCATCAGCTTGATGGTGCGCTCTTCCACGCCCTTGGCCACGTCGATCACCATCAGTGCCGAGTCCACCGCTGTCAGCACGCGGTAGGTGTCCTCGCCGAAGTCGGCGTGGCCGGGGGTATCGAGCAGATTGACGATCTTGCCTTCATACGGGAACTGCATCACCGAGGAGGTGACGGAGATGCCGCGTTCCTTCTCCAGTGCCATCCAGTCGGAGGTGGCATGGCGGGCCGCCTTGCGGCCCTTGACCGAGCCGGCCATCTGGATCGCGCCTCCGAACAGCAGCAGCTTTTCGGTCAGCGTGGTCTTGCCGGCGTCAGGATGGGAGATGATGGCGAAGGTGCGGCGACGCGACGCTTCGGTGGCGACTTCGGACATGGCAGTGGCGCCCGCCCGGGGCGCTTTTCAAAGAGATAAGCGCCTGATTATACCGGCCGTGGCCGGTCAGCGCCCGGCCGCGCCCTCGGTATCACCCTGGCGGGCGAACTGCAGCTGTCCCTGGGAGGTGAAGATGCGCACGGGTACCGAGCGCAGGGCCATGCCGCGGTTGACCTGCACCACGAAATGCAGGTGCGGGGCGCTGCTGTAGCCGCTGTTGCCGGACAGGCCGATTGGTTGTCCGGCCTGCACGGCCTGGCCACGACGGACGCGCATGCCGCCTGCCTGCAGATGGCCGTACAGCGCCATGCTGCCGTCGCTGTGCAGGACACGGATGAAATTCGCCCTGCCGCCGTCGCGCTCGCGGTCCTGGCCGTTGCCGCGGAAGCCGTCCTGGATCTGCATCACGGTTCCCTCGCGCGCGGCCAGCACCAGCGTCGCCTCGGGCAGGGCGAAGTCCACGGCGTCGCGGTTCTCCTCGTCATCGTGGCTGAACCGGCCCTGCGGCGCCTGGTCCACGCGCAGGCGTGCGGCGTCGAACGGCAGGCGGTAGGCCACGTCTTCGGCGCGGGCGTCGGGACGGCCCGGTACCGACTGCAGGCGTACGTCGAGCGTGCTGCCGCCCACGGGCGGGGGCAGGTGACCGACCACGAAGCTGCTGTCGCCCTGCACCAGCGACCGTACCGGCAGGCCCTCGATGGGGCGCCCGGGTCCAGCGCGCAGTTCAACCTGTAATGGGCCGGCCAGGGTGTTGTCGATCCGGGCCTGCCAGTATTCGCCCACCTGCTGCAGCCGCAGTTGCGCCATGGGGGCCGCCTGGCCGATGCCCTGCGTGCTGGGCGCGGGGGCCGGTGAGGGCACCAGGCCCCAGCCCTGCCGCCAGTCGGCCGCTCCGGCGGTGGTGCTGATCAGCAACGGCAGCAGCAGGCAGGACAAGGGCAGGCGCGGCATCGGGCGTTCCGGACAGGGGGACCGCCGCGACTGTACCTGATCCGCAAAAGGTGGGCCGCAGCGATCGCTCCGGGTATTCATCGCTTTATCCGCATGAAGGGATTGACATGCGCGGAAAGCGATGGCATCGTGGCTCCACCATCGAGACCGGCAGAGGGACAGGCCCTTTGAAGCCGGGGCAGCCCGCAGGCGCGCAAGCGCCGGCGTAGGTGCCAAATCCTGCGGGGACCGTGGCGTCCACCGGAAGATGGTTCGAACCATGCACCGCAGGTGCATCTCGAACGCGAGCCCCGCGAAGGCTCGATGGCCGATTCCCCTAACGGATCCCGCCATGAGCTTCGCCCCCAGCACCACGCTTCGCCCCGAACCCTTTGTCCCCGTCAGCGTGCCGGTCGAAGACCGCGTGCACGCCGAGCGCGGCGAGTTCGCCGCGGTGCTGTCGATGCGCCACGCCGGCGCGTGCCCGGTACGCGTTCGCTACGAATGGGTGGGACCGGTCGATGCACCGGTGGTGGTACTGGCTGGCGGCATCTCCGCCCATCGCCATGTGGCGTCCAACGCGCAGTTCGCCGAGAAGGGCTGGGCCGAGGAACTGGTCGGCAGTGGCCGCACGCTCGATCCGCAGCAGCTGCGCGTTCTGGCGTTCGACTTCATCGGTGCGGATGGCGCGCTGGACGTGCCGATCGACACGGCCGACCAGGCCGACGCGCTGGCCCTGCTGCTGGATCACCTGGGCATCCGCACACTGAAGGCGTTTGTCGGCTACTCCTATGGCGCCCTGGTCGGGCAGCAGTTCGCTGTCCGCCATCGCGCCCGCGTGCGCCAGCTGGTGCTGGCCAGTGGTGCGCACCGTCCGCACCCCTATGCCGCGGCGTGGCGTGCGTTGCAGCGCCGGGCGGTCGCCCTGGGACAGCTGCAATGCGGTGAAGACCATGGCCTGGCACTGGCCAGGCAGTTCGCGATGCTCAGCTACCGCACGCCGGAAGAGTTCGGCGAGCGCTTCGACGCTCCGCCCGAGGTGGTCAACGGCCGCGTCCGTGTGGCCGCCGAGGACTACCTCGACGCGGCGGGCGCGCAGTACGTCGCGCGCACCCCAGTGACCGCCTACCTGCGCCTGTCCGAATCGATCGACCTGCACCGCGTGGATCCCACCGCCATCCTGCCGCCAACCGTGGTGGTGGCCGTGGAAGGCGATCGGCTGGTGCCGTTGGCCGACCTGGTCGGTCTGGTCGAGGGGCTGGGTCCGCGCGGCAGCCTGCGCGTGCTGCGCTCCCCATACGGCCACGACGCCTTCCTCAAAGAAACCGATCGCATCGACGCGATCCTCGCTACCGCCTTCCGCACTTCTGGAGAGACCGCATGAGCCTGCACGCCGCCGAGCCGTCCTGTTGTCGCACCACTGCCGCCGTCCGCGCCGGCATCGATCGTGACACCGCCCATGGCGCGGTCACTCCACCGATCGTGCTGTCGTCGAACTTCAGCTTCGAAGGCTTCGGCAACAAGCGCCAGTACGACTACACGCGCAGTGGCAATCCGACGCGCGACCTGCTGGGCGAAGCACTGGCCGAACTGGAAGGCGGAGCCGGTGGCGTGGTCACCGCTACCGGCATGGGCGCCATCAACCTGGTGCTGAATGCCCTGCTGCAGCCGGGCGACACGCTGGTGGTACCGCACGATGCCTACGGCGGCAGCTGGCGCCTGTTCAACGCGCTGGCGAAGAAGGGGCATTTCGAACTGGTCACCGCCGACCTCACCGACCCGCGCACGCTGGCGCAGGCCCTGGCCACCCAGCCACGGCTGGTGCTGGTGGAAACCCCGTCCAACCCACTGCTGCGCATCACCGACCTGCGCTTCGTCATCGAGGCGGCGCACAAGGCCGGGGCGCTGGTGGTGGTCGACAATACGTTCCTGTCGCCGGCGCTGCAGCAGCCGCTCTCCTTCGGTGCCGATCTGGTGCTGCATTCGACCACCAAGTACATCAACGGCCACAGCGATGTCGTCGGCGGTGCGGTGATCGCACGTGATCCCGCGCTGCACGAACAGCTGGTGTGGTGGGGCAACGCACTCGGGCTGACCGGCTCTCCCTTCGACGCTTTCCTGACCCTGCGCGGCCTGCGCACGCTGGATGCACGCCTGCGTGTGCACCAGGAGAACACGGCCTCGATCGTCGCGCTGCTGGACGCGCACCCCGCCGTGGCCCGGGTGTATTACCCCGGCCTGGCCGACCATCCCGGTCATGCCATCGCCGCACGCCAGCAGAGCGGCTTCGGCGCGATGCTGTCGTTCGAGCTGGCCGACTGCGCCGGCGAGGATCCGCACGCTGCCGTGCGCGCGTTTGTCGATGGACTGCGCTGCTTCACCCTGGCCGAATCGCTGGGCGGCGTGGAAAGCCTGGTCGCGCATCCGGCGACCATGACCCACGCAGCGATGAGCGTTGAGGCGCGTGCTGCCGCCGGCATCAGCGAAGGGCTGCTGCGCCTGTCGGTCGGCATCGAGGCCGAGCGCGACCTGCTGGCCGACCTGGGCGCGGCGCTGGCACGCGCCGAAGCGGTGATCGACGCTGCCGCACGTCGCAAACAGGTGGTGGACGCATGAGCGCGCTGGCTGCCGAGATTCCGGCGATGGGCGGCGGTCGCCTGGCACTGCTGGGCACCGGGACGGTGGGCTCTGCGTTCGTGCAGCGCTACCAGGCCCTGCAGGCGCGCGGCCTGGAACTGCCCAGCGTGCAGTGGCTGGCCAACTCGCGTACTGCGCTGGCCATCGACCGCGATCTGGCCCTGCCGCTCGAACTGGCGCGGCGCGCACCGCGTGGCGGCCAGAGCGTGCCACCGTGGGCCGGTGCCGAAGGGCTGGAGCGTGGCGATGTGGTGGTTGATGCCACCGCCAGCGAAGACGTGGCCGCCCGCCATGCGCAGTGGCTGGCGCGCGGGGTGCATGTAGTGACGGCCAACAAGCTGGGCCGGGGCGGGCAGCTGTCACGCGCGAAGGCCATCGCCGAGAGCTGCGCCGACAGCGGCGCCCGGTACGGCGACAGTGCCACCGTGGGGGCGGGACTGCCGCTGTTGAGCAGCCTGCGCGCGCTGGTGGCCGGGGGGGATCACATCCACGCGATCGAGGGGGTGTTGTCCGGTTCCCTGGCCTGGTTGTTCCATCGCTATGACGGCCGTTCGCCGTTCTCGGCTGCAGTGCGCGAGGCGCTGGCCGCGGGTTACACCGAACCGGATCCGCGCCTGGATCTGTCCGGCGAGGATGTGCGGCGCAAGCTGCTGATTCTGGCGCGCAGCAGCGGACTGGCGCTGGATGCCGCACAGGTGCACGTGGATTCACTGGTGCCCTGGGCGTTGGCTGCGCTGCCGCTGGACGAAGCATTGGCCGAACTGGAGCAGCTGGACGCACCGCTGCAGGCGCGCTGGCAGCAGGCGACGGACAGCGGCCGTGTTCTGCGCTTCGTCGGCCGGGTCGACGCTGACGGCGCACAGGTGGGGCTGCGTGAACTGCCGGCCGATCATCCACTGGCGCAAGGGGCGGGCACCGACAACCGCGTCGCCATCCACAGCGACCGCTATCGCACCCAGCCGTTGCTGATCCAGGGGCCGGGAGCGGGCGCGGAAGTCACTGCTGCCGCATTGCTGGATGACGTGCTGCGCATCGTGGGATGAGCAGCGTCCCGCTGCGCCCGCCGGGCATGGCCCGGTGTTATCCGTACCGCTGCGCTCGCCGGGCATGGCCCGGCGCTACCTGCAATGTCGTGTCCGTCCCGGTTGCGCCGGGCCATGCCCGGCGGATACGCAGTTTCAGCGCCCTTTCAACACCTTCAGCAGCGCGGCATTGAACTGCCTGGGGTCCTGTACCTGCGGCGAATGGCCCAGTTCGGCGAATTCGACCAGCGTCGCGCCGGCAATCGCCGCAGCGGCCGATTTGCCCAGCGCCGGATAGTTGCCTAACCGTGCCTTCACTTCTGCCGGTGCCAGGTCACGACCGATCGCGGTGCGGTCCTTCTGGCCGATGAACAGCGCGGTCGGCACCTTCAGATTCTTCAGCTCGTACACCACCGGCTGGTTGAACACCATGTCCGAGGCAAGTGCCTGGCTCCAGGCCACCGCCTGCCTGCCGTCGCCCTCGTACATGCCCGCTTGCATGCGTGCCCAGGTTTCATAGGCAGGCTTCCAGGTGCCGTCGTAGTACACGTCCAGCTGGTAGCGGCGGATGCTCTCGTAACTGGTTTTCAGCTCGCCGGCATACCAGGCATCGACGCTTCGCCACGGCACGCCCAGCGCCTTCCAGTCCTCCAGGCCGATCGGATTGACCAGCGACAGGCTGCGCAGGTCCTGCGGATAGGTCAGTGCATAGCGCACCGCCAGCATGCCCCCCATCGAATGGCCGACCAGGTGCACGGGCAGGCCGCCGAGCTGCAGCTGCTGCAGCAGTGCATGGGTGTTGGCGGCGAGCTGGCCGAATGAATACTGGTAGCGCTCGGGCTTGCTGGATTTGCAGAAGCCGACCTGGTCAGGTGCGATCACTCGGTAACCGGCGGCGAGCAGGGGAGGGATGGTTTCCTTCCAGGTCGCCGCGCAGAAATTCTTGCCATGCAGGAGCACCACCACGCCGATCGGCGCGGTCGTCGGCGCGATATCCAGATAGGCCATCTGCAGCGGTTGCTGCTGCGATTCCAGGGTGAAGGTCTGTACCGGATGGCCGTAATCGAAGCCCTCCAGCCGCGGCCCATAGGCGGGAGCGGCAGCGGCGGTGAGGGGCAGGCAGGCCAGCAATGCGGCGGCGATCACGCGCATGGGACATTCCGTGACAGGGGATGCCCGAGCCTAACCGGAATGCGGTGACGGTGTCGTCCGGCAGATGCCCGTCATCAGCACTCGATGACATTCACCGCGAGGCCGCCGCGGCTGGTTTCCTTGTACTTGTCCTGCATGTCGCGGCCGGTGTCGCGCATGGTCTTGATGACCTTGTCCAGCGACACCTTGTGCTTGCCATCGCCGCGCATTGCCATGCGCGAGGCGTTGATCGCCTTCACCGCGCCCATCGCGTTGCGCTCGATGCAGGGAATCTGCACCAGCCCACCGATCGGGTCGCAGGTCAGGCCGAGGTTGTGTTCCATGCCGATTTCTGCGGCATTCTCGATCTGGCTTGGATTGCCGCCCAGCGCCGCAACCAGGCCGCCGGCCGCCATCGAGCAGGCCACGCCCACTTCGCCCTGGCAGCCCACTTCGGCACCGGAAATCGAAGCATTCTCCTTGTAGAGGATGCCGATCGCCGCCGAGGTCAGCAGGAAGTCGAACACGCGCTGCTCGTTCGCGCCCGGGCAGAACCGGTCGAAGTAATGCAGCACCGCGGGCAGCACGCCGGCCGCACCGTTGGTCGGCGCGGTCACCACGCGGCCACCGGCGGCGTTTTCCTCGTTCACGGCCAGCGCGTACAGATTGACCCAGTCCAGCGTGGTCAGCGGATCGCGCATCGCCGCTTCCGGCTTCGACGACAGCTCGCGGTACAGCGCCGGCGCGCGACGGCCGACCTTCAGGCCGCCCGGCAGCACGCCTTCCTCGCGGATGCCGCGCGTCACGCATGACTGCATCGCGCTCCAGATCTCGCGCAGCTGGGCGCGGATCTCGTCCTCGCTGCGCCAGCACTTCTCGTTCTCGAACATCAGCTGCGCGATGCTCAGGCCGCTGCGCGCGGTCTGCGCGAGCAGCTCGTCGCCGCTCTTGAACGGATAGGGCAGTGGGGTTTCGTCGGGCACGATGCGGTCATCGGCCGCGTCGTCCTGGTTGACCACGAAGCCACCGCCAACGGAGTAATAGTCGCGCGTGGCGATCACTTCATCGTCGGCGTTGTACGCGGTGAAGCGCATGCCGTTGGTGTGGTACGGCAGCTTCTGCCGCTTGTTCATGCCGAGGTCGCGCTTCTCGTCGAAGGCGATCTCATGCTGGCCCATCAGCTGGATGCGCTTGCTGCTGCGGATGCGATCCAGCGTGGACGGAATGATGTCCGGATCGATCAGGTTGGGGCGCTGGCCTTCCAGGCCAAGCAGGATCGCCTTGTCGGTGCCATGGCCGCGACCGGTCAGCGCCAGCGAACCGTAGACGTCGGCGCGGATGCGTGCGACCTCGTGCAGGCGGCCGGGGTCGAGCAGCCAGCGATGGATGAACCGCTCGGCGGCCTTCATCGGTCCGACGGTGTGGGAAGAGCTCGGGCCAATGCCGATCTTGAAGACGTCGAACGTGCTGACAGCCATGGATGCCAAACTGCGGGTACCGGACAAGCGGCTATTCTAGCGGCTTGCCGGGCCCTCCGATGGCTGCGGCGCAGCATTTCCGCCAAGCGAGGCAAGCCGGTGTTGACCCTGTTCCAGCGTGACGACTGCCACCTGTGCGATATGGCCCTGGCCGAACTGGCCAAGGCACGCGCGCCCGAGTTCGAATCGGTGTTCCTGGATGACCATCCAGCGCTGGAGGCGCACTACGGCGCGCGGGTACCGGTGCTGCGCGACGAGGCGGGCGGCCGCGAACTGGACTGGCCCTTCGATGCGGCGCGGGTGCGGGCCTGGCTGGCTGCGGGGTGAAGCCGCCGGGCATGGCCCGGCGCCACCCTGTATCACCGTTCCAAGGTGGAGCCGGGCATGGCCCGTGGCTTACTTCGCGTCGAACTTCACGATCGTGCTGATCGCGGTTTCGTCGGGGATGGTCTTGGTGTCGGCCCAATCGCCGGCGCCGACGCTGAAGTCCAGGCGCTTGACGGTGGCCTTGCCGGTCAGCACCGGCTGCGTGCCCGGCTTCCAGGTGAAGGTGAGCGTCACCGGCTTGCTGACACCACGCAGCTCGAGCGTGCCATCGGCGGCGAACTGGTCATTGCCGATGGCGCGGAAGCCCTTCGCGGTGTAACGCGCGGTGGCGAACTTGCCGACATTGAAGAAGTCCGCGCTCTGCAGCGTCGAGTCACGATCGCTGTTGCCGCTCCTGGCGCCGGCCAGCGGAATCACGACGTCGAGTGAGCCGGCCGCCGGATTGGCGGGATCGAAGCTGAGCTTGGTGGCGAAGCCCGGGAAGCTGCCGGTGAACACTTCGCCGTCGTACTTGCTGGCAAATACCAGGATCGAGCCCGCGCCGGGAGCCTGTGCATAGTCCGCGGCCAACGCCGGGGCAGTGGCCAGCATGCCGGCCAGGGCAGCGGCCACGGCCGCCGGGGTGGTCAGTTTCAGATTCATCGGTCAGTCCTTCTGGGGAGAGGCAAGCCAGCCACGCGGCAGCATGCGGCTCAACGTCGCGTCGCGCTGGAACAGGTGGTGGTAAAGGGCAGCGCCGGCATGGGCCAGCACCACAGCGATCAGCAGCCAGAAGCCGTACTCATGGATCGCATGCGACACGGCGACGACCTGCGGATCCGGTCCGCTGAGCTTGGGCACATCGACCAGGCCGAACCAGCGGAAGGGCCGCAGCCCGCTGGCAGAGTCGTACAGCCAGCCCGAAAGCGGAATGGCGAACATCAGCACGTACAGCAGCACGTGGGTAGCGCTGGCGATGCGCTCCTGCCAGCTGGGCACACCCGGCACCGGCTTGGGCGCACCGGCGTAGAGGCGCCAGACCAGGCGCAGCAGCACCAGGGCCAGCACGGTGATGCCGATCGACTTGTGCGCGGTGTAGACCCAGAAGTATTTGGGCGTCCTGGGCAGTTCGCCCATGGTCAGGCCGATCACGCCAAGGGCGAGGATCAGTAGTGCGATCAACCAGTGCAGGGTCTGGCTGACACTGCCCCAGGCGGCAGGGGAGTTCTTGGCGGTCATGCGGGGTCCTTGGGGGCCGTCTTGCTGTCGGAGTGGGGAACCGGGGCAGGAGTTCCCGGCCTGTCGCTGCGGTCGAGGAAGGCCTCGGCCTCGATCCGTACCTGTACCGCGTCGCCGATCACCCCGGGCCAGGCGGTGATGCCGAACGCGCGGCGGCTCAACGTGGTGCTGGCGGAAAAACCGGCGGTGCGGCGGAACGGCGGCAACGGATAGCGTTTGATGGCATTGAGGGTCACATCCAGCGCGACCTCCTGGCTGACCCCGCGCAGGGTCAGCGTGCCGAACACACGGGCGTGGTTCGCATCGATCGGTTCGACCCGCGACGATACGAACCGGGCGCTGGGAAACCGCTCGCCATCAAGCAGGCTGCGGGCCAGCGTGGCCTGGTTCCATTTGGCATCTCCCAGATCCAGCCGGGCGACCGGCACATCGACCTGCAGGGTTGCCTCGCGCCAGTTGTCGGGATCGAACTGAAGGTGGCCCTCACTGCCCGATACCGTCCCCATGGCCTGCGAGTAGCCGGCATGATCGATCGTGAACAGCACCCGCGTGTGCACCGGATCCAGCCGGTAGGTATCGAGCTGTGCCCAGGCGGGCGCAGCGGCGAGCAGCAACGGCAGCAGGAGCAGGCGGGGTCGCATCGATGGCGGGCTCCGGGAGGGGACGCTGCGATCATACGCACAGCCCCCTGACAACGCTGCGTGCATGGCTGCAACAGTTCGTGGTGGCGATGCCACTGGAAACGGGCTGTTGCAGTCGTGAAGCCTGGGCTGTGTGACAATCGCGGCTGGATCGGGGGTTCAGGATGACGAGTGGCTGGCGTCTGTGGTGCCGAGGCATCGCAGTAACGGGTCTGCTGCTGTTGGCAAGCGCCACGGTGGCCGCGACTCTGGACATGGCTGGGGAGACACCACGACTGCGCCGCTTCGGCGCCGCCGAGGGCTTGCCGTCGCGCATGGTCGTGGCCCTGGCCGAGGACCGCCAGGGGTACATCTGGGCGGCCACCGATGGTGGGCTGGCCCGCTATGACGGCACGACGCTGCGGGTCTGGCAGCATGAACCGGAGCGGCCGGGTTCGCTGCCGGGCAACGAGATCGAGACACTGCTGGTGGATCCGCTGGACCGGGTGTGGGTCGGCATCAACGGCAAGGGCATCGCCCGGCTGGACGCGGATCGCGAGCGTTTCTCCAGCTTCGCCGCGGTGAACAATGAATGCCAGAGCCAGTTCTGGACACTGGCCTATGCGGGCGATGCGCTGTGGATCGGCACCAGCGGCCATGGCGTGTGCCGCTTCGGCGAGGATGGCAGCCTGCGCTTCTTCCAGCATGATCCGCAGCGCCCCGGCGGCTTGCCCAGCAACACCATCTTCAGCAGCCTGGTCGACGCGCAGGGCCGCCTGTGGGTCGGTACCGAGGCCGGTGTCGCCCGCTGGAACGGCAACGGCTTCGAGGCCATCGCGCCGCGCGAGCTGGGCAGGGTCAGCGTGCTGCGTCTCAGCCGCGACCCCGATGGATCGATCTGGGTCGGCAGCCAGAACGAAGGCCTGTTCCGCATCGATGCCCAGGACCGCGTCAGCCGTCCACGCTGGTCCGGCAGTGATCGCTTTCGCTCGGCACTGGTGCTGGCGGATCGGCAGGGAGGCTACTGGGCAGGTACCTCGGATGGGCTGCTGCGCGGTGATGCGCAGACACTGTGGCGCCTGGAGGGCGATCGCGGCAGCGGCTTCCTGACCGCCCACAGCGGCGTGCTCGATCTGCTGCAGGACCACGAAGGCGGGGTCTGGGTGGCCCTGCTGAGCCAGGGGTTGGCCTATCTGCCGCCGGACTGGCGCCGCTTCTCCACCTGGAACCAGCTCGACGGCAAACCGCTGGACAGCCAGTACCTGCTCAGCGCGGCCACCGATGGCCGGAATTACTACGTGAGTTCGGCACACGGCGTGTACCGGATCGATGCGCAGGGTGTGCTGAGTCTGCTTGCCAGTGATCGCGAACTGGGCAGTGGCGCGGTCTGGTCGGTATTGCCGCGGCCGGACGGCAGCCTCTGGCTGGGCCGCGCCGGGCGCATCACCGTCTATGACCCGGCCACCCGCGCAACCCGGGAGTGGCGCATCGACGGCGGCTCCGATCTGCGCCAGCGCATCGACCTGATGCGGCAGGCGCCGGATGGCACCGCCTGGGTGTCGGTGATGAACGTCGGCGTGCAGCAGCGTCTGGACGATGGCCGGGTGCTGCGCAGCTTCCCCGTCGAGGGATTCCGCGGCCTGGGCGATGCGCCGATCGAGCAGATTCGATTCGATCCGCGCGGGCAGGCCTGGGTGATGGGGGACATGGGCCTCTGGCGCCAGCAGGGTGAGCGCTTCGAGGCGGTTCCTGGCGTCTCGCGGGGATCGATCTACGACCTGGTGTGGATCGATCCGCAGCAGCTGTGGCTCGCCCGCCAGGGCGCCTTCGAGCGCTACCAGTGGGACGGCATGAGCCTGCGCCTGGTGCAGCGCGTCGATGCTGCCGCCGGTGTGCCACCCCTGAGCATGGGTGGGCTGGCCTTGGCCGACGATGGCCGCCTGTGGGCCACCACGCCGCGCGGTCTGCTGCGCTGGGATCCGAAAACGAAGCGGCTGAGGCAGTTCACCGAGCGCGACGGACTGCCCGATGCCGAATTCACCGGCCGACCGCCTGCGGTGAACGCCGATGGCCGCGTGCTCGCGGTGACCCAGACCGGCGCGGTCGGTTTCGACGTCAATGCCGCCGACACCCCACTGCCATCCTCCGCGCTGGTGATCGCGCAGGTGCGCGTACGTCGCGACGATGCGCGCGGCTGGCAACCCCTGCCGACCACCGGGGTGCTGCTGCTGGGTCCGGATGACCGTGATCTGCAGATCGACGCGCGGCTGCTCTCGTACGGCAACCCGCAGGGCAACCGCTATCGGTTCCGGGTGCAGGGCTATGACCAGAACTGGGTGGAGCAGGGCGGCGACGGCCAGCGCACGCTGTCGCGCCTCGCGCCCGGTGCCTACGTGATCGAAGTACAGGCGGCCACCGACAGTGGTCCGTGGACGCCGTCGCAGCAACTGCAGGTGAAGGTATTGCCGCCCTGGTGGCGCAGCGGCATGGCGATCTTCGGCTACCTGCTGCTGGGCTCGTTGCTGCTGCTGGTGCTGGCATGGGCGATCCGCAGCCGTCTGAGAAGGCGCCAGCAGTGGCAGCTGACCGTGCACAAGCAGCAGCTCGCCGAGCAGGCCTCGCAGGCCAAGAGCCACTTCCTGGCCACGCTGGGTCATGAGGTGCGCACGCCGATGACCGGCGTACTGGGCATGAGCGAACTGCTGCTGGCCACATCACTGGATCCGGTACAGCGCAGCTATGCCGGATCGATCCAGCAGGCGGGCAGCCATCTGCTGCGTCTGGTCAACGATGCCCTGGACCTGGCCCGGATCGAAGCCGGGCGGCTGGAGCTGGACCTGCGTCCGTTCGATCTTGCCGCGCTGTTGGACCAGGTGCAGATGCTGATGCGGCCGATGGCGCAGCAGCGCCAGCTCGATTTTGTACGCGAGGATGCCTTGCCCGGCCCGATCAGCGTCAGTGGCGATGAAATGCGCATCCGCCAGATCCTGCTGAACCTGCTCGGCAATGCCATCAAGTTCACCGAGCGCGGCCAGGTCGGCCTGGGCGTGCGGCTGCAGGAGGATGGCGGCGGGGTGTGCTTCGAGGTGTTCGATACCGGCCCCGGCATCAATGCCGAACAGCAGCAGCGTCTGTTCCATCGCTTCGAGCAGGCCGATGGCCCGCGGACAGCATCGCGCTATGGCGGCAGCGGTCTGGGCCTGGCGATCTGCCAGGAACTGGCCGTGGCGATGGGTGGGCGCATCGATGTCGACAGCCAGCCGGGCAGGGGCGCACGGTTCCGCGTGCAGCTGCCGCTGCCGTGGACCCGCCAGGCTGCCCACAGTGGTTCCGACAGGGCGTCGCCACCGCCGCTGCCGCCGCTGCGCATCCTGCTGGTCGAAGATGACGCCACGGTAGCGGACGTCATCGCCGGCCTGCTGCGCGGTCGTGGCCACGACGTAGTGCACGTGCTGCACGGCCTGGGGGCCTTGTCGGAGATCGCGACCGAGGGGTTCGATGTCGGTCTGCTCGACCTGGATCTGCCGGCCCTGGACGGAACGGCGATCGCCCGTCAGCTGCGCGCCATGGGCTATGAGCTGCCACTGGTGGCGGTGACCGCGCGGTCCGATGCCTATGCGGAGGCGCAGGTGCTGGCCGCCGGTTTCGACGGCTTCCTGCGCAAGCCGGTCACGGGCGACATGCTGGTGGCGGCCATCGTGCAGGCTCGCAGCAAGCGCCAGGGTGAGGGCTGATTGCGCCGGCGCCGGGCGTGAACGGCGCGACTTTCGGTTTACCATGCCGACGCCCGCACGACGGGCACCATCTGGGAACGCGTGAGGAGGCGATCAGTGGCGTATCTGCGGGCGGCGATGCTGCTGATGCTTCTGCTGTGCTGCCTGGCGCCCGCTGCCGCACAGCCGGTACCGCCCACGCCCCGGCAGGTGACGGTGTTCGATGGCCTGCCGTCCAACACCGTCAACCGCATGGCCGAGGACCGCTACGGCTACCTGTGGATCGCCACCAATGACGGGCTGGCACGATACGACGGCCGCAACTACCGGGTCTGGCGCTCCGAGGATGGCCTGCGCGACAACCGCATCTGGACCGTACTGGTCGATACCCGCAACCGCTTGTGGATCGGCACCGAGAATGCCGGCCTGGTAAGGATGTCGGCCGACCGCCGGCAGCTGCGGTTCTTCGACCGCAGCAGCCAGCCGCTGATGAGCACCAATACGATCTGGAGCCTGGCCGCCACCCCCGATGGCTCGATCTGGTTCGGTACCCACGAAGGCGGGCTGTACCGGGTGGATGGCAATGATCGCGTGCAGCGCTTCCTGCCCGAGGCGAACAATCCGCGCAGCCTGCCGGCCGCTGCGGTGCCCTATCTGGCCACGCTGCCCGACGGCAGCCTGTGGGTGGGCACCAAGCATGGCGTGGCGCGCTGGACCGGCAGCGATTTCGAGCGGGTCGGCGACGAGCAGGTGCCCGGCCAGCTGATCAACGGTCTGACCGCCGAGCCTGACGGCAGCCTGTGGATCAGTACGCTGGCCGGCGCATTCGTGCGCCGGCCGGATGGTCGCTTCGAGCGGCAACCCTGGTCGGTGCCGGCCGGCGACGAGGTGCTGGGCATGATGCTGCGCGATGAGCAGGGGGGCTACTGGCTGGACACCCGCAGCGGACTCGGTCGCGCGGTCGATGGCCAGTACCAGACGGTGCCGCTGTACAGCGCGATCGCGCGCGGCCAGGTGCGGCCGAACTGGACCGGCGCCTACGAGGATCGCGAGGGCGGCATCTGGCTGGCCAGCACCAATGCCGGTCTCTGGCATTTGTTGCCACGGTGGTGGCAGTTCTCGGTGTTCTCGCGTCTGGAGGACGATGCATCGTCACTGCGCAACGCCTACGTACTCGGCACCAGTGCGTCCAGCAACGGAGGTGTCTGGACGGTCGGCAGCCACGGCGCGCTGGATCGCTTCAATCCCCGTACCGGCCGGATCGAGCAGTTCCGGCGCGGCGTCAATGGCATCCACTGGCTGACCTCGGTTCGCGAGGACCGCCATGGCCGGGTCTGGATCGGTTCGTCCGGAGCGCTGCTGCGCTATGACCCGGCACGCGACGAGCTGCGCCGCTGGGGACGCGACGCGCCTGCCGATGCCGCGATGGAGGGCGATGTCGACGCACTGATGATCTGCGACAGCAACAGCCTGTGGTTGATGATGCCCGCCGGCCTGCAGCAGCGCGATCTGGAAGGTCGGCTGCTGCTCGAACTGGACAATGGCCAGAACGGACTGCAGACCGGCCAGCTGAACCAGGATCTGGTATGCGGTCCGCAGAACCAGCTGTGGCTGGCCAGCAGCCGCGGGCTGCTGCAGTGGCAGCCTGAGCAGCAGCGCTTCCAGCCGGTGCCCGGCGCGCCGGCAACGGCACTGTACGCGGCGTATACCGGCAGCGACGGCCAGGTGTGGCTGTCCGAGGACGGCCGGTTGTCGCGCTATCGATGGAGCCAGGGGCGTCTGGAGCGGCAGGGGGTCATTGGTGCCGAACAGGGATATCCGGCGGTTTCCGCCACCGGTCTGGTGGTCGATGCGCAGGGTGTGGCCTGGGCCACCAGCGCACGCGGCCTGGTGCGGGTCGGCGCGGACGGCCAGAGCGTGCGCCTGTATGGCGTGCACGATGGCCTGCCCAGCCAGGAGTTCCGCGCGCATACCTTGATCGCGACGTCTTCGGGACGGCTGGTGGCAGGCACGCCGGCCGGCGTGGTGGTGTTCGATCCGGAACAGGTGCGGCCTTCGGTGCGCCGCGCACCGCTGGTGATCGAGCGGGTGGAGGTGCGCCGCAACGAGCAGGTGCTGGACCTGACCCACGACGCACCGTTGCTGATCGCCGACGGCGACCGCGATCTGCGCATCGTGGCCCGCCTGCTGTCCTTCGCCGATTCGGCCTCCAATTCGTATCGCTACCGCCTGGCTGGCTATGACCCGGACTGGGTCGAGGTCGGGCCCGCCGGTGAACGCCTGTTCTCGCGGCTGCCGCCGGGCAGCTATCGGCTGGAAGTGCAGGCGCGCTCGGCCGATCACGTCTGGTCGCGGGTGCAGACCCTGGAGTTCCGCGTGCAGCCGCCGTGGTGGCGCAGCCTGTCAGGCCTGCTGGTGCTGACGTCGATCGCGTTGCTGCTGACCAGTTGGTTCGCGTGGCTGTACCGTCGCCGCCTGCAGCGTCGCCACGCCTACCAGCTGGCGTTGCACAAGCAGGAACTGGCCGAGCAGGCCTCGGCGGCCAAGACACGCTTCCTGGCCAATCTGGGCCATGAGATCCGCACGCCGATGACCGGTGTGATGGGCATGAGCGAGCTGCTGTTGTCCTCGCCGCTGGATCCTCAGCAGCGCGGCTACACCCAGTCCATCCGCCAGGCGGGCGAGCATCTGCTGCATCTGGTCAACGATGCGCTGGACCTGGCGCGGATCGAATCGGGGCGCCTGGAACTGCAGTCCCGGCCGTTCGCGCTCCATTGCCTGCTGCAGGACCTGGCCGCGCTGATGGGGCCGCTGGCCGCGCAGAAGGGACTGCGTTTCGTCCTGGACAATCGCTTGCCGCCCGGCCTGCAGGCCACCGGCGATGCGATCCGGGTGCGGCAGATCCTGCTGAACCTGCTGTCCAACGCGGTGAAGTTCACCAGCCGTGGCACCATCACCCTGCATGCCCGGTGCGATGAGGCGATGCGTGCACTCCAGTTCGAAGTGCGTGACACCGGGCCGGGCATCAGCCAGGAACAGCAGCTGCGCCTGTTCCGCCGGTTCGAGCAGGCTGACGGTGCACGTACCGCGGCGCAGTATGGTGGCAGTGGCCTGGGGCTGGCGATCTGCCGCGAGCTGGCGCAGGCGATGCAGGGCCGGATCCAGGTCGAAAGCCAGTTGGGGCGCGGAACCTGCTTTGGAGTGATGCTGCCCCTGCCGCTGGAAGTGGACGCCGACGCCGATGCGGACAGCGCCGCGCGGAGCGAGGATGCAGTAGCGAACATGCCCCCCCTGCGCGTGCTGCTGGTGGAGGATGACGCGACGGTGGCCGATGTCGTGCAGGGTCTTCTGAGTGCGCGCGGCCATGAGGTGGTGCATGCCGGGCATGCGTTGGCGGCGCTGCGCGAGATCAGCGGGAGTGATTTCGATGTGGCCCTGCTTGACCTGGACCTGCCGGGCCTCAGCGGCTTCGAGCTGGCCGAGCATCTGCGCAACCAGGGGTACACGCTGCCGTTGCTGGCGGTGACCGCGCGCACGGACCCAGACCTGCAGAAGCAGGTGGAAGCGGCCGGGATCGGCGGTTTCCTGCGCAAGCCGGTCACGGGCGAGCTGCTGGTGGAGGCCATCGCCAAGGTGTTGGGGCGCTGAGGCCGGGCACAGTCCGGCAGGCTACTCCGCGACGTGTTCGACCTGGCGGGGTTCGGGCTTGGTGTCCGGCAACTGCCAGAAGATCATCGTCGAAGTCAGTGTGATCGCGCCCACGCACAGGAACGTGGCGTGCAACGCCGCCGTTGCGCCGTGGCCCTCCAGGTGCGTGCCGAAGGCGGCCAGCAGGCTGCCCGCCGCTGCCGCGCCGAAGCCGGCAGCCAGCATCATCACCATCGACAGCAGACTGTTGCCCGAACTGGCGAACTCCCGATCCAGATCGCGCAGGGTCACGGTGTTCATCACGGTGAACTGCAGCGAATTGACCGCACCGAAGAAGGCCAGCTGCAGCAGGCGCCAGCCCAGGTGCTGGCCCGGCGTCATCAGGATGAAGCTGGCCATGGCCAGGCCCACCAGCACGGTGTTGGTCATCAGCACGCGCCGATAGCCGTAGCGTTCGACCAGCTTCACCGCCAGCCGCTTGGAGACCATGCCGGCCGCGGCCACCGGCACCATCATCAGTCCGGCGTTCATCGGTCCCAGGCCAAGGCCCACCTGCAGCAGCAGCGGAATCAGCATCGGCATGGCGCTGCTGCCGATGCGTGAGAACAGGTTGCCGAGGATGCCGATGCGATAGCTGGGCACACGGAACAGCGCCAGCGAGAACAACGGCGCGGTCGAGTTGGCCGCGTGCAGCCAATAGCCCACCAGTGCGGCCAGCCCCGCCACGGTCATCAGCATCACCAGCGCGTGCGGCGTACCCAGCCCGGAGATGCCGTCCAGCGCCAGCGACAGCACCACCATCGCAAAGGCCAGCATGATGTAGCCGCGCAGGTCGAAGCGGGTGCGGTGGCTGGCGTAATGGTCCGGCATGATCTTCATCGCAGCGATGAAGCCGATCACGCCGATCGGAAGGTTGATCAGGAACACCCAGTGCCAGGAGGCGATCTCGACCAGCCAGCCGCCCAGCGTCGGGCCGATCAAGGGGCCGATCAGGGCGGGGATGGCGATGAAGCTCATCGCACGCAGGAAGTCCTCGCGCGGCACCGAACGCATCACCGCCAGGCGGCCGACCGGCAGCAGCATCGCACCGCCGATGCCCTGCAGCACGCGGGCACCCACCAGCTGATGCAGGTGCTGGGCCAGCGCGCAGGCCAGCGAGCCGAGGGTGAACAGGATGATCGCCACCAGGAAGGTGCGCCGGGTGCCGTAGCGGTCAGCGATCCAGCCGGAGGCGGGAATGAACGTGGCGACCGCCAGTGCATAGCTGAACACCACCGACTGCATCTGCAGCGGACTCTCGCCCAGGCTGGCCGCCATCGCCGGCAGCGCCGTGTTGACGATGGTCGAGTCCAGCATCTGCATGAAGATCGCCAGGGACACCAGCCACAGCAGGGGGCGCTGGCGGTTGTAGGTCGATGGCGATGTGGACATGGGTTGTGGCCGGTGCAACGTGGGGGCGCCATGATCGCGCACTGCGGGTCACGGCGCGATCAACACCGCGCCGCAACCGCATGCGCACTGCTCAGCGCTGGCTGTGCGCGTGCACCGCGTCGACCAGTACCTGCACGTGGGCCGGGTCCATGTCCGGTGACATGCCATGGCCCAGGTTGAACACGTGGCCCTCGCGCGACCCGCCATTGCCGGCGGCGTAGGTATCGAGCACGCGCGCGGCAGCGGTGGCGATCGCATCGGGCGAAGCGTACAGCGTGGTGGGGTCGAGGTTGCCCTGCAGGGCAACGCGACCACCGGTGCGGCGCAGCGCTTCGTCCAGGTCCAGCGTCCAGTCCAGGCCCAGTGCATCCGCACCGGTCTGCGACAGTGCTTCCAGGTGCAGGCCGGTGCCCTTGCCGAACAGGATCAGCGGCGTACGCTCGCTGCCTTCGCCACGGTCCAGGCCCTGGGCAATCCGCTGCAGGTAGCGCAGCGAGAATTCGCGGTACATCGCCGGCGACAGCACGCCGCCCCAGGTGTCGAAAACCTGCAGGGCCTGTGCGCCCGCGGCGCGTTGCGCGCCCAGGTAGGCGATGACCGCGTCGGTGGTGACCTCCAGCAGGCGGTGCAGCGCCTGCGGGTGGTTCAGCGCCATGGCCTTGATGCGCGAGAAATCCTTGCTGCCGCCGCCTTCCACCATGTAGCAGGCCAGTGTCCATGGGCTGCCGGAGAAACCGATCAGCGGCACCTGGCCATCCAGCTCGCGGCGGATCAGGCGCACCGCATCCATCACGTAGCCCAGGTCCTGCTCCATGTCCGGCACCGCCAGCCTGGCGATGGCGGCTTCGTCACGTACCGGGTGGCGGAACTTGGGGCCTTCGCCTTCGACGAAGTACAGCTCCAGCCCCATCGCGTCGGGGATGGTGAGGATGTCCGAGAACAGGATGGCGGCATCCAGTGGGAAACGCCGCAGCGGCTGCAGGGTGACTTCGCAGGCGATCTCCGGGTTCTTGGCCATCGCCAGGAAGCTGCCGGCCTTGGCCCGGGTCGCGCGGTACTCCGGCAGGTAGCGGCCGGCCTGGCGCATCAGCCAGACGGGCGTGCAATCCACCGGTTCGCGGCGCAGAGCGCGTAGCAGGCGATCGTTGCGGAGAGGGCTGGTCACGTTGAACGTTCCTTGGATCGAAGGTGGGCAGCGGCGTCAGTCGCCGTGCGAAAGGATCTGGAAGCCACGATGCAGTTCGGCATCGCGCGCCTTCTCGAAGGCGTGGCGGGCTTCGTCGGCCTGCAGGAACAGCTCGCGGCGCAGCTGCGAGCGGCCACCGACGCGGCCGCTTTCGCGCAGCAGCTCCCAGCCGCCGAAAAGATCCGGCTGCAGGCTCAGGCGCAGGAACCGCGGTGCCTGCGCACCGGCCTCGGGATGTTGCAGGTAGACATGCATGGCCCGATTGTAGCGGGGCCAGGGTGACCCCGGCCGCAACGCGGTAGCGCCGGGCCATGCCCGGCGGACGCTCAGGAAACCCCGGGCAGCGCCGGGCCATGCCCGGCGAACGCGGAAGCGATCAACCCTGGCCCAGCACCTTCAATACCGCTGCTTCATCCACGTCCGGCACCACCTCGGCCCGACCCATGCCGCGCCAGAGCACCAGGCGCAGTCGACCGGCCACGTTCTTCTTGTCCAGCCGCATGCGGCCGAGCAGGGCCTGCGGATCCAGGCCGGCCGGGATCGCGACCGGCAGCCCGAGCCTTTCCAGCAGCGCCTGCAGGCGCGCGCGGTCGGCATCGTCGGCCAGGCCGAGATCGGTGGACAGCCTGGCCGCCAGCACCATGCCCACTGCCACCGCCTCGCCATGGTTCAGCGCATCGCGGCCCGGCGCCGAATAGCCCTGTTCGGTTTCGATGGCATGGCCGAAGGTGTGGCCGAGGTTCAGCAGGGCACGCTCTCCCTTCTCGAACGGATCGCGCTCGACGATGGCGGCCTTGTGCCTGCAGCTGCGGGCGATGGCTTCGGCCAGCACCGCGTCCTCGCCAGCGGACAGCGCGTCGGCGTGGTGCTGCAGCCAGTCGAAGAAATCCGCATCGCCCAGTGCGCCGTACTTCACCACCTCGGCCAGCCCCGCGCGCAGCTCGCGCGGCGGCAGGGTGGCCAGCACCGCGGTATCGGCCACCACCGCGCGCGGCGGATGGAAGGCGCCGACCAGATTCTTGCCGGCAGGAATGTCTACGGCAGTCTTGCCGCCCACCGACGAATCGACCATCGCCAGCAGCGTGGTCGGCAGCTGCACGCAGTCGATGCCCCGCATCCAGCAGGCTGCGGCGAAGCCGGCCAGGTCGCCGACGACACCCCCACCGAGCGCGAACACACAGGCATCGCGGGTGGCGCCCAGGGCTGCCAGCGCTTCGATGGCGCGGCCGAATTCAGCCAGGGTCTTGGAGGCTTCGCCGGCGGCCAGCACGTGTTCGCCGACGACCAGGTCCGGACGCGCAGCCAGCAGGGTCTGCTTCAGCCGCGCCAGGTACAGCGGGGCGACGTCGCTGTCGCTGAGCAGCAGGACGTGGCGCCCCCGCACGTGGCGGACGAGGGCAGGGCCATTGCTCTGGACGCCGGCGCCGATGGAGATGGTGTAAGGGCGGTCACCGCCAACGGCGACCTGCAGCGGAGTGGGGGAAGTCATGCGATCAGGTCCTGGCGCTGCCATTGCGCGGCGAGCTTGACGACCAGCTGGGCGGTGGCGTCGGCAGCGGTGTACGGGTCGGTATCAAGGGTGAGGTCGGCCAGTTCGCGGTACAGCGGATCGCGATGGGCGGCCAGGTCATGCAGCACCTGCTCGCGGTCGGGGCGCTGCAGCAACGGCCGGGCCTTGTCGCGGGCCAGCCGTTCCAGTTGCGCGGTCACGCTGACGCGCAGGTAGACCACGAAGCCACGGCGGGCGATCAATGCCCGGTTGTCCGGGTCCAGTACCGCTCCGCCGCCGGTCGATACCAGTTGGCCGTGGCCCTGCAGGAGGCGGGCCAGCGCGTCGCGCTCGAGGCTGCGGAAGCCGGTTTCGCCGGAGTGCTCGAAGATCGTGGGAATGCTGGCTCCGGCGGCGTCGACGATGGACTGGTCGACATCGACGAAGTCCAGCGTGAAGCGCTCGGCGAGGCGGCGGCCGATGCAGGTTTTGCCGGCGCCCATCGGGCCGATCAGGATCAGGTTCGGAGCAGGATTCATGCGCCCTGATGCTAACACCTCCGTGCCCCGGCCTTTACGTCCTTCACGTCAGGGTGGGACTTCCTGCGGGGATTCCCGCGTTCAACGGAGTACAGGCCATGTCGGTTGCCAAGGTCATCGAAATCACCGCCTCTTCGCCCACGAGCGTGGAGGATGCCGTGCGCAGCGGCCTGAAGAAGGTCTCCGGAACCGTGAAGGGCATCCAGGGGGCCTGGATCAACGAGACCAAGGTGGTCACCAATGGTAGCGGTGAGATCACCGAGTGGCGGGTCAATCTGCGGGTGACCTTCCTGGTGGAATGAGGGGCCTCAGCGCAGTGCCTGTACCTGGCGCTGCGCATCCAGCACCACCACCCGGTCGGCGAGGGCCGGCAGTGCATGCAGTGCCTGCCGGCTGACCCTCTCGAAGTACTGCACGAAGCGCTCCAGCTGCGGCCGGCTCATGCCATGCCGGCCGGGCTGGGCCGCCTGCAGGCTCTGCTCCTGCTGCCAGCGCCAGCGCGGTACTACCGAGAAGTCCGGCGGCTGCAGGAACCACAGGCGGTCACAGCGTTGCCACAATGCCGGGTAGTCGCGGCCCAGGGCCTTGTTGCACCAGTGGCGCCAGCGGCCATCGCTGTCGGCATCACGTTCAAGGGCGTTCAACGGCTGAGCCAGTTCGGATTCCTCCTGCGCCGGTGTGCCCAGGAACCAGCCTTCGAACACCAGCAGGTCCAGCGGCTTTTCCAGCCGTGGCCACTGCGCCTGTGGCAGGCGCTCGTCGGCCAGCTTGTCGAAGCGCGGCAGCGCCAGTGGTTCGCGCGCGGCGGCGGCATCGAGCAGCGCGTGGACCAGCGGCAGGTCGTGGGTGCCCGGCGGCCCCCGGGTGATCAACAGCGGATGGACCTGGCGTGCCAGCCGCTGCCGTTGCGCGCGGGTCAGGTAGACATCATCGATGGACAGCGTCGCGGCGTTCAGGCCCCGGTTCCGGGCGCGCGCCACCACCTGCTCGGCCAGCGTCGATTTGCCGCTCCCCTGCAGCCCGCTGATCGCCAATACTGGAACCGCCGCGCCGCTGCCCAGCGCATCATCCAGTGCCTGCTCGGCCAATGTTTCGGGAAATCCTTTCACCTGGGGCATATACGCAGCAGCGACCATGCCGCCACAATAGATCAATCCGTGTGAGAAGAACGCAATCATGAGCGACCTGTACGCCGAAGCCCTGTCCACGTTTGCGGCCCTGTTCGACGAGGCCAAACAGAGCCGCGAGGTCGAGCCGAACGCGATGACCGTGGCCAGTGCCGACCTGCACGGTCGTCCATCGGCGCGCACCGTGCTGCTGAAGGCCTTCGATGAGCGTGGCTTCGTGTTCTATACCCACCTGGACAGCCACAAGGGCCAGGAGCTGCGGGCCAATCCGCAGGCGGCCCTGCTGTTCCTGTGGCGCAGCCTGCGCGAGGCCGGCATCCAGGTGCGCATCGAAGGCCGTGTCGAACAGGTGGCCGATGCGGAAGCAGACGCCTATTTCGCCAGCCGTCCGCGCATGAGCCAGATCGGCGCGTGGGCCTCGCAGCAGTCGAAGACGCTTGCAACGCGCGAAGAGTTCGATGCGCGCGTGGCCGAGGTCGAGGCACGTTTCGAGGGCAAGGACGTGCCGCGTCCGGACGGCTGGAGTGGCCTGCGCGTGGTGCCCGACCGCATCGAGTTCTGGTACGGCGCGCAGTTCCGCCTGCACGAGCGGTGGTGCTATGAAGCCGGCGCCGAGGGGCGCTGGAGCAAGCGCCTGTTGTATCCGTGAGCGGCTGCGCTGCCACGATCCGCCAGGCCACACCGGCCGATGCCGCTGCATGGTCGCTGCTGCGCGTGGGCCTGTGGCCCGACGCCGATGATCCACTGGAGGAGCTGGCGCAGTCGCTGGCCGATCCGGAAGGTGCGGTGTTCCTGGCGTGCGCGGCTGATGGTGAGGCGGTCGGTTTCGCTGAGGTACGCCTGCGCCACGACTATGTGAACGGCACCGGTTCCTCGCCGGTCGGGTTCCTGGAAGGCTGGTATGTAACGCCGCAGTGGCAGGGCCGCGCTGTCGGCCGTGCCCTGCTGGCGGAAGTGCAGGCGTGGACGCGGGACGCGGGCTGCAGCGAACTGGCCTCGGACAGCCGCCTGGAGGACGTAGAGGCGCACGCGGCACACCGCGCCTGTGGCTTTGTAGAGACCGAGCGGGTGGTCTATTTCCGCATGCCGCTGGACGCGGCCACGCGGGGGTAGTGCCAACCTTGGCTGGCGGCGCGCCGCGCGGTCCGCGCTGCGCCTGCCTACAGTCCTTCCGCGCGCAGCCAGCGCCACAAGGTGGTGCGTGACACGCCGAGCACCTGGGCCATGCCTTCGCGGTCATTGCGGTGTTCCTGCAGCAGCGCCTGCAGCTGGGCCCGTGCCGGGCGCCTGCCATTGCTTTCCAGCCGCAGGGACGGGGTGCTTTCGCGCGCCAGTTCCGGCGCGAGCTGCAGCAGGCGCCCAGCGTCGATCATCCCGTCTGCCGGCTGCCAGTGGATGCGCAGGCGGTCGACCAGATTGCGCAGTTCTCTCACATTGCCCGGCCAGTCGGCGGCACCCAGCACTGCCATCGCGTCCTGGTCCAGGGGGGCGTCGATACCGCGCAGCTGGCGGAAGAAGTGCCGAGTCAGCAGCGGGATGTCAGCGCGCCGGGCACGCAGCGGGGGCAGTGCGATGCGCAGTGCCGCCAGCCGGTAGTAGAGGTCGCGCCTGAAGCTGCCGGCAGCTGCGCGATGCTCCAGCGACTGCAGCGTCGCGGCCACCACCCGCAGGTCCACGGGTGTTGGTTCGGTGGCGCCGACGCGCAGCACTTCACGTTCTTCCAGTACGCGCAGCAGGCGGGTCTGCAGCGGCAAGGGCAGCTCGCCGATCTCGTCAAGGAACAGTGTGCCGCCATCGGCCGCTTCGACCAGTCCGATCCGGCCGCCACGACGTGCGCCCGTGAAGGCGCCATCGCTGTAGCCGAACAGTTCGGCTTCCAGCAGCGATTCGCTGATCGCGCCGCAGTTCAGCGCGACGAAACGACCGCGCCGGCCGCTGGCGGCGTGCAGTTGCCGTGCCACCAGTTCCTTGCCGGTACCGGTCTCGCCGGTGACCAGCACGGTGCTGTCGTGCGGTGCATAGAGCGCGATCTGTGCGCGCACCTGCGCCATCGCCTCGCTGTCGCCGAGCAGCGCGTATGCATCGCCGCGCGGGGCGGCACTGCGCCGCGTGGTGGGGCGTGGACCCACCGAGCGTGCCAGGGTCTGGGTCAGTTCCAGCGCATGCTCGAAGGCCTGCCGTACCGAGTCGGCCGAATACAGCAGCACGCCCGGCAGCCCGGCCTGCTCGGCATGGTCGATGGCCATCCCGGTGCCGACGATCACTTCGATGCCGTTGGCACGCAGATCGGCGATGCAGTCGCGCGCATCTTCGCGGGTGACGAAGCGGCGGTGCTCGATATCCAGGCCGAAGCTCTGCTGGAAGCCGCTGAACACCGGCACGTCGCTGGCATGGGTGACCAGGCCGATGCGTGCGGCGATGCGGCGCGCGCGCGCCAGAGCCTCCATCAGGTCGAAGCCGTTGGCCTGGATCGGCACCAGCGGCAGGTCGAGCCGACTGCGCAGCCAGGCCGCGTTCGAGCCACCGGCAATCACCACGTCGCAGTGCTCGCGGCGCAGGCGTTGGCCGATCACCTCCACTGCCTCTTCGAAGCCGAGGTTGATCTGCTCGATGCGCGCGCGGCGGTCGAACTCGGGAATGACGTCACCCAGCAGGCCGGTCAGCCGCGAAACGCTGACCGTCCAGATCACCGGGCGACCGGGGTCGGCATCGGCATGGCGCAGGGGCGAGCGGGGCAGGTACATGGGGCGGACACCGGCACGGGAGTGTTTCATGATACATCTGTTTCAATGTTTCATATGTTTCATCGCTGTTAGCCGATCATGCCTTTGAAATCAATCGCTTGCAGCTTGGCATGGTGCTTGCGCCTACCCACCTGTTCCTCAACATGGATTGCCGCATGACCGCTTCCGCCCCTTCTTCCGCTGGTGCCCGCTTCCGCGAGGCTCTGGCCGCCGAATCGCCGCTGCAGGTGATCGGTGCGATCAACGCCAACCACGCCCTGCTGGCCAAGCGCGCCGGCTTCCGCGCCATCTACCTGTCCGGCGGTGGTGTTGCCGCAGGCTCGCTGGGCCTGCCGGACCTGGGCATCAACACCCTGGAAGACGTACTGGTGGACGTGCGCCGCATCACCGACGTCTGCGACCTGCCGCTGATGGTGGACATCGATACCGGCTTCGGACCCAGCGCGTTCAACATCGCGCGCACCGTGAAGTCGCTGATCAAGGCCGGCGCGGCCGCCTGCCACATCGAGGACCAGGTCGGCGCCAAGCGCTGTGGTCACCGTCCCGGCAAGGAGATCGTTTCGCAGGGTGAGATGGTCGACCGCGTGAAGGCCGCCGCTGATGCAAAGACCGATCCGGATTTCTTCCTGATCGCACGCACCGATGCCATCCAGGTGGATGGCGTGGACAAGGCCATCGAGCGCGCCATCGCCTGTGTCGAAGCGGGCGCTGATGGCATCTTCGCCGAGGCTGCCTACGATCTGGACACCTACCGCCGCTTCGTCGATGCAGTGAAGGTGCCGGTGCTGGCCAACATCACCGAATTCGGTGCGACGCCGCTGTTCAGCCGCGACGAGCTGGCCTCGGCCGGGGTCGCCATCCAGCTGTTCCCGCTGTCGGCGTTCCGCGCGGCGAACAAGGCGGCGGAGAACGTCTACCAGGCGGTGCGCCGCGACGGTCACCAGCGCAGCGTGGTCGACGCCATGCAGACCCGCGAAGAACTGTACGACCGCATCGGCTACCACGCGTTCGAGCAGCAGCTCGACGCACTGTTCGCCGCCAAGAAATAAGCAGTACCCTGCACCATCAAGTTTTCGGAGGGAAACATGAACGATACGACCGCAACCCCGACCTTCAAGCCGAAGAAATCCGTCGCCCTGTCCGGCACTGCCGCCGGCAACACCGCGCTGTGCAGCGTCGGTCGCAGCGGCAATGACCTGCACTACCGTGGCTACGACATCCTGGATCTGGCCAACACCAGCGAATTCGAGGAAATCGCGTACCTGCTGGTGCACGGCAAGCTGCCGACCCGCGCCGAGCTGGTTTCGTACAAGGCCAAGCTGAAGTCGCTGCGTGGCATCCCGGCCGCGGTGAAAGCCGCGCTGGAAGAACTGCCGCCGTCGGCACACCCGATGGATGTGATGCGCACCGGCGTGTCGGTGCTCGGCTGCGTGGCGCCGGAAAAGGATGACCACAACCATCCGGGTGCACGCGACATCGCCGACAAGCTGATGGCCTGCCTCGGCTCGATGCTGCTGTACTGGTACCACTGGAGCCACAACGGCCGCGCCATCGACGTGGAAACCGATGACGATTCCATCGGTGGCCACTTCCTGCACCTGCTGCACGGCGAGAAGCCACAGGATTCGTGGGTGAAGGCGATGCACACCTCGCTGATCCTGTACGCAGAGCACGAGTTCAACGCGTCCACCTTCACCTGCCGTGTCATCGCCGGTACCGGCAGCGACATGTACAGTGCGATCTGCGGTGGCATCGGCGCGCTGCGCGGCCCCAAGCACGGCGGCGCCAACGAGGTGGCCTTCGAGGTGCAGAAGCGCTACGACAGCCCGGATGAGGCCGAAGAGGACATCAAGGCCCGCGTCGAGCGCAAGGAAGTGGTGATCGGCTTCGGCCACCCGGTGTACACCGTGTCCGACCCGCGCAACAAGGTGATCAAGGACGTCGCCCGTGAGCTGTCCGAAGAGCAGTCGAGCATGAAGATGTACGACATCGCCGAGCGCCTGGAGACGGTGATGTGGGACATCAAGAAAATGTTCCCGAACCTGGACTGGTTCAGCGCCGTCAGCTACCACATGATGGGCGTGCCGACCGCGATGTTCACCCCGCTGTTCGTCATCGCCCGCACCGCCGGCTGGAGCGCGCACATCGTCGAGCAGCGCATCGACGGCAAGATCATCCGTCCGAGCGCGAACTACATCGGCCCGGAAGATCGCGAGTTCGTGGCCATCGACAAGCGCGCCTGACCGCCGCGTGATCCATCCATCCGGTCGGCCAGGTGCCGGCCGGATGCCTTCATTGCCGCTCGCCGGCATCCGGCCCGCCCCAAGCATTCCGCCAGCCCATGAATACCGATTATCGCAAGACCCTCCCCGGCACCCCGCTGGACTACTTCGATGCGCGCGCTGCGGTCGATGCGATCCAGCCCGGCGCCTACGCCACGCTGCCGTATGTCTCGCGCGTGCTGGCCGAGAACCTGGTACGGCGTTGCGATCCGGCGATGCTCACCGCCTCGCTGACGCAGCTGATCGAACGTCGCCGCGACCTGGATTTTCCCTGGTTCCCGGCGCGCGTGGTGTGCCATGACATTCTCGGCCAGACCGCGCTGGTGGATCTCGCCGGCCTGCGCGATGCGATCGCCGACAAGGGCGGCGATCCGGCCAAGGTCAACCCGGTGGTGCCGGTACAGCTGATCGTTGATCACTCGCTGGCGGTGGAGTGCGGTGGTTTCGATCCGCAGGCATTCGAGAAGAACCGCGCCATCGAGGATCGCCGCAACGAGGATCGCTTCCATTTCATCGACTGGACCAAGCGGGCGTTCCAGAACGTGGATGTGATTCCGCCGGGCAACGGCATCATGCACCAGATCAACCTGGAGAAGATGTCGCCGGTGATCTACGTGCAGGACGGCGTGGCCTTCCCGGATACCTGCGTGGGCACCGACAGCCATACGCCGCACGTCGATGCGCTGGGCGTGATCGCCATCGGTGTCGGCGGCCTGGAGGCCGAGAACGTGATGCTCGGCCGCGCGTCGTGGATGCGCCTGCCCGACATCATCGGCGTGGAACTGACCGGTCGGCCACAGCCAGGGATCACCGCCACCGACGTGGTGCTGGCCCTGACCGAGTTCCTGCGCAAGGAACGCGTGGTGGGCGCCTGGCTTGAATTCTTCGGCGAGGGTGCGGCCGCGCTGACCATCGGTGACCGTGCCACCATCTCCAACATGTGCCCGGAATACGGCGCGACCGCGGCGATGTTCTACATCGACGGGCAGACCATCGATTACCTGCGCCTGACCGGTCGCGAGGAATCGCAGGTGGCGCTGGTGGAGAACTACGCACGCAGCACCGGTCTGTGGGCCGATGCGCTGGCCACGGCGCAGTACGAGCGCGTGCTGCGCTTCGACCTGTCCAGCGTGGTCCGCAACATGGCGGGCCCGAGCAATCCGCATCGCCGCCTGCCGGTGGCCGAGCTGGCCGAGCGCGGCATCGCCGACGCAGCCAAGCTCGATGCCGGCAAGGCCGAGCAGCTGCGGGGCCTGATGCCTGATGGCGCGGTGATCATCGCCGCCATTACCAGCTGCACCAACACCTCCAACCCGCGCAACGTGATCGCCGCCGGCCTGCTGGCGCGCAAGGCCAACGAGCGCGGCCTGCTGCGCAAGCCGTGGGTCAAGTCGTCGCTGGCCCCGGGTTCAAAGGCGGTGCAGCTGTATCTGGAAGAGGCCGGCCTGCTGCCGGAGCTGGAAAAGCTCGGCTTCGGCATCGTCGCGTTCGCCTGCACCACGTGCAACGGCATGAGCGGTGCGCTGGATCCGGCGATCCAGCAGGAAATCATCGACCGCGACCTGTATGCCACCGCCGTGCTGTCGGGCAACCGCAACTTCGATGGCCGCATCCATCCTTACGCAAAGCAGGCCTTCTTGGCATCGCCGCCGCTGGTGATCGCCTATGCCATTGCCGGCACCATGCGCTTCGACATCGAGAAGGACGTGCTTGGCGTGGACGCCGACGGCAACGAGGTGCGCCTGAAGGACATCTGGCCGAGCGATGCCGAGATCGATGCAGTGGTGAAGGCGGCGGTGAGGCCCGATCAGTTCCGCAGCGTCTACAACCCGATGTTCAACGTGCGCGTGGAGCAGGGGGCGGCGGTCAGCCCGCTGTACGACTGGCGCCCGCAGAGCACCTACATCCGCCGCCCGCCGTACTGGGAGGGGGCGCTGGCCGGTGAACGCACGCTGGCGGGCATGCGCGCGCTGGCGGTGCTGCCGGACAACATCACCACCGACCACCTGTCGCCGTCCAACGCAATCCTGGCCTCCAGTGCCGCCGGCGAATACCTGGCGAAGATGGGCCTGCCGGAAGAGGACTTCAATTCCTACGCAACCCACCGCGGCGACCACCTGACCGCGCAGCGCGCCACCTTCGCCAACCCGAAACTGTTCAACGAGATGGTGCGCAACGACGACGGCAGCGTGAAGCAGGGCTCGCTCGCGCGGGTGGAGCCGGAGGGCAAGGTGATGCGCATGTGGGAGGCGATCGAGACCTACATGGAGCGCAAGCAGCCGCTGATCATCATCGCCGGTGCCGACTACGGCCAGGGCAGCTCGCGTGACTGGGCGGCGAAGGGCGTGCGCCTGGCCGGCGTGGAAGCGATCGCGGCGGAAGGCTTCGAGCGCATCCACCGCACCAACCTGATCGGCATGGGCGTGCTGCCGCTGGAGTTCAAGCCGGGCACCACCCGGCTGACCCTGGGCATCGACGGTACCGAGACCTTCGACGTGGTGGGCGAGCGCACGCCGCGCGCCGACCTGACCCTGGTCATCCACCGCCGCGATGGGCAGGACATCATCGTGCCGGTCACCTGTCGCCTGGACAGCGACGAGGAAGTGGCGATCTACGAAGCGGGCGGTGTACTGCAGCGCTTCGCCCAGGATTTCCTCGAAGGTGCCCGGGTGGCATGAGACAACCGACGGCCCGGCAACGGGCCGTCTTTCATTGCAAGGAACCGTTCCATGAGCTTTCTTCCGCAACTCCGCATTGCCGCCACCTACATGCGCGGTGGCACCAGCAAGGGGGTGTTCTTCCGCCTGCAGGACCTGCCCGCAGCCGCACAGGTGCCGGGCCCGGCACGTGATGCGCTGCTGATGCGCGTGATCGGGTCGCCCGATCCCTATGGCAAGCACACCGATGGCATGGGCGGGGCCACGTCCAGCACCAGCAAGTGTGTGATCATCTCCAGTGCGTCCGTGCCCGATCACGATGTGGACTATCTGTACGGCCAGGTTTCGATCGACACCGCGTTCGTCGACTGGAGCGGCAACTGTGGCAACCTCAGCACTGCGGTGGGTCCGTTCGCCATCGCCAACGGCCTGATCGATCCGGCCCGGGTGCCGCGCGACGGCCTGTGCACCGTGCGCATCTGGCAAGCCAACATCGGCAAGACCATCATCGCCCACGTGCCGATGCGCAATGGCGAGGTGCAGGAGATCGGTGATTTCGAGCTGGATGGCGTGACCTTCCCGGCCGCCGAGATCCAGCTTGAGTTCATAGATCCCTCCGATGATGGCGACGCGGGCGCGATGTTCCCGACCGGCAACCTGGTCGATACCCTGGATGTGCCGGGCGTGGGCAGTTTCGAGGTGACGATGATCACCGCCGGCATCCCGACCATCTTCCTCAATGCGGCCGATCTGGGCTACAGCGGTACCGAGCTGCAGCCGGCGATCAACGACGACAAGGTTGCCCTGCAGAAGTTCGAGAGCATCCGTGCACACGGTGCGCTGCGCATGGGCCTGATCTCGACGCTGGAAGAGGCGGCGACCCGCCAGCACACGCCGAAAGTGGCGTTCGTGGCACCGGCACAGGACTATGTATCGTCCAGCGGCAAGGCAATCCCGGCATCGGCCATCGATCTGCATGCGCGTGCGCTGTCGATGGGCAAGCTGCACCACGCGATGATGGGCACTGCCGCTGTGGCGATCGGTACCGCTGCTGCGATTCCGGGCACGCTGGTCAACCGTGCCGCCGGCGGTGGCCAGCGCGAGGCGGTGACCTTCGGGCATCCGTCCGGCACGCTGCGCGTGGGCGCCCAGGCCGGTCTCGTTGACGGCCAGTGGACAGTGACCAAGGCCATCATGAGCCGCAGCGCCCGTGTATTGATGGAAGGCAGCGTGCGGGTACCGGCCGACACCTTGTAACGCGGGACCATGGCGGTAGCGCCGGGCCATGCCCGGCGAGCGCGGCAGGGCCCGCCCATGAACCGCCGGGCGTGGTCCGGCGTTAGCGGAGAACAGACGATGTCCGACAGCCACACCCCGTCCAACGAACGTGCCGCGTGGGATGCGCTGCTGGAGGACATCGTCGATTACGTGCGCGACGTGCGCATCGACTCGCCACTGGCATTCCAGACCGCGCATTACTGCCTGCTGGATACCCTCGGTTGCGGCCTGGAAGCGCTGTCCTTCCCGGCCTGCAGCAAGCTGCTCGGGCCCCTGGTGCCGGGCATCAGCGTGACCAACGGCGCGCGCGTGCCGGGAACGCACTACGTGCTGGATCCGGTGCAGGCGGCGTTCAATATCGGCGCGATGGTGCGCTGGCTCGACTTCAACGACACCTGGCTGGCCGCCGAGTGGGGTCATCCGTCGGATAATCTCGGCGGCATCCTGGCCGTCTGCGATTGGCTGGGGCGCAATGCCGTGGCCCTGCGTCGTCCGCCGCCGACCGTGCACGATGTGCTGGTGGCGATGATCAAGGCGCACGAGATCCAGGGCGTGCTGGCCCTGGAGAATTCCTTCAACCGGGTCGGGCTGGACCACGTGGTGCTGGTGAAGGTCGCCACCACCGCCGTGGTCGCCCGCCTGCTTGGGCTGGATCGCGAGCGCATGCTCAATGCGCTGTCGCTGGCCTGGGTCGATGGCCAGGCGCTGCGGACCTACCGGCATGCGCCCAACACCGGTTCGCGCAAGAGCTGGGCCGCCGGCGATGCCACCAGCCGCGGCGTGCGCCTGGCGCTGATGGCGGCCAGCGGCGAGATGGGGTATCCCAGCGTGTTGAGCGCTCCCACCTGGGGCTTCGAAGCGGTCTCCATGCATGGTCAGGCGGTGACGCTGGGGCGGCCGCTGGGCAGCTACGTGATGGAGAACGTGCTGTTCAAGATCAGTTTTCCCGCCGAGTTCCACGGCCAGACCGCAGTGGAGGCCGCGGTCGCGCTGCACGCGCAGCTGCGGGCAGGCGGGCGCAGCGTCGATGACATCGCGCATATCGCCATCCGCACGCAGGAGGCCTGCATCCGCATCATCGACAAGCGCGGCCCGCTGCACAATCCGGCCGACCGCGACCACTGCGTGCAGTACATGGTCGCCATCGCGCTGCTGCATGGGCGGCTGGTGGCCGAGGACTACGAGGACGATGTCGCTGCTGACCCACGCATCGATGCGCTGCGCGCGCGGATGACCTGCCACGAAGACCCGCAGCTCAGTGCGGATTACCTGGACCCGGACAAGCGCAGCATCGCCAACGGCCTGACCGTCCGCTTCAACGACGGCAGCGAACTGCCGGAGGTCCTGGTCGAGTACCCGCTCGGCCACGCCCGGCGACGCGACGAGGGCATGCCCCTGTTGATGGACAAGTTCCGGCGGCATCTGGCCCATCGGTTCCCCACCACCCAGCAGCAGCGCATCCTGGCGGCCTCGCTGGACCCGGTGGCGCTGGCGGCCATGCCGGTGACCGACTACGTGGATCTGTACCGGCCGGGGTAGGGCGCGCCCTGGTAGGTACCAACCTTGGTTGGCACGGGCCCAACGCCAACCAAGGTCGGCCGCTACCGGGACCGCCGGGCATGGCCCGGCGTTACCGTTCCGATGTGTTCCTGCCGGATCCGCGCCAACACCTTGACGCGGCGCGCCTATAATGGCCGCCTCGATCAAGGAGTGACGACATGAGCGGTCCGGCACGGCGCAAGCGGTGGGGATGGGCGGCGGCGGTACTGGCAGGAGGCCTGTTGCTGGGTCTGGCCGGTTGCCGCAACGACAGCGGGCAGCTGCCCAAGGCCAGTGGCGAGGCCATTGCCACCCAGGCCGAGCAGGTGAAGGATTTCACCCTGCTGCGCGCCTACCCGGACCAGAAGAATGACGGCCTGTCGCTGGCGCTGGAGTTCTCGCGCCCGCTGGTCGGCACGCAGGATTTCGACACGCTGGTGCGCTTCGAAGAGAAGGTCGGCACCGACGACAGCAGCTGGACCCTGTCCGATGACGGACTGACCCTGCGCTATCCGTTCGTCGAAGCCGGCAAGGAGTTCAGCCTGGTGGTATCGCCGGACCTGCTGGCCGCCGATGGCAGCCGGCTGGGCAAGGAGCTGAAGCAGAAGGTGTTCAGTGGCGAATTGAAGCCGGTGGCCGGCTTCGCCTCGCAGGGCAGCGTGCTGCCGGCCAAGGACAGCCGCGGCCTGCCGGTTGTCTCCGTGAATGTTCCCGAGGTCGACGTCGAATTCCTGCGCGTGCGCGAGAAGGATCTGCCGACCTTCTTCAGCCAGTACCAGCGCGGCGGCCGTCGTGGCAGCTGGGAACTGAGCAGCGACTACGAGCGCAGCCCGATCAATGCGTTGGCCGAGCCGGTCTACGTCAACCGCTTCATCCTCGGCGGCAAGCAGAACGAGCGGGTGCTGACCTACCTGCCAACCCAGGACATCAAGGAGCTGCAGGAGCCGGGCCTGTACTTCGCACTGCTCAAGCGCACGGGCGATTACGAGGGCGAGTTCGACACCGCGTTCTTCTCGGTCAGCGACATCGGCCTGCACACGCGCGCCTACAAGGACAAGCTGTTCGTCCACACCGCCGGACTGAAGGACGGAGCACCGCTGAAGAACGTCGAGCTGCGCGTGCTCGACGGCAAAGGCGAGGTGGTGCTCAAGGGCAGTACCGATGGCAACGGCAATGCGCTGCTGAACTACACGCTCGACGCCACCCACGTGCTGGTGGCCAGCAGTGGTCGCGACACCAGCTTCCTGCCCTTCAACCAGCCGGCCCTGGACCTGAGCGAGTTTGCCGTTGCCGGCCGTGACAATGCCTGGTTCGATGTCTACGCATGGTCCGGCCGCGACCTCTATCGGCCGGGCGAGACCGTGCGCCTGTCCGCGCTGCTGCGCGACAATGATGGCAAGCCGGTCAAGTCGCAGCCGGTGTTCCTGCGCCTGAAGCAGCCCGACGGCAAGACCTTCCGCGAGACCCGCCTGCAGCCGGGCGAGCAGGGCTACATCGCATTCGAGCAGGTCATCCCGGCCGAGGCGCCGACAGGACGCTGGCAGGTGGAGTTCCGTACCGATCCGGCCAGCAAGGAAGCGATCCAGGGCATGACCCTGCGCATCGAAGAGTTCCTGCCCGAACGGATGAAGCTGGACCTGGACAGCCCGCAAAAGACGCTCAAGCCGGGCGAAGATCTTCGTCTGCAGGCCGATGGCGCGTATCTGTACGGCGCGCCGGCTGACGGCAACCGCTTCACCGCGCGCCTGGCCGTGGCAGCCGAACAGCAGCCGGTCGAGGGATTGCCGGGCTACTTCTTCGGCGACCCTACCCTGCAGCTGCCGCGCGAGGCCAAGGACGTGATCGACACGACGCTGCCGGCCAACGGCCAGCTGCGCGAGGACGTGACGCTGCCGGAAGAAGCGGCCAAGGCCAAGGCGCCGATCGCGGTGGTGCTGTCCGGCAGCCTGTACGAGACCGGTGGGCGGACCGTGACCCGCACCCTGAAGCGGGTGATGTGGCCAGCCAATGCACTGGTCGGCGTGCGTCCGCTGTTCAACCCCGACGATGGTGCCGACTCCAACAGCAACGCACGCTTCGAACTGGTGCGCGTGGACGCGGCCGGCCGGCCGCAGCCGGCCAAGGGCCTGAAGATCACCCTGGTGCGCGAGCTGCGTGACTATCACTGGACCTTCAACGACAACCGTTGGGACTACGATTTCACCCGTCGGTTCGAGAACAAGGAAACCCGCACGGTCGATGCCGGCAGCAGCGCGGTGGCGTTCGATGTCCCGGTCGAGTGGGGCGAGTACCGGGTGGACGTGTTCGATCCGGGCACAGGCCTGACCAGCCGCTATCCGTTCCGTGCCGGCTGGAGCTGGGGCGATGACAATCGCGGTCTCGATGCGCGCCCGGACAAGGTCAAGCTGGGCCTGGACAAGACCGGCTACAAGGCGGGCGACACCCTGCAGGTGACGGTGACGCCGCCGCATGCCGGCAAGGGCATCCTGATGGTCGAGACCGATCGCATGCTGTACGTGCAGGACATCGACGCCAAACCCGGTGCCACCTTCAACATCCCGGTCACCGCTGACTGGGAGCGCCACGATGTCTACATCACCGCGCTGGTGTTCCGGGGTGGCAGTGCGCCGAGCAAGATCACCCCGGCGCGCGCTGTCGGCGTGGTGCACGTACCGATGGACCGCAGGGGCCGCACCGTGGCCGTCGGCCTGGTGGCGCCGAAGCAGATGCGCCCGGAACAGGATCTGCCGGTGACGGTCAGCGCACCGCAGCTGGCCGGCAAGGCTGCGCACGTCACCGTGTCGGCGGTGGATGTGGGCATCCTCAACATCACCCGTTTCCCCGTGCCCGATGCCGGCGCGCACTTCTTCGCCCAGCGCCGCCTCGGCATCGATGCCTATGACATCTACAGCCGGGTGATCGAGAGCTTCGACGGCGGCGCCGGCAAGCTGAAGTTCGGCGGTGACATGGCGCTGCAGTCCCTGCCTCAGGCCAAGCGGCCGACCGCGCGCGTGCAGACCGTGGATCTGTTCTCCGGCCCGGTACAGCTTGATGCCAAGGGCAATGCCCGCATCCGCCTCAAGGTGCCGGACTTCAACGGCACGCTGCGCGTGTCGGCGCTGGTGTACAGCGATGACCAGTACGGCAAGCGCGACGTGGAAACGGTGGTGCGCGCACCGATCCTGGCCGAGGCCAGCATGCCGCGCGTGCTCGCCCCGGGCGACCGCAGCACCGTGACGCTGGACGTGCAGAACTTCACCGGCAAGCCCGGCCAGTTCAACGTGCGCGTGGACAGCGAGGGACCGCTGGCCCTTGGCGAGGGCAGCCGCAGCGTGCAGCTCAACGCCGATGCGAAGACCACGCTGAGCTTCCCGCTGTCGGCACGCGAAGGCCACAGCGTGGCCAAGGTGCGGGTGCGTGTGGAAGGCAATGGCTTCAAGGCCGACCGCCGCTACGACCTGCCGGTGCGTGCGGCATGGCCGCAGGTGCTGCGCTCGCAGGTACGCACGCTCGACCCGCTGGCGGCGGTCAGCCTCGACAGCGGTCTGGCCGATGGCCTGATGTCCGAGTCGGTCAATGCGCGCCTGCTGGTCAGCCCGCTGCCCCCGATTCCGTTTGCCAGTGCTCTGCAGGGCGCGCTGAATTACCCGTATGGCTGCGCCGAGCAGACCACCAGCAAGGGCTACGCTGCGCTGATCCTGGATCAGGCCACGTCGTCGATGCTCGGCGCAGACGGCCTGGATGCCAAGACCCGCCGCGAACGCATGGAGGGCGCGTTCGGCCGCCTGGCGTCGATGCAGGTGGCCAACGGCAACTTCTCGATGTGGGGCGACGATGGTTATGTGAACCCGTGGCTGACCCCGTACATCGCCGAGTTCCTGCTTGATGCCCGGGATGCCGGCTTCGCCGTACCGGACAACGTGCTGCAGAAGGCACTGAACCGTCTCAGCGAGGATCTGCTGTCCGGCGGCAACCCGTTCTACGGCCAGGACGAGCGCGAGAAACTGAAGTTCGCCAACCAGGCGTATTCCGGCTACGTGCTGGCCCGGGTCAACCGTGCGCCGCTGGGTACGCTGCGCACGCTGTACGACAACGAGCGCAGCAAGGCGGTCGGCGGCCTGTCGCTGGTCCACCTGGGTGTGGCGCTGTCGCTGCAGGGCGACGCCAAGCGAGGCCAGGCCGCGTTGGAAGCTGCCTTCGCCAAGTCCAGCAGCGAGCGCCCGTCGTACTTCGGCGACTACGGCAGCGCGATCCGTGACGACGCGCTGATGATCGCGCTGACCCACGAGAACAAGCTGGCGAAGCCGGCATGGGATGCGCGTGCGGTCGATCTCGGCCGCGGCCTGGATGCGCGCCGCAACGCCGGCTGGATGTGGCTGAGCACGCAGGAGCAGGTCGCCATTGCCCGCCTGGGCAAGGCGCTGGCGGCCAACCAGAAGGCGCTGGTGGCCGGCGAGCTGGTGATCGGTGGCAACAGTGAATCGATCGGCGAGCGCAAGCTGTTCGGGCGCACCTTCAGCGCCAGCGAGCTGGCCAGCGGAGTGCGCTTCACTCCGAAGGGCCAGCCGCCGATGTTCGCCAGCATCGATGTGGCCGGCATCCCACGCAGTGCGCCCGCGCCGGACAACAGTGTGATCGGTGTCGAGCGCAGCTACTTCGGTACCGACGGCAAGCCGTGGTCGCCGCGGCCGCTGAAGGAAGGCGAAGCGCTGATCGTGCGGGTCACCGTCAGTGCCGACACCACCATGCCGGATGCGCTGCTGACCGATCTGCTGCCGGCCGGCCTGGAGATCGAGAACTTCAACCTGGGCGATGCCAAGCAGTGGGCGGACGTGGTCGTCGATGGCATCACCATCAGCGACCGCGGTGACGCGGCCGATACCAAGCATGAGGAGTTCCGCGACGACCGTTACGTGGCAGCGCTCAAGCTCTTGCGCGGCGGAAAGGCCAATGTGTTCTACCTGGTGCGTGCGGTGACCCCGGGCACCTACTCGGTGCCGCCGCCGCTGGTGGAAGACATGTACCGGCCGCAGCTGCGTGGCGTCGGCCGCAGCAACCCGACCACGATCACGGTGGTGCAGCCGTGACCGCGCGGACGGGCCGCGACGGCGCGGCCCGTCCTGCTGGCATCCCGCAATGAAGAGCGCGATGACGACCCGGCGGGCGGACCTGCGCCGCCGGCTGCGGCCGCTGTGGCCGTGGCTGCGCTGGGGAACGGCGGGTCTGTTGACACTGCTGCTGGTACTGGACGTCGTCTTCCCGCCGCCACTGCCGAAACAGCGCGACACCAGCACCCTGGTGGTGGCTGCCGACGGCACGCCACTGCGTGCGTTCGCCGATGCCGAGGGCGTGTGGCGCTATCCGGCCTCGATCGACAGCGTCTCGCCGTTGTACCTGCAGGCGTTGTTGACCTACGAGGACCGCTGGTTCTGGCGCCATCCGGGCATCAATCCGCTGGCGATCCTGCGTGCCGGCGGCCAGCTGCTGCGCGGCGGACGCATCGTTTCCGGTGGCTCGACCCTGACCATGCAGGTGGCACGCATCCTCGACCCGCATTCGCGTACCCCGTGGGGCAAGCTCAAGCAGGTGCTGCGTGCCCTGCAGCTGGAAGCGCATCTTTCCAAGCGGGAGATCCTGGCCCTGTATCTGGAGCGTGCGCCCTACGGCGGCACCATCGAGGGCGTGGAGGCTGCCAGCTGGGCCTACCTGGGCAAGCCGGCCGCGCAGCTGTCACATGCCGAGGCCGCGTTGCTGGCGGTGCTGCCACAGGCACCCAGCCGCCTGCGCCCGGACCGCCATCCGGAAGCAGCGCAGAAGGCACGTGACAAGGTGCTGGCACGCATGGCCGAACGGGGGGCGTGGACACCGGATGAGGTGGAGGATGCACGCATCGAGAACGTGGTGGCGCGGTCGCTGCGACCGCCGCTGCATGCGGCATTGCTGGCGCAGCGGCTGCATGCGGCACACCCCGGCCAGGCGCGCATCCGGAGCAGCATCGACATCGGCCTGCAGCGTACACTGGAAGAGCGTGTGGCCAGCTATTTCTCGAGCCTGCCGGAGCGGACGTCGGCGGCATTGCTGGTGGTCGACAACCAGACCCTGCAGGCGCGCGCCTACGTGGGAACGCTGTCCTTCGGCGACCGCCAGCGCCTGGGCCACGTCGACATGGTGCAGGCCTGGCGCTCGCCGGGTTCGACCCTCAAGCCGTTCCTGTACGCGATGGCGCTGGATGACGGCCTGATCCACTCGGAGAGCCTGCTGGTGGACGCGCCGCAGAGCTTCGGCAGCTACCGCCCGGGCAACTTCGACATGGCGTTCAATGGCCCGATCGGCGCCTCCAGTGCGTTGCGTCTGTCGCTCAACGTACCCTCGGTGGACCTGCTGCAGCGGGTCGGCGCCGCGCGCTTTGCCGCGCGCCTGTCACACGCCGGCATCCAGCTGCGTTTTCCCGCGGGCAGCCCCCCCAATCTCTCGCTGATACTCGGTGGCACCGGCGCGAGGCTGGAAGATCTGGTCGGGGCATTCGCCGCACTGAACCGCAACGGTATCGCCGGCCGCGTGCGCTACACCGATGACGAGCCGATGATCGAGCGGCGGCTGGCGTCGCCGGGAGCGAGCTGGATCGTACGCGAGATGCTGGAGTCGAACCCGCGTCCGGGGTATGGCGTGGGCACCTTCGATGTGGGAGGGCGCCCCCGCGTTGCCTGGAAGACCGGGACCAGTTACGGCTACCGCGATGCCTGGGCCATCGGCAGCACGCGGCATTACACCGTGGGCGTATGGGTGGGGCGGCCCGACGGCACGCCCCTGCCGGGCCAGTACGGCGCGGTCACCGCACTGCCGCTGATGTTCGAGGTGGTCGACAGTCTGCCGCGCCAGCGTGGCGATTCGGCGGCGGCACCGATGCCGGCCAGCGTCAGCCAGGGCGACATCTGCTGGCCGACCGGTGAACGCGCCGAAGGATTGCCGCCGGCCGTGTGCCAGCGGCGGATGCCGGCGTACCTGCTCGACGGCGCCGTACCGCTCACGTTCCCCGAGCGCGAAGCCCGGCGTTGGCAACCGGGCCGTCAGCGCTACCTGGCAGATGCACGCACCGGTCTGCGCGTCTCGGCCGATTGTCGTCTGCCCCATGAGGAGGTGGCGCGCGAAATCGCCCGTTGGCCGGCGCTGCTGTCGCCGTGGCTGCCGAAGGCGACCCGGGAGCTGTCGCAGCTGCCGGCGCTGTCACCGGACTGCCGCGACGATGGCCGTGAGGCCAGCGTGGCGCTGCACGTGGACGGTCTGAATGACGGGGCCACGCTGGCGCGCGCGCCCAATGCCGAACACGGCGTGCGCCTGCAGCTGCGCGCGTTGGGCAGCGAGCAGGCAGTGGACTGGCTGCTGGATGGCCGCTGGATCGCACAGACCCGGGGATCTCAGCTGATGCAGCGCGAGTTCGCCGAACCGGGTAGCCATACGCTGACCGCGCTGGCTGTCGATGGCGCGTGGACGCAGGTGCGTTTCAACGTCCTCCGGTAGGTGCCGGCCCACGGCCGGCACGCGGTATCCGATACGCGCAGCGCTATTCCCCGATCCACCCGTCCAGCAGGTCGGCGAACTCATCGGCGTGCTCTTCTTCCTGCGCCAGGATCTCCTCGAGGATGCGCTTGGTGGTCGTGTCGCGATCACCGATGAAGTCGATCATCTCGCGGTAGCTGTCGATGGCGATGCGTTCGGCGACCAGATTCTCGCGGACCATGTCACGCAGGTCGCTGCCCTCCTTGTACTCGGCATGCGAACGCGCGCTCAGCGTGTCCGGATTGAGGTCCGGCTCGCCGCCGAGCTGGACGATGCGTTCGGCCAGCTTGCCAGCATGCGCCTGTTCCTGCTGCGCATGCTCGAGGAACTCGGCCTTGACCGCATCGGCCAGCATCCCCTTGGCGGTGAAGTAATGCCGGTAGTAGCGCAGCACACAGACATACTCGGTGGCGAGGGCGTCGTTGAGCAGCTTGATCACGGCCTTGCGGTCGGCACTGTAGCTTTCGGTGATCGCGCCATCTTCAAGATTGCGCCGCGCGCGTTCGCGCAGGACCTTGCGGTCGCTGATGCCGGGAAGCGGGTGGGCAGACGTGTTGGCGTTGGCTGGCGTATTGGACATGGCTGGCCGTTTCCTCTTGCGGTGGAAGATCAGGTGGGCAGGTGCTCCAGCACGTACTCGGCCGAGGACACTTCGAACTGCCCGGGCTGCTCGATCCAGGCCGCGCGGACGACGCCGTCGTCCACGTACAGGGCAAACCGGCGCGAGCGGATGCCCATGCCCGAAGCACTGGCATCCAGTTCCAGGCCCAGCGCGCGGGTCAGTTCGGCATTGCCGTCGGACAGCATCAGCAGGCCCTCGGGTACGTGCTGGTCAGCGGCCCAGGCCTTCATCACGAACGGATCGTTGACCGCCATGCAGTAGACCTCGATGCCGCGCTGGCGGAACGCCTCGAACTTCTCGACGAAGCCGGGCAGGTGGCGGGCGGAGCAAGTGGGGGTGAAGGCGCCGGGCACGGCGAACAGCACCACTTTGCGGGCGTCGAACAGCGAGTGCGTATCGAGCGTCTCCATGCCCTCGCGGATGCGCTTGAGGGTCACTTCCGGAATGCGGTCGCCGACATGGATGGTCATGATGGACTCCTTGCTGGGGCAGGCTAGTGGGCGGGATGGGACAGGGGCGTCAAGACATTGGAAACCCCGCGTGCAGGCCCCATCTTCAGGGGGCACGCGCCAGGGTTCCAGCCACAGCGTGGCGCAGGCCGATGGCAGGCGCATTGCGCAGGATCAGTCGGCCTCACCGGGGCCGCACGAGGGGCGGCGTAGCATCGCCGGCGCGTAGAATGAACCTGGGGCGGCGCCACCGGCGCGGCCGAAGCGAATCGAGGTAGCTGGATGGAATTCAAGGATTATTACGCCACCCTGGGGGTGGAACCGACTGCGGGTGATGCGGAGATCAAGACCGCATACCGCCGGCTGGCACGCAAGTACCACCCGGACGTCAGCAAGGAGGCCGGGGCCGAAGACAGGTTCAAGGCGGTCAATGAAGCCTATGAGGCGCTGCGCGATCCGGAAAAGCGCGCGGCCTATGACCAGCTGCGCGCGCAGGGCTACCGGCCGGGCGAGGAATTCAATGTGCCGCCGAACTACGGTGGCGGTGGCTTCAATTTCGAGGAAGTGTTCGGCGGTGGTGGCCCCAATGGCGGCTTCAGCGACTTCTTCGAGAGCCTGTTCGCCCGCCAGCGCGGTGGCCAGGGACCGGGCCCGGGATTCAGCAGCCAGGGACATGCACCCAACCGCGATACCCGCGCCAAGCTGTCGGTGCCGCTGGAGGCTGCCTACAACGGCGACAGCCTGCGCATCACCGTCAACGGCAGGCAGCTGGATGTGCGCGTGCCCAAGGGCATCCGTCCCGGCCAGGTGATCCGTCTGGCGGGGCAGGGCAACCACGGTGGCAACCTGCTGCTGGAGGTGGAGTACGCCGCACACCCACAGTTCGAGGTCGATGGCCGCAACATCCTGTATTCGCTGCAGGTCACGCCCTGGCAGGCAGCGCTGGGCACCAGCATCAGCGTGCCCACGCTGGGCGGCGCGGTGGAGCTGAAGATTCCGGCCGATTCCGAAGCCGGTCGCAAGCTTCGCCTGCGCGGCCGCGGCCTGCCGGGCAATCCCGATGGCGATCAGATCGTCGAGCTGGAGATCATTGCCCCGGCCGCCACCGACGAAGCGCAGAAGAAGGCATACCGCAACCTGGCCAAGGCCTTCGGCGAATCAATCTGACGCCCTGTGCAGCACCCTCGGTGAATCAACCCAGGGGTAGCGCCGGGCCATGCCCGGCGGCTCCTGACCCGCTGCGCTAGCCGGGCA
>NZ_JBDJOB010000023.1:0-60142 GCF_039674705.1 Stenotrophomonas sp. TWI169 | reverse complement strand
GTTGGCGCCATGGATGGCGCCATCGAGGCCCCAGGGATGGGTTTACGGCGTGTCCTGCCCGCCCACACCGCCCCGCCAAATCCGCAGACAACCCAGAGCCGGCTGTTGCCATTGACGTTGCCCTGGCTTGAAGCAGGTGCAGGGCGCAGCCCTGCCTGACCCCCGCTACGGTAGGGTGGAGCGATGCGGCGCTGCAGCTTGGCGCCGCCCCATATTTGATTACACTTGAAACTTGTTTGCCCATGACTCCGGACACCCACCCATGAAGCTTGGTTCTTTGAAGGAAGGCGGCCGCGACGGCACCCTGATCGTCGTCTCGCGTGATCTGCGCCACGGCGTCCGCGCCACCGGCATCGCGGCCACCCTGCAGCAGGCCCTGGAGGACTGGAGCCGTGTCGCACCGCGCCTGAACGCGCTCTACGAATCACTGAACGCCGGTGACGCCGATGGCGTGTTCGACCTGGACCCGCAGACGCTGGCGGCGCCCCTGCCGCGCGCCTATGAATTCGTCGATGGCAGCGCCTACCTGCCGCACGTCGAGCGCGTCCGCCGCGCCCGCGGGGCCGAGGTTCCGGAAAGCTTCTACACCGACCCGCTGATGTACCAGGCCACCAGTGCCGGTTTCTACGGCCCGCGCGACGCGGTGAAGGTGGTCAGCGAGGAGTACGGCATCGATCTGGAGGCCGAACTGGTGGTCATCACCGACGACGTGCCGATGGCGGTCACCCCGGAGCAGGCCGCCGGCCACATCCAGCTGGTGGGTCTGGTCAACGACGTTTCGCTGCGCAACCTGATTCCGGGCGAGCTGGCCAAGGGCTTCGGCTTCCTGCAGTCCAAGCCGCGCTCGGCACTGTCGCCGGTGTTCGTCACCCCTGACGAACTGGGTGACGCCTGGCAGGACAGCAAGGTGCACCTGCCGCTGGTCACCCACATCAATGGTGCGTGGTTCGGTGCGCCGGAGGCAGGCGTGGACATGCAGTTCAACTTCGCCCAGCTGGTGGCGCATGCGGCCAGGACCCGTCCGCTGGGCGCCGGCACCATCGTGGGATCGGGCACCATCGCCAACGAGGACACCAGCAAGGGCGCTTCGTGCTTTGCCGAGCAGCGCACCGTCGAAACCCTGCGCGACGGCAAGCCGAGCACACCGTTCATGTCGTTCGGCGACGTGGTGCGGATTGAAATGTTCGACGCCGCCGGCAACAGCATCTTCGGTGCGATCGAGCAGCGCATCGAGCAGGCGGCCAGGCCCTGAGGAGGGACGCGGCGATGGAGATCCCGGTCGACGACGGCATCGTGCTGTACACCTACTGGCGATCCAGCGCCGCCTACCGCGTGCGCATCGGCCTGGAGCTGAAGGGCCTGCGCTGGGAGGCGCGCCCGGTTCATCTGCTGCGTGACGGTGGTGAACAGCACGGCGAAGCCTATCGCGCCCTCAATCCGCAGGAGCGGGTGCCGACCCTGCTGCACGATGGGCAGGTGCTGACCCAGTCGCTGGCGATCCTGGAGTATCTGGACGAACGTTTTCCGCAGATGCCGCTGCTGCCGGCCGATGCGGCCGGCCGCGCCCGCGTCCGTGCGCTCGCGCAGCTGGTGGCCTGCGACATCCATCCGCTGAACAACCTCCGGGTGATGCAGCATCTGGAACGCGGCCTGCACCTGTCCGCCGATGTCCGCACCCAGTGGACGCTGCAGTGGATCGCCGAAGGCTTTGCGGCCCTGGAAACCCTGCTGGCCGGCAGCAGCGACACCGGCACCTTCTGCCATGGCGACCGGCCCGGCCTGGCCGACATCTGCCTGCTGCCGCAGGTGTACAACGCACATCGCTTTGGTCTGGATCTGTCGCCGTATCCGACCCTGCGCCGCATCGAAGCCGCCTGCCAGGCGCTGGACGCATTCGAGCGTGCGCGCCCCGAAAACCAGGTCGACGCGGCCTGATTGCCGCTGCGATCGCCGGGCATGGTCCGGCGCTACCCCTCGCTGGTCGGTGGCAGCGCGGGGCGACGCCCGGTGGATTCCGCATCCCCGATGAGCAACTGCCGCAGGTCATCGCGGAACAGCCGGTAGGCGTCTTCTCGACGGACCTCGTCGGCCTGCCGCAACACCCATGCGGGATGCACCGTGGCAGAGCCACGGGTGCCATCCGGCAGGGTGTGCCAACGGGCGCGATCACGCGTCAGGCTGAAATGGCTGCCGAACACCGCCGACGCCGCCGTTGCGCCCAGGCACACGATGATCTCCGGCCGCACCCGCTCGATCTCGCCCAGCAGCCACGGACGGCAGGCCTGCACATGGCGGCCCTGCGGACGTTTGTGCAGGCGAACCTTGCCGCGCCTCTCGTGGTGGAAATGCTTCACTGCGTTGGTCAGGTACAGCGCGGAGCGGGCGATACCCAGCTCGGAGAGGGCACGGTCCAGCAGCGCGCCGGCAGGTCCCGCGAAGGGGCGTCCGCACAGGTCCTCGGTGTCGCCCGGCTGTTCGCCGACCAGCATCACCCGTGCATCGCCAGGCCCTTCACCGAACACCACCTGGGTGGTGGACTCCCACAGGGGGCACTGCCGGCAGCCCGCTGCCTGGCGCTGCAGGGTAGCCAGATCACTGGAGGGTGAGGGGACCGCGGATGTCGCCTGCCGCGATGGAATCCGCCGCTGGGGTGGCTGCGCCGGACGATCGTGCATGGCCTGCACGCGGTCGCCAGCATCGCGGATCAGCCCGGGCAGCAGCTGCGCCTCGGGCAGGTGCCGCCAGTACCGGGCAGGCATCTCCTGCTGCATCATCCGCGTGTTGAGGCGTGCGGGATTGAAGATGCTTGCGTAGTAGGTCTGCCAGAGCGTCTCGCGTGCGTCCTCCGCCGGCGCCTGCTCGCGGTGCCCGCCAGCGCCGAAGGACAGCGCCTGGCCATCCCAGTGCACGCTCCGGTAGGGGGTGAGGATGGCCCAGCGCATGCCAACGAAGCGGCGTGCGAAGAACGCCGCGACCCGGTCGACGATCCGATGCTGCGGTTCGAACCATGCGATGAAGGCATCCTGCTCGCCGGGGATCTCGCGGAAGCGCACGAACGCCTTCATCTTGTGCGTGTCGCGGCGGACCGCCTGCGCCATCGTCATCGCGCGCAGCACATCGGCGTCGGTTGGATTGGAGAGCAGCGCGCGCTCGCCGTGCACGATCCGCCACAGCAGCCGGTACAGCAGTGGCATCGGCTGCGCATCGGCATGGCACAGGCAGGTGGAGGCCAGCTCAAGGAACGCACTCGGCACATGCGGTACGGGGGGCGTTTCCAGCAGCGGGGCCTGGGTCGCTGCTGGAGCGTCCAGCAACGACCCGGCGCTGCTTTCCAACCAGTCCAGCTGCTCGGGCGACAGTCCGCGCAGCAGCGCTTCGCGCGCTGCACCCCGCCAGGCATCGAGCGACCACGGGGGATCGACCCGCAGCGACCAGCGCTGGGCGTCAGGCCGCCGGCGGTGCATCGAACAGCGATCCCTGGCGGGGCGGCGGCGCCAAACGCGCACGCAATGCCACAGGATCCTCCAGCGCCTTGCGTGGCTGGTGGTCAGCCAGCAGCACGAACGGCAGCAGCTTGCCCATCGGTGCCTTCAGCCTCGCAATGTCCGCCACCCGCAGCCGGCCATGGCGGCGCGCCATCAACACGCGTTTCACATTGCGTACGCCGAGCCCGGGAACCCGCAGCAGCAGTTCCTTCGGCGCACGATTGAGGTCGACCGGGAAGCGCTCGGGATGGCGGATCGCCCAGGCCATCTTCGGATCGATGTCCAGATCCAGCATGCCCCCCTGCGCGGTGTCGGTGATCTCCTCCACGCCATAGCCATAGAAGCGCAGCAGCCAGTCCGCCTGGTACAGCCGATGCTCGCGCTGCAGTGGCGGCGGCTGCACCGGAAGCTGCAGACTGGCGTCGGGAATGGGGCTGAACGCCGAGTAGTAGACGCGGCGCATCCGGTAACTTCCGTACAGATTGTCGGCACTGCAGAGGATCTGCCTGTCGCTGGCGCCATCGGCACCAACGATCATCTGCGTGCTCTGCCCCGCCGGTGCGAAGCGCGGGGCTTTCGCTCGCGTCCGGCGTGGCTCGCCCGCGGTGACCGCACGCGATGCCTTGCCGGCCTCCTTGGCCTCCTCGATGCGCCAGCGCAGCTCGCCCATGGCGCCGCGGATCGAGCCGACGGTCTTCTCCGGAGCCAGTTTCGTCAATCCGGCCTCGGTGGGCAGTTCGACATTGATCGAGAGACGGTCGGCGTGCCGGCCGGCCGCTGCCAGCAGTTCCGGCGATGCTTCGGGGATGGTCTTGAGGTGGATGTAGCCGGCGAAGCGATGTTCCTCGCGCAGCCGGCGGGCGACTTCCACCAGGCGCTCCATCGTGTAATCCGCATTGCGGATGATTCCGCTGGAAAGGAACAGGCCCTCGATGTAGTTGCGCTTGTAGAAGTCCAGGGTCAGCGCGACCACCTCATCCACACTGAAACGCGCGCGTGGCACGTTGCTGGAGACGCGGTTGATGCAGTACGCACAGTCGTAGACGCAGAAGTTGGTGAGCAGGATCTTCAGCAGGGACACGCAGCGGCCGTCCGGCGTGTAGCTGTGGCAGATGCCCATGCCCTCGGTGCTGCCGATGCCACCGCTGGTCCGGGAGTCGCGCTTGCCGGACCCGCTGGAAGCACAGGAGGCGTCGTATTTGGCGGCGTCGGCAAGAATGGCCAGCTTGCGGAGGGTGTCCATGACGGCACGCTACGCAGGGGCTGTCTCATTGGATGAGACAGCCCCTGAATTCTTCAGGATCGGCCGCCGGGCATGGCCCGGCGCTACCGATGGGCGTGCACTGCCGCCGGGCATGGCCCGGCGGGGGTGGATCAGAAGCCGTGGGTGATGCTCGGCTGGCCTGCTGAATAGTCGGCGTACGGGTCGTGCTCGCCGCTGCTGCCTTCGGAGAGGCGGAACTTCAGCGCCAGGCCGTCGCGCGAATCGGCAGCGCGCAAGGCTTCCTCCTGCTCGATCACGCCGGACTTGGCGAGCCGGAACAGGCATTGGTCGAAGCTCTCCATGCCTTCTTCCAGCGAGGCTTCCATCGCGGCCTTGATCTCGTGCACCTGGCCGCGTCGCAGCAGGTCGCGGATCATCGGGGTGTTGATCAGCACCTCGGTGGCTGGAAGACGGCGGCCGTCCTTGTTCTTCACCAGGCGCTGGCTGATCACCGCACGCAGGTTCAGCGCCAGGTTCATCAGCACGTTCTTGTGCGCGCTTTCCGGGAAGAAGTTGAGGATCCGCTCGATGGTCTGGTCGGCATTGTTGGAATGCAGCGTGGCCAGGCACAGATGGCCGGTCTCGGCGAAGGCGATGGCCGCTTCCATCGTCTCGGCATCCAGGATCTCGCCGATCAGGATGACGTCCGGGGCCTCGCGCATCGCGTTCTTCAGCGCATTGTGGAAGGCATGGGTGTCCAGCCCCACTTCACGCTGGTTGACGATGGACATCTTGTGCTTGTGCAGGTACTCGATCGGATCCTCGATGGTGAGGATGTGTCCGGTCGTGGTGCTGTTGCGATGGTCGATCATCGACGCCAGCGAGGTCGATTTGCCGGAACCGGTGGACCCCACCACCAGCACCAGCCCGCGCGGGGTCATGATGACGTCCTTCAGCACCTGCGGCAGGTTCAGCTCCTCGATGCTCGGGATCCGGCTGCGGATGGCGCGGATGACCATGCCGACCTCGCCCCGCTGCTTGAACACGTTCACCCGGAAACGGCCGGCATCGGCCAGGGCGATGGCCATGTTGAGCTCCAGCTCGCGCTCGAACTGCGGCACCTGGCCCTCGTCCATCAGCGAATAGGCGATCTTCTTGACCATGCCGGGCGGCAGGCCGGTGTTGCCCAGCGGGTAAAGCTTCCCCTCGATCTTGATGTAGACCGGTGCTCCGGTGGTCAGGAACATGTCCGAGGCGTTCTTTTCGGTCATCAGCTTCAGGAAGTAGCCGATATCCATCGCGAATTTTCCCCAACGAAACTGCCGGCGCCCGTTGCAAGCACGGCGCTGGCTTGACGACAATGGCCGTGAACCGACAACCGGTACGGCCTCCCCAATGAAACGACCTAGCTTCGCACGAATGCGCCACGGCCTGTATGTGATGGCGTTTGCATTCGCACTGTCTGCCCCCGCCTGGGCGCAGGACGGTGCGCTGGAACTGGCCCAGGCCCGGCAGGCGGTGGACAAGGCCACCCAGGCCGATGCCGACCAGTACGCCCCGGACCTGATCGATCTGGCCCGGCAGGGCCTGGAGCAGGCGCAGCGCGCCGCTGGCGATCGCCGCGAACGCAAGAACGCCCCGGCCATGGCCCTGCGCGCGGCGGCCGATGCCGACCTGGCCCGCGCCCGCAGCGAGGAGGCCACTGCCACCGCGCAGCTGCAGCTGCGGCGCAACGAGGTCAACCAGCTGCAGCGCCAGCTCTCGACCGGGGAGGACCGCCGGTGAAACCCGTGAACGCCGCAACCCTGGCCGTACTGCTGGCTCTGCCGACCCTTGCCCTGGCGGCCGACAACCCCGTGGTGGCCCGGCTGAGCCAGCGCCTGATGGCCATCCAGGCCAATCCGGACACCGCCGAACTGGGCGCCTTCGAGCGCATGCAGGCCCAGCAGGCCATTGCCACCCTGGACAAGGCCAAGCGCCGCGACCAGGAGTTGGCGACCTACCTGGCCCAGCGCCGGGTCGAGATCGCCGAGACCGCCGTACGCGCGGCCCTGGCCGCCCGTGAGGTCGATCGGCTCGAGCGGACCCGCAGTGACCTGCTGATCGAGGCGAGCCGCCGCGATGCCGCCCGCGCCCGCCAGGAGGCCGAACAGCTGCGCATGCAGGCGCAGATGCAGGCCGAGGAAGCTGAACGCCTGCGTCAGGCTGCCGAGGCCGAGACGCTGGCACGGCAGGACGCCGAGAACGCCCTGACCAGCGTGGCCGGCAAGCAGCAGCAGCGATTGAGCGCGGCCCAGCAGAATGCGGCGAAACTGGCCCGCGAGGAGGCCGAGCTGGTGTCCGGGCAGAAACTGCCGGGCTCGAAGTTCGACGGACGCGGCGAGGTCTTCACCTTCGCCGGTGATGCTTTCGGAGCGGGCGGCTCCAGTCTGTCCGCCGGGGCGCGCAACCAGGCCAAGGCGTTGGCCGAGTACCTGAACATCGGCAAGAAGGGCCGGCTGCGCATCGAGGCCTACGACAGCGCCAACGGCGTCGGGCAGAAGCGCGCCGAGGCCCTGCGTGATGCACTGGTGGCGGGCGGTGTCGCCAGCAACCGCATCCAGATCAGCGGCAAGAAGGCGGCGTCGACCCGGGCGCGCTCGGCCGAGGTCATCATCGCCCCGTAATTGATTGATATTGTTTGTTTTTCGTTGCGTTGAGCATTCAGCCTGAACCCCGCCCCGGCGGGGTTCGGTCTTTTTGTCGCAGGGGTCTTGTACCCCGCCCGGAGCAGGCGTAGGGTCAATCGTCCGGGACGCAATGCCGCGGACCGGACGATGGGAGGGCCGGGCCGATGCAAGCAGGGCGCGAACCGCAGCAGACCGACGTGCGCAGGCCAGTGCCGCAGGTCGTTGTGCGCACCCATGCAGCCATCGAACGGCGCTCCTCCATGAACAACGCCCCGTGCCTTGCGGCCGGGGCGTTCGCGTATCTGTCGAAGGAGGTCCATCATGTTTGAAGATCAGCCCCAGAGCGAGATCGACGCACGTCGCGCGCGTGATCCGGAGTTCAGGGCACTCCATGACCAGCACCGCAAGTTGAACAAGAAGTGCATGGACGCGGAGTTGGGTGTACTCCCGATCGATGATGTCACCCTGGGTCGCATGAAGCGTGAGAAGCTGCTGGCCAAGCAACGACTTCTGCGAATGTACGAAACACCGCTCCCAACGACGTCCGCCACGCTGTGACGCACCTCGTCACGCCCGGAACGGCGTGATCCGGCCACAGAAGGCCCGGCCAGGCGCTCGCGCCCTGGCGTCGCGGTACCGCCGATGACGGCGGCCGCGCCAAGGCACCACAGGCGGTGGTGCCTTGGCCCGCACGTCCCTGTCTCATCGATGCGGACGGTACCGGTCTCCTCGTCGATCCGGGGCCGTCCGCATCCCTTTTCCGGCAGCGTCGCGCCCATACCCGGACTGACCTGACTTTCAGCGCCATCCGTCGGATAATCATCTGTCCGGCCCTGTGTGGCGCGAACCGAAAGTCCTGCGAATGCCCATCCATTCTTCCGTCCTCGAACTCATTGGCCAGACCCCGATCGTCAAGGCCCAGCGCCTGGACACCGGTGTCTGCGAGCTCTATCTGAAGCTCGAGAACGCCAACCCGGGTGGATCGATCAAGGATCGCATCGGCCTGTCGATGATCGAGGCAGCGGAGAAGCGCGGGGACCTGAAGCCGGGCGCGACGCTGGTCGAGGGCACCGCGGGCAACACCGGACTGGGCCTGGCCCTGGTCGCCCAGCAGAAGGGCTACAAGTTGATCCTGGTCGTTCCCGACAAGATGAGCCGGGAAAAGATCTTCAATCTGAAGGCGATGGGCGCTGAAGTGCGTCTGACCCGCTCGGACGTGGCCAAGGGCCACCCGGAGTACTACCAGGATCTGGCAAAGACCATTGCCGAGCAGACGCCGGGCGCGTACTTCATCAACCAGTTCGGCAACCCCGACAATCCGGCCGCCCACGAATTCGGCACCGGCCCGGAGATCCTGGAGCAGATGGGCGGCGATCTGGACGCCATCGTGTTCGGCTGCGGCAGCTCGGGCACCATGACCGGCCTGTCGCGCGCCTTCGCCACGCTGTCGCCGAAGACCGAGCTGGTGCTGGCCGACCCGGTCGGGTCGATCCTGGCCGAGTACATCAACGATGGCGTGCTCAATGACAAGTCGGGCAGCTGGCTGGTGGAAGGCATCGGCGAGGATTTCCTGCCCTCGATCTCCGATTTCAGCCGTGTCACCAAGGCCTATGCCATCAGCGACGCCGAGAGCTTCCACACCGCACGCCAACTGCTGGGCAAGGAAGGCATCCTCGGTGGCTCCTCCACGGGTACCCTGCTCGCCGCCGCACTGAAGTACTGCCGCGAGCAGACCACGCCGAAGAAGGTGCTGGTGCTGGTGTGCGACACCGGCAACAAGTACCTGTCGAAGATGTACAACGACTATTGGATGCTGGACAACGGCTTCCTCGAGCGCCCGCAGCACGGCGACCTGCGCGACCTGATCCTGCGCCCGTACGGCCAGCGCGACACCGTCGTGATCGGCCCGAATGATCTGTTGACCACCGCCTACCAGCGGATGAAGCTGTACGACGTCTCGCAGCTGCCGGTGATGGAGGGCGACCAGCTGGTCGGCATCGTCGACGAAAGCGACGTACTGCTGCATGTCTACGGCGACGAGGCGCGCTTCCGGGATCCGGTGGCCACGGCCATGGTCAGCAAGCTGGACCGGCTGGACGTGAAGTCGCCGATCGAAGCCCTGCTGCCCGTGTTCGACCGTGGCCAGGTGGCGATCGTGATGGACGGCAACGCCTTCCTCGGCCTGATCACCCGGATCGATCTGCTCAACTACCTGCGGCGTCGCGTTCAGTAACGCGAAGTTCGCAGACGATCACAGCTGAATTCACGTTTATTCGCGTCAAAGGTTGTTAAGGCCGCGCTGATAGACTTCCGCTCCTTCGACGGCACCGTCCGCCGGTGCCCATCAGGAATCAACATGCCCAACGCTTCTTCCCAGGATCGCGCGCTCGCCCTGGCCACCCTGGCCATCCACGGCGGCCAGTCGCCCGATCCGAGCACCGGTGCGGTGATGCCGCCGATCTACGCCACCTCGACCTATGCGCAGTCCAGCCCGGGCGAGCACCAGGGCTTCGAATACTCGCGTACGCACAATCCGACCCGCTTTGCCTATGAGCGCTGCGTCGCCTCGCTGGAGGGGGGAACCCGCGGTTTCGCCTTTGCTTCCGGCATGGCCGCCAGCTCGACCGTGATCGAACTGCTGGACGCCGGCAGCCACGTGGTGGCGATGGATGACATCTATGGCGGCAGCTTCCGCCTGTTCGAGCGCGTGCGCCGTCGTACCGCCGGGCTGGACTTCAGCTTCGTCGATCTGACCGACCTGGCCGCGTTCGAGGCTGCGATCACGCCGGCCACGCGCATGGTATGGATCGAAACCCCGACCAACCCGATGCTGAAGATCGTGGACATCGCTGCGGTCGCCGCCATCGCCAAGCGCCATGGCCTGATCGTGGTGGTGGACAACACATTCGCCTCACCGATGCTGCAGCGTCCGCTGGAACTGGGGGCGGACCTGGTCCTGCACTCGGCCACCAAGTACCTCAACGGGCATTCGGACATGGTCGGCGGCATGGTCGTGGTCGGCGACAACGCCGAACTGGCCGAGCAGATGGCGTTCCTGCAGAACTCGGTGGGGGGCGTGCAGGGGCCGTTCGACAGCTTCCTGGCTCTGCGCGGCCTGAAGACCCTGCCGCTGCGCATGAAGGCGCACTGCGCCAATGCGCTGGCCCTGGCCCAATGGCTGGAAAAGCACCCGGCGGTGGACAAGGTGATCTACCCCGGCCTGGCCTCGCACCCGCAGCACGACCTGGCGACCCGCCAGATGGGCGGCTACGGCGGCATCGTCTCGATCGTCCTCAAGGGCGGTTTCGGGGCGGCCAAGCGCTTCTGCGAGAAGACCGAGCTGTTCACCCTGGCCGAATCGCTCGGCGGCGTGGAGAGCCTGGTCAACCATCCTGCCGTGATGACCCATGCGTCGATCCCGGTCGCGCGCCGCGAGCAGCTGGGCATCAGCGATGCGCTGGTGCGCCTGAGCGTGGGGGTGGAAGACCTGGGCGACCTGCAGCTGGACCTGGAACGGGCGCTGGGTTGAGCCGCACCATGGCCAGCAACGACGAAAGCAGGGGAGGGAGGCGGGCGCCACGTCGCATCGTCCACGCCCTGCGCGCCCGCCTGGGCGGGCTGCGCCGTTGGTGGCTTGCCCGCGGACTGGAGCAGGCACGTTTCCCCACGCTGCCCGCACCGGCCGCTGGCGACGCGCGCGGTGAAGCGCTGGTCTTCCCGCCGACAGATCCCACCCTGGGGCCCGGCGTCAATCTGTACGGCTACATCCACGGCCAGTTCGGCCTGGGGCAGACGGCACGGATGTATGCCCGGGCCCTGCTGGGTGAGGGATATCCGGTTGCGGTGAACGATGCCGCCCTCCGCATCCCGCATGCGTGCAATGACCACAGCCTGTCCGGCCAGCTCGGACGGGGCGCGCCCTATCCCTTCAACCTGGTATTCGTGAATCCGGACCTGTTCGGTGAACTGGCGCCCCGCCTGCCGCGCGATACCTACACCATCGCGTTCTGGTTCTGGGAGCTGGATACCGTGCCGGCCGCATGGCAGCGAACGCTGGAGCAGGTCGACGAAGTCTGGGTCTCCACCCGCTTCGTCGAGGATGCCTTCCGGCGCGCGACCGGCAAGCCGGTGGTGCGCATTCCGCATCCGATCGTGCCGCAGCCCGGCGCGGATCTGTCTCGGTCCAGCTTCGGCCTGGACGACGACGCCTTCGTGTTCCTGTGCAGCTTCGACTTCAATTCGTCGATCCACCGCAAGAATCCGTGGGCGGTGCTGGCGGCGTTCCGCGCGGCCTTCGATGGCGCACCGGACAACGTGCAGCTGGTGATGAAGTGCAGCAACGGCTTCCGCCATCCGCAGCGGCTGCGCGAGCTGATGCAGCAGGCTGCCGGCGATCCGCGCATCCTGGTACGCGACCAGGTGCTCGACGATGCGCAGCTGCACGCATTGCAGGAAACTGCCGATGCCTATGTCTCGCTGCACCGCGCGGAAGGGCTGGGGCTCGGACTGGCCGAGAGCATGGCCCGTGGCAAGCCGGTGATCGCCACCGCCTGGTCGGGCAATCTCGATTTCATGAACGAGGGCAACAGCTGCCTGGTGCCGTTCCGCACGGTGCCGATCCGCCCGGGGGAGTATCCCTTCGCCGATGGCGGCACCTGGGCCGAGGCCGACGTGCCGGCCGCGGCAGCGTGGATGCGCCGGCTCGCGCGCGAACCGGGCCTGGCGCAGCAGATCGGCGCGCAGGCACGCAGCGACATCCTGGAAACCATGAGCCTGCAGGCCGCTGCAACGGCCATGCGCGCTCGATTGCAGTCTTTGGAACGACACGACCGATGAACCCAAGAACCACCACCACCGGGCACGAGGATTCGAGATGCTGGGTATGCTGAAGGCCCTGTGGAACTACCGCTATTTCATTTTTTCCTCGATCAAGAACGAGCTGCGGCTGCGCTTCATCCGCAGCCGCCTGGGCGCCTTGTGGATGATCATCCACCCGCTGATGCAGGTGCTGATCTTCGCCACGATCCTGTCCGAGGTGCTGGCCGCCAAGCTGCCGGGCATCGATGACAAGTACGGTTACGCGCTGTACCTGATGTCCGGCACCCTGTGCTGGACGATGTTCTCCGAGACCATCGGCAAGTCGGTGAACCTGTTCGTCGACAGCGGCAACCTGATGAAGAAGATGTCGTTCCCCCGCATCTGCCTGCCGTTCATCGCCGGTGGCACGATGCTGGTCAACAACGTGCTGCTGCTGGTGGCGATCTTCGCGGTGTTCGCGGTGATGGGCCACATGCCCACGGCCGAGGCCCTGTGGCTGCCGGCGCTGATGCTGCTGACGCTGAGTTTCTCGATGGCGCTGGGCCTGCTGCTGGGCGTGCTCAACGTGTTCATGCGCGATATCGGCCAGGTGGTTCCGGTGGTCCTGCAGGCATTGTTCTGGCTGACTCCCATCGTCTACCACATCACCATCCTGCCCGAGCGCGTGCAGGCGATCTTCCGGCTCAACCCGTTGCTGCCGCTGGTTACCAGCTACCAGAACGTGCTGCTGTTCGACAAGCCGCCGGTCTGGGGTGACCTGTTGTGGCTGATGATCGCCACGGTGGTGCTGGCATTGGCTTCGCTGGTGATGTTCCGTCGTGCCAGCCCGGAAATGGTGGATGCGCTATGAGTGGTGAACTGAAGGTCGACAACGTCGGCAAGGCGTATCGCGTCTGGACGAGCGAGTGGCTGCGCGCGGCCCGCTGGTTCGGTGTGCCGACGCGGCCCAAGGAAGAGAACTGGGTGCTGCGCAATGTGTCTTTCACCATCGCGCCCGGCGAAGCCGTGGGCGTGATCGGCCAGAACGGCGCGGGCAAGAGCACCCTGCTCAAGCTCATCACCGGAACCGCCCAGCCCACCGAGGGCCAGGTGACGCGGACCGGCCGCGTTGCGGCGATTCTCGAGCTGGGCATGGGCTTCAACCCCGACCTCACCGGTCGCCAGAACGCGTTCCACTCCGCAGGCCTGATGGGCTACTCGCAGGAGCAGATCGAAGCCGCGATGCCGGAGATCGAGGCCTTCGCCGAAGTGGGCGAGTACTTCGACCAGCCCGTGCGTACCTATTCCAGCGGCATGCAGGTGCGCGTGGCGTTTGCCGTCGCCACTGCATTCACCCCGGACCTGCTGATCGTCGACGAGGCCCTGTCGGTCGGCGACAGCTACTTCCAGCACAAGAGCTTCGACCGCATGCGTCGCTTCCGCGAGGAGGGCACGTCGATCATGCTGGTCTCGCACAGCCTCAGCGACGTGAAGGCACTGTGCGACCGCGCGATCCTGCTGGACAAGGGACGAGTGCTGAAGGATGGCGAGCCGGACGAGGTCATCGATTTCTACAACGCGCTGATCGCGAAGAAGGAAAACGAGACGCTTGCGGTCGAGCAGCGCCGTGGCAAATCCGGCTGGGTGACTACCAGGAGCGGGACCGGCCAGGCCCGCGTGGAATCGCTGCGACTGCTCGATGGCGAAAGCAGCCAGGAGGTCAAGCTGGCAACCGTTGGCCAGAAGCTCCGGCTTGAACTGAAGGCACAGGTCAGTGCCGACCTGCCCAGCCTGGTACTGGGGTTCATGCTGCGCGACAAGCAGGGCCACATCATCTGGGGCAGCAATACCTGGCATACCGGTCAGGTCCAGCGTGATGTGCGGGGCGGAGAACAGGTGGTCTACCACCTGGACTTCACCTGTACGCTGGGCCCGGGTTCCTACTCGGTGTCGCCGGCGCTGGTCAGCACCGAAACGCACATGGTCGACAACTTCGAGTGGGTGGACAACCTGCTGGTGTTCGACGTGATGAATGCCGACAGGACCACGTTCATCGGATCGAACTGGCTCGATGCTGCCTTCAGCGTGGAACGCAGCCGCGCATCGGCCGATGGTGTGCAGGCGGACTGACGGACAACCATGTCAAAGCTCATTTCCTACGCGCAGAATTTCGAAGACGTCATGCTCTGGCGCGCGCTGTCACATGTGGACAATGGCTGCTATGTCGATGTGGGCGCACAGAGCCCCGATACCGACTCGGTAAGCCGGATGTTCTACGAGCATGGCTGGCGCGGCGTGCACGTGGAGCCCACGCCGCAGTATGCCAACCTGCTGCGCGATCGCCGGCCGGATGAGGTGGTGCTGCAGGTTGCCGTAAGCGATCAACCCGGGATACTGCAGTTCTTCAACATCGCCGATACCGGCCTGAGCACCACGGATCCGGCCATCGCTGCCGAACATCGGGAGGCGGGCTTCAACGTCTCCGACGTGCGTGTGCCGGCGCTGACGCTGGACACCGTGCTGGAGCAGGTGCCAGCCACTGACATCCACTGGTTGAAGGTCGACGTCGAGGGCGCAGAGGAACTGGTGCTGCGCGGCTGGCAGCGCGATACCCGCTTGCCCTGGCTGGTCGTGGTGGAAAGCACGCGTCCGCTGAGTTCGGAACAATCCCACCAGAGCTGGGAACCGATCCTGCTCGACAAGGGGTACCGGTTCGTCTATTTCGACGGCCTCAACCGGTTCTACGCCAGTGCGCAGCATCCCGAACTGGATGCGGCATTCGAGAGCGGACCCAATGTGTTCGATGATTTCAGTCTGAGTTCGGGCTCGCAGTTCTGCTCGCAGATCAACCTGGCCTATCACGAACTGCAGACGCTGGCGGATCGACGCGAGGTCGAACTGAACGAGCGGATCCAGGATCTGGACGCGGCACTGCAGCGGGCGCAGGAAGAATCTGCCGAGGCAACCGAGCACAACGCCCGGGCAATGGAAAGGCTGCGCAGCGAGCACGAAGGCGCGGTCCGTGCGATGGCAGTGGCCCAGCGGGAACTGGTGAGCAAGCATGAGCGTGAGCGCAGCCTGCTCGACAGGAAGGCGCTGACCGAACTGCACGAGCTGACTGAGCAGGTCACCAAGGGCAAGCACGAGGCCCATCGTTGGTGGTTGGCGCATGAGCAGCTGCGCGCGCAGCTGGATGCGATCGAACGCAGCCGTTCGTGGCAGCTCACGCGGCCGTTCCGGGCAGTGCGCCGACGCCTGTCGTCCAGCGTGCTGGGCCGCATGAAACGTGCGCTGCGGCCGGCGGTCGTGCGCGTGCTGAAGGTCGCCATGGCCGCACCGTGGCTGCGACGCCTGGCCAAGCCCCTGGTTACGCGCATTCCCTTCCTTCACCAGCGCCTGCAGAAGATCGCCATCAGCGAACAGCTGTTCGAGATCGAGCGGGCGCGATTGGCTGCAATGGAGGGCAACGAGCACGAAGTCACTGTCGTCCATCTGGATCGACGGGCCCGGCGCGTGCTGGAAGACCTGAAGCGTTCAAGGAATGAAAGGGCTGCCCGATGAGAGTGCTGATTGACCTGCAGGGTGCACAGACCGAGAGCCGATTCCGGGGCATCGGGCGCTATTCGACCTCGCTGGCGCAAGCGATGGCCCGCAATGCGGGCGACCATGAGATCTGGGTGGCGGTCAACGGCACCTTCCCCGATGGCATCGGCGACATCCGCCAGGCCCTGGATGGCCTGGTCCCGCAGGAACGGATCCGTCAGTTCGATACCTTCAGCCGGGTAGGCTGGCCGAACGCCGCGGATGCGTGGCGGCGTGGTGCATCCGAGCTGATGTGGGAAGCGTTCCTGGATGGCCTCCAGCCCGACTTCATCCACGTATCCAGCCTGTTCGAAGGTTCCCAGGGCGGTGCGGTCGGCTCGATCGGCAAGTTGCCGGGCGTACGGGCGGCGACTGCGCTGACCCTTTATGACCTGATTCCGCTGCTCAATCCCGACGTCTATCTGGCATCGGACTGGGTCCGGTCCTGGTACATGGACAAGGTCGAGTCGCTCAAGCGCGCCGACCTGCTGCTGTCGATCTCCCAGCATGCCCGGCAGGAGGCATTGCAGGCGTTGGATATCGATCCGGCGCGTGTGGTCAACATCTCCTCGGCAATCTCGCCGCACTTCGTGCCGATGGCCATCGGCGAACGCGAGCAGACCCTGTTCCGCGAGCGCTTCGGCCTGCGTGGCCGCTACGTGATGTACAGCGGGGCAATGGAGCCGCGCAAGAATGCAGAGGGTCTGCTGCGGGCATTCTCCCTGATGGATCCGGCCGTACGTGCGTCGACGCAGCTGGTCATCGCCGGCAAAGTGTCCGAGCACGACCGCCGCAATTTCGATGTGCTGGCAGCGCAGCTCGGCGTCAGCAACCAGGTGGTGTTCACCGGCTATATCACCGACGAAGAGCTGATTGCGCTGTACAGCGCGACGGCGGCCTTCGTGTTCCCCTCGTTGCATGAAGGCTTTGGCCTGCCCGCGCTGGAGGCCATGTCCTGCGGAGCACCGACCATTGGCTCGGGCACGACCAGCATCCCCGAGGTGATCGGTCGTGAAGATGCGTTGTTCGATCCAACGGAGCCTGCTTCGATCGCCCGCTCCATGCAGAAGGTTCTGACCGACACCGCATTCGCCGACTCCCTGCGTGCCCATGCCCCCCTGCAGGCGGCGAAGTTCTCGTGGGACAATTCGGCCAAGGCCGCGCTGCAGGCCATGGAAGCGGTCGCATCGCGTCGTGCGCCACGCGATCGCCGCTGGGTCGCCGCGTCGCCTGCACTCGACGCCGGCTACCGCACCCTGGTCCAGGCGGTGGGTGGGCTGGACGTCGGCTGCGAGCCGGAACCCTTCGAACTGCAGCAGGCGGCAGCGCTGATCTCCTCCGGAACGGCGGCCAACGAGGCGCTCGCACGCGGCGGTGAACTGCCCGCGTCGCTGTCCTGGCGCGTGGAAGGTCCATTCGACAGCAGCTACAGCCTGGCCCTGGTGAACCGTTGCCTCGCGGAAGCATTGGCCGATCGTGGCCACCGCGTGGGTCTGCATTCGACCGAGGGCCCGGGTGATTTCGATCCGTCACCGCAGTTCCTTGCGCGCAATCCGCGCGTGGCGGCGCTGCATGCTGCCGTGGCCGCGATCCCGGCCGACCAGGCCGAGGTGACCAGCCGACTGCTGTATCCGCCACGGGTTGCCGATGCACGCGCAAGGATGAACCTGCTGCACGCCTATCCCTGGGAGGAGAGCGGTTTTCCGCAGGAGTGGGTCGAGGAGTTCAATGACAGCCTGCAGGGGATCTCCTGCGTTTCGCATCATGTCGAGAAGATCATGGTGGATAACGGCGTGTCGGTTCCCCTTGGCGTCTGCTGGAACGGCGTGGATCACTGGGAGCAGATTGTTGCCGATGCGACCTATCCGGTGCCGGGCAGGGGGTTCCGCTTCCTCCACGTGTCCTCGTGCTTCCCGCGCAAGGGCGTGGACGCGATGCTTCTGGCCTATGGCAAGGCGTTCAGCGCCGCCGACGATGTCAGCCTCGTCATCAAGACCTTCGCCAATCCACACAATGAAGTGCATCGCTGGCTGGCTGAAGCACGCCGCGACAACCCGGATTATCCGGACGTGCACATCATCGAGGAGGACGTGAGCGACGCCCAGCTCAAGCATCTGTACGCGAGCTGCAACGCGCTGCTGGCGCCGAGCCGGGCTGAAGGCTTTGGCCTGCCATTGGCCGAAGCGATGCTGGGCGGCCTGCCGGTGATCACCACCAACTGGGGGGGGCAGCTGGATTTCTGCAGCGAAGAAACCGCCTGGATGGTGGATTACCGCTTCGTTCCGGCGCAGACCCACTTCAATCTGCGCAATTCGGTCTGGGCCGAACCCGATGTCGACGCGCTGGCCGCCGCAATGCGTGAGGTGCACGGCGCCGATCCGGCGCGTGTGCGGGACAAGGTCGAGGCCGCGCGGCGACTTCTGAAGTCGCGCTTCACGTGGTCCGATGCCGCGCGGAGACTGGAGCAGGACGTACGCGCGTTCGCGGCGCAGCCGACGCTGCCCGATGCGCGCGTCGGCTGGATCACGACCTGGAATACGCGCTGCGGCGTGGCCAGTTACGCCAGCTATCTCGTGGAGAGCGGCGGAACGCCGGTGGCGATCCTGGCGGCCGAGGCCGATGACCGCACGTTCCGCGATGGGCCAGAGGTTGTCCGCTGCTGGCGGCAGGGCGAAGGCGACATGCTCGAGCGGCTGGAACAGCAGATCGAGCGCCTGAAGCTGGACACGCTGATCATCCAGTTCCAGTACGGCTTCTTTGACTTCCCCGCGTTCTCGGCCTTCCTTGAGCGGCAGCAGGCGGCCGGCAGGGGCCTGATCGTGATGATGCATGCAACCGTTGATGCCGCGGAGAATCCGCGCAAGCGGCTGCGCGACCTGGGGCCGGCACTGGCCGGCTGCGATCGCGTGCTGGTGCACTCCATACACGACCTCAACCGTCTCAAGGACATCGGCGTGGAGCGCAACACCGCGATGTTCCCGCACGGCATCCTGGAACCGGCTGAGCCGGCGGCGGCAAACACGGGCGCACGCCTGCGCGTCGTTTCCTACGGTTTCTTCCTGCCGCACAAGGGGTTGCTGGAACTGATCGACGCTGTTGCGTTGATGGTCGCCCAGGGCGTGGACGTCGAACTGGCGATGATCAATGCCGAGTATCCGGTGGATGTCTCGCGGCAGCAGATCGACCAGGCGGTGGCGCGCGTCGTGCAGCACGGCCTGCAGTCGCGTGTGCGCATGGTGACCCGTTTCCTGCGTGACCAGGAGAGCATGCAGGAGCTGGTGCAGGCCGATGTGGTGGTGTTCCCATACCAGGGCACCGGCGAATCCTCCAGCGCGGCAGTCCGCTACGGGCTGGCCTCAGGCCGCCCGGTGGCCGTCACGCCGCTGGCGATCTTCGACAACGTCGGCGACGTCGTTCACCGTCTGCCCGGGACCTCCCCGGCCGATCTTGCGGCCGGTCTGCGGCAACTGCTGCGTGCCAGCCGTGACGGCGATCCAGTGTTGGCCGATGTGCAGCAGCGTGCCGCACAATGGCGCGCCGAACACCGGTATCCTGCGCTGGCCCGCCGTCTGGACTCCATGGCTCGACAGATCCTCCGCACGCGTCGGCAGGTTCTGGCTGCAAATACACTCAATCATCAGGACGAGAAGCAATGAAGAAGGCAATCATCACAGGCATCACGGGTCAGGACGGCGCCTATCTCACCCAGCTGCTGCTGGAGAAGGGCTATGAAGTGCACGGCACCTACCGCCGCACCAGCTCGGTCAATTTCTGGCGCCTGGATGAGCTGGGCGTGACCAACCACCCGAACCTGCACCTGGTGGAGTACGACCTGACCGACCTCGGCACGTCGCTGGCGATGGTGCAGAAGATCCAGCCGGACGAGATCTACAACCTGGCCGCACAGAGCTTCGTCGGCGTCAGCTTCGACCAGCCGACCACCACCGCGCAGATCACCGGCGTGGGTGCACTGAACCTGCTGGAAGCGATCCGCCTGGTCAATCCGAAGATCCGCTTCTACCAGGCGTCGACCTCGGAAATGTTCGGCAAGGTGCAGGCCGTGCCGCAGGTGGAGGACACCCCGTTCTACCCGCGCAGCCCGTACGGCGTGGCCAAGCTCTACGCGCACTGGATCACCGTCAACTACCGCGAGAGCTACGACATCTTCGGTTCCAGCGGCATCCTGTTCAACCACGAAAGCCCGCTGCGCGGTCGCGAGTTCGTGACCCGCAAGATCACCGACTCGGTTGCCAAGATCAAGCTGGGCCAGCTGGACGTCCTGGAACTGGGCAACCTGGACGCCAAGCGTGACTGGGGCTTCGCCAAGGAATACGTGGAAGGCATGTGGCGCATGCTGCAGGCCGAGCAGCCGGACACCTTCGTGCTGGCCACCAACCGTACCGAGACCGTGCGCGACTTCGTGGCGATGGCGTTCAAGGGCGCCGGCATCGATGTCGAGTTCAAGGGCAAGGACGTGGACGAAGTCGCGGTGGACACCGCCACCGGCAAGACCGTGATGCGCATCAATCCGAAGTTCCACCGCCCGGCCGAAGTCGATCTGCTGATCGGCAACCCGGAAAAGGCCGAGCGCATCCTTGGCTGGAAGCCGCAGACCAGCCTGGAACAGCTGTGCCAGATGATGGTCGAGGCTGACCTCAAGAGGAACGAGCGTGGCTTCTCGTTCTGAGTTGTCAGGCCAGCGCGTGCTGGTCACGGGGGCGTCCGGGTTCACCGGGCGCTACGTGATCGAGCGCCTGCGTGCTGCCGGTTGCGATGTGCATGATCTGCATTCCGGCGACACCGCAACGTCGGTCAATCTGCTCGACCGTGCTGCGCTCAAGCAGCACGTCGCCAGAGTGCGTCCGCAGCGCGTGGTCCATCTGGCTGCGATCTCGTTCGTCGCCCACGGTGATGCCGACGAGATCTACCGGGTCAACGTGGTGGGTACGCGCAACCTGCTGGAAGCGCTGGCGTCTCTGGACGAGGCACCGAGCAATGTACTGCTGGCCAGCAGTGCCAATGTCTACGGCAACGCGTCCGGCGTGCTCGACGAGCAGGCGCCGCTTTCGCCACAGAACGACTACGCGGTCAGCAAGATGGCGATGGAGGCCATGGCGGCGCTGTGGATCGATCAGCTTCCGCTGACCCTGGTGCGTCCATTCAACTACACCGGCGTGGGCCAGGACGAGAAGTTCCTGATTCCGAAGATCGTGGCGCACTTCCGCCGCGGTGCCGATGTGATCGAGCTGGGCAACACCGATGTCTCGCGCGATTTCAATGACGTGCGGGGCGTGGCCGCTGCCTACGAAGGCCTGCTGGCACTGCCGGGCAATGGCCAGACCTACAACGTCTGCTCCGGCCAGGAGCATTCGCTGCATGAGGTCATCGAACGCATGCGTGGCATCTCCGGCCGCGACATCGAAGTGAAAGTGAATCCCGCCTTCGTCCGCGCCAACGAGGTCAAGTCGCTGCGTGGTGACAACGGCAAGCTGCGGGCCGCGGTCGGCTCATTGCCGGACTTCGATCTGGGCGAGACGCTTCGTTGGATGTATCAGGCCCGCGCGGAGGCCTGAAAGAGCGCGGGGTCCGCTTCGGCGGATCCCGCCTTCAGTGCAGGGAGAACACGCAGTGCATTATGTCTGGCAACTGATTGCGCCGGTATTGGCGATGTGTCTTGCTGTCATCGGCAGCTCGACCCTGCTGGCCGTCGCCGGCATCCGCGTGAGCCCGCATCTGCGACAGATCGGGCCGGTCCAGGCGTTGCTGCTTGCAAGCGTGTGCGTACTGGCCCTGCTGATGAATGCCAATGCGTGGCTGCCCGGCTACGTGGTGTTTCCCTGTTTCCTGATCAGCGGGGCCGTGGGAGCCCTCGTGGCGCTTCGCCGTGGCTTCGCCGATCCGCTCGCCCATGCGTCGATCTGGGCGTTCACGATCAGTCTGCTTGCGGGCGTTCTGCTGGTCGCATGGTGGAATCTCATGTTCGCCTCCCGGCATCTGTGGATGCTTGAAGGCACCAACCATGATCTGGTGTTCTTCTACGGCGGTGCCAAATGGGCCATGCAACACCCGCTCTGGGTCGAGCAGGCCACGGTGGCCCGCGAGTGGGCGCTGGGGCAATGCGGTCAGGGCATGCAGTTCATCGGCAACGGCTGCATCGTGCAGCGCAATGGGGCGTACAGCCTGTTGGCACTGGCGTCCAGCTTCGTGCCGGAGGCAGGCCCAAACCAGGTGCGGGCGATGATCGGCACCGCCGCACTGTTCCCGGTGCTCGGCATGCTGCCCTCGATGGCAGGCCGCTTCGGCGGCGCGCGTCGCTGGCCGCGGGGAACCGCGGTGGCCTTCCTGCTGGCGGTGCTGTGCATGCTGGGTACCGGCATGATGCTTGCGGTGGTCAACGAGAACATCGGTACGGCGATGGCGGGCGCCCTGCTGATGATGATCGTGCTGTGGGCACTTACGCCGATGCAGTCGCTGGGTGCAAAGTGGATCATGCTGGGTGCAGCCGCGGGCTGTACCGGCATGGCATACGGCGAAGCGGCGGTGCATGCGTGCATGATCGTGGCCCTGGCCGTACTGGTGACGGCCATGTGGCTGCGTTCCTGGCGGGTGTTCCTGCTGGGCGGCCTGCTGGCGATGCTGGCCTGCGCGATCGTCCTCAACCGGATGCTGCCCGAGCTGATGGCATCCTATGCCCAGGTCAGTGGCATCGTCGCGCAGTCGTCGTGGCCCAGCTGGTACATCCGGCAGCCCTTCTGGGGTTGGTGGCTGTCGGCTCCCTTCGCCGGCCTGCTGATGACCGGCGAACCTGCCGTGAATCCGGAAGCCATCATGCTCGGGATGGTGCTGATGGCGTCCACTGCATGGCTTTCCATCCGGGAAGGACGCTGGCGGTTCTTCGTCGGCTTGCTGGCAGCCAGCATGGTGCTGGTTGCCTATGTGCAGAGCCATGGCTATCAGTACGGCGAGCACAAGCTGGTGCAGGTGCTCGGGCCGGCATGGGTGGCGCTGTTGAGCTGGCTTCTGCTGCGCCATGCGCGCCGTCGCGGCCGCACAGGTGTGGTACTGCTGCTGATGGCGACGCTGGGGGCCCTGTCGGCAGCCTACGCCGTGCGTTCGCGATCGATCCTGGTCTCGCATGTGCCTTCGGGTATCACCCATGCCCTCTCGGAAGCGATCAGGCTGCCGCAGAAGGGAGATGAGGTCGTCATCGACACGTCCGGGGTCAACGGGCCGGAGCGGTACGTCAAGCAGGACTTTGCTGTGCTGGAGCTGCATCGGCGCGGGGTGCGCGCGCGCATTGCCGACCGTGGCGACGCTCCGGTGGGGTACAGCGATGCCCTGTTCAATGACAGCCTGCGCGCTGCCGAATCACCCGATTGGCTGCTGGTACTCAGGCAGCCCGGTACGGGCCCAGCGCTGCCGCCGGGCACTGCCCCGCTCCTGGAAGATCCCACATTCGCATTGTTCTCGCTGCAGTCCGGTCAGTTGCCGCTGGCCCAGGCGGGTACGGGCTGGCACACCTGCGAACAGGATCACTGCTGGACCCGCGGCGCCTTCAGCCTTGAAACCTTCGTGCCCAAAGGATGTGCGGGCGCACGACTGCAGGTTGATCTGGATCTGCTGCAGCCACCCGCCGAGGGACGTATCCATGTGACCGTCAACGGTGTGGAAGCAGCAACCGTCGACGGGCACCAGGGCGAGGTCAGTCTGCCGCTGGCCGGCGGCAGCTCGGTGGTCGTCCTCGCGCCGGATTGGCCGGTTGCGTCGCCGCAGGCGTTGGGTCTATCAACCGATCCCCGGCCTCTGTTCGCCAGCGTGTCCCACGCCCGCATCAGCTGCGGCGTGCCTGCCGAGCCGGCAGAATGACGGTCTCCACAATCATCCATCGAACTGCGTCGGGCCACGGCCATGGCGCAAGAGGTCTCCCATGCAACTCCTGATCGTCTTCGGCCTGGTCATCCTGGGCGCCTGTGGAACCGTCCTGCTGAAGGTCGGGGCAGGGCGTGTCACCTATTCCGACGGCCTCCTGCCGATGCTGTCGTCTGCGTTCAACCTGCCACTGGTGACCGGCTTCATCCTGCAGATGATCCCGCTGGTGTCGTGGGTGGTGCTGCTCAAGTACATGCCACTGACCAAGCTGCAGCCGATGATCGCCCTGACCTACGTGGTGACACCGGTGCTTGCCGTGCTGTTCCTGGGCGAGCACATCGGCCCACTGCGCATGGCCGGAATCGGCCTGATCGTGCTGGGCGTGGTACTGGTGAGCGCGAGCTGAGCATGAAGATCCTGATCGTCCTGACCTACTACACGCCCTACATGAGCGGGGTGACTGAATTCGCGCGGATGCTTGCCGAGGACCTGTCCCATCGCCACGAGGTCACCGTGCTCACCACCCAGCACGATGCATCCCTGCCGGTGGAAGAGACCATCAACGGCGTGCGCGTGGTGCGCGCACCGGTGTTCGCCCGCATGCACAAAGGCGTCCTGAGCTGGAAGTTCATCACCTGGTTCCGCCGACTGGCGCGGCAGCATGATGTGGTCAACCTGCATATGCCGATGCTGGAGTCGGGCCTGCTGTCATTGCTGGTTCCTGCCCGCAAGCTGGTGGTGAACTACCAGTGCGACATGGCCGTGGTGGGTGGACTGCTGGACCGGCTGGCGGTGAACGTGACCCGTGTGTCCTGCTGGCTGGCCACGCGGCGCGCCCGTGATGTCGGGGTGCTCACCCACGATTACGCGAGCTCATCGGCCTGGTTGTCCGGTATCCGTCACAAGCAGCATGAAGTGCTGGCGCCGATGAAGGCGATGCCCTGGCAGGATCGCCCGGCGAGTACCGACGGGGTGTTCCGCTTTGGTTTCGTGGGCCGCTTCGTCGCCGAGAAAGGCCTGCCCGTCCTGCTGGAGGCCTTCAGCCAGGTCCATGCCCTGCATGGCGACCGTGTCCGCCTGGTGCTGGTCGGGGATACCCACAACATCGCCGGCGGCGGCATCATGGATGCCATCCACGGCAGCATCGCCGCGCTGGGGGATGCGGTCGACGTGCGCGGTCGCGTCAGCGAACAGGAACTGCAGGCGTTCTATGCGCAGCTCGATGTGCTGGTACTGCCCAGCGTCAACCGCTATGAAGCGTTCGGCATGGTGCAGCTGGAGGCGATGCTCAGTGGTTCACGGGTGATCGCGTCGAACCTGCCGGGCGTGCGCACCATCGTGCAGAACACCGGCAATGGCGAAGTGGTGCCGGTCGGTGATGCACCGGCACTGGCGGCAGCGATGCTGCGCCTGATGGCCAGCCGCGATGCGGCAAGCCGTGCCGAGGTACGCGCACAGGCACTGCAGGCCTATCCGCTGCGGCGCTTCTACGACCTGCAGGAAGCCATGCTGCTGGATCGTACCGGGCCCGAGCGTCCGGCCTGATCCCACCTGGCCGGGTTGCCAGCGCTGCCTGCGGGCAGCGCTGGCACCGTCATTCCCCGCGCTCGAATGACGGGCTGCGCGCCGGTGGCGCAGCCGTGATGTGCCTGATTCAGATCGCCGCCAGTACCGACAGGCCACCCACCAGCACCGTGATCAGGCTGCCGGGATCCTTCACTGCGAACACGACCGGGTCGTCGTGCATCTGTCCACGGTGGGCCAGCAGCCAGGTGCGGCAGATCCAGTAGAGCAGGACCGGGCACAGCAGCCACAGGAACAGCGGATGCCCGTAGAGCTCCTGGCTTTCCGGCGCGTTGATGTACAGGCACAGCACCAGTACCGACGCCATGCCCGACGCGGTACCCAGGGCCTGTACCAGTCCCAGGTCCTCGACGTGGTAGCCACGCCCGCTGGGCTTCTCCTTGCCGCTGGCCAGCGTCATGCGCAGTTCGGTGTAGCGCTTGAGCATGGCCAGGCTGAGGAAGATGAACATCGAGAAGGTCAGCAGCCAGAACGAAAGCGTGACGTCGATTGCCGCGGCACCGCCGACGATGCGGATGGTGTAGAGCGCGGCCAGCATCACCACATCGATCATCACCACCTGCTTCATCCGCAGGGAATAGGCCAGGGTGAGGCAGAAATAGATGGCCAGTACCAGCAGGAATGCAGGGGCGACAATGGCCGCCAGCAGGAAGCCGGCCAGGGTCAGTACCGGCGTGGCCAGCAGCCCCGAACGCAGATCCAGCCGGCCACAGGCGAACGGGCGCTTGCGCTTGCGCGGATGCTGCCGGTCCGAGTCGAGGTCCAGCAGATCATTGAACAGATACACGCCGGATGCGCACAGCCCGAAGGCGATGAACGCCAGCACCGCGTTGAGCGTGGTCTCCAGCTCCAGGAAACGATGACTCGCCAGCAATGGCACGAATACCAGCACGTTCTTCAGCCACTGGTGGACACGCATCGCCTTGAGCCAGGCGCGTGGGCCGCCGCCTTCGCGGGGCCAGTGTGCGGCAAGCTCCGAACAGTGCGCCGCAGCGCGGGCGACGCCGGCACCGGCGTTGACCACCCAGGCCGAATGCGCGTGCTTCCAGATGGCCAGATCGACCCGCGCGTTGCCCATGTAGTCGAAACCGCGCTCGCCGAACGCCTTCACCAGCAGATCGGCCTTGCGATGGCCGGCAAGATTGGTGTGTCCATCGCTGCAGAACACGTCGTCGAACACGCCCAGATGGCGCGCGATCGGCTCCACCAGTGCCGCGTCCGATGCCGTGCACAGGACCCGCCTGCGATCACTGCTGGTCCGCAGCAGTTCGACCACGCGCGGGTCGTACGGCAGCAGTGCCGGATCGCCGGCACCGTGCACCGCCAGCTGGTGCTTCAGGTGCGCCTTGCCACGCAGCAGCCAGAACGGCAGCACGAACAGCATCCAGGGCTGCCGTGCCAGCATCCTCAGGAAGGTCTCGTACAACAGGTCACTGCGCAGCAGGGTGCCGTCCAGATCAACACACAACGGCCTCGAACGGCCGGCACCCGAAGCACTCACCGATCAGCCTCCCGCGCGGCCGTACTGGTCTTCGAAACGAACGATATCGTCCTCGCCCAGGTAGCTGCCCGACTGCACTTCGATCAACTCCAGCGGCAGCTTGCCCGGGTTCTTCAGGCGATGGGTGACACCCAGCGGGATGTACGTGCTCTGGTTTTCCGACAGCAGGATGACCTCGTCGCCCCGGGTCACCTCGGCCGTGCCGCTGACCACGATCCAGTGCTCGGCGCGGTGGTGATGCATCTGCAGGCTCAGGGTCGCGCCCGGCTTGACGGTGATGCGCTTGACCTGGAAGCGGTCGCCGTTGTCGATGGAATCGTAGGCGCCCCACGGACGATACACCTTGCGGTGCGCGGCAGCTTCACTGCGGCCCTCGCGCTTGATCCGGCCGACAATCTCCTTGACGTCCTGCACGCGGTCCTTGTGGCCGACGAACACGGCGTCGTCGGTCTCCACGACCACCACGTCCTGCAGGCCGACCATCGCGATCAGGCGGTTGCCATAGGCATAGCTGTCCTTGCAGTCCAGGGCGATGACATCGCCATGGCAGGCGTTGCCGTCGGCATCCTTGTCGGACACTTCCCACAATGCCGACCACGAGCCGACGTCATTCCATTCCGCGTCGAGCGGTACCACGGCGGCATCGGCGGTCTTTTCCATCACCGCGTAGTCGATCGAGTCGTTCGGGCTGGCAGCGAAGGCCTCGGCGTCGAGGCGGATGAAGTCGTTGTCGCGTGCGGCCTTGTCGAGCGCATTGCGGCAGGCGGCGAGGATCGCCGGCTGCAGCGTCTCCAGTTCCTTCAGGTAGCGCGAGGCCTTGAACAGGAACATGCCGCTGTTCCAGAAGTACTCGCCGGATGCCACGTACTGTTCGGCGGTAGCCAGGTCGGGCTTCTCGACGAAGCGGTCGACGGCACGCACGCCTTCACCCGTGGCGGCCTTGATGTAGCCGTAGCCGGTCTCCGGCGCCGTCGGCACGATGCCGAAGGTGACCAGCTTGCCGGATTCGGCCGCGACGGCGGCCTGCTTGACCGCGGCATGGAACGCCGCCTCGTTGCGGACCACGTGGTCCGACGGCAGCACCAGCAGCAGCGCGTCATCGCCGGCCGACAGTGCCTGCAGCGCGGCGATGGCGATCGCCGGCGCGGTGTTGCGGCCGACCGGCTCGAGGATCAGCGCCTGCGGCAGCACCTTGCATTCGCGCAGCTGCTCGGCCGCCATGAAACGGTGTTCCTGGTTGGCGACCACGATCGGTGCCGCGCCGGCAATCGACGCAACGCGCTTCCAGGTCGCCTGCAGCATCGTGTCGTTGCCGACCAGCGGCAGGAACTGCTTCGGATACGCTTCGCGCGACAGCGGCCACAGACGCGTGCCAGAGCCGCCGGAAAGAATGACGGGAACGATGGGATTCATGGTGCGTCCTTCGGTTAATGGTTTGCCGGCGTGCCGCCGATCAGGGCGGTCAGCTCGGCGATGCGTTCGCGCAGCAGGGCGTCATCGCCACGGGTTTCGATGTTCAGGCGCAGCAGCGGCTCGGTGTTGGAGCTGCGCAGGTTGAAGCGCCAGTCGGCGAAATCCGCACTGACGCCATCGGTATGGTCCAGTACCGGCTGCTGTTGCTGGAAATGCGCCAGCACGCGCGCCACGGTCGCCTTGGCATCATCGACACGGAAGTTGATCTCGCCGCTGCACGGATAGGCCTTCATGCGATCGGCCACCAGCTCGCCCAGTGACTTGCCGGTCGTGGAAACCAGCTGCGCGATCAGCAGCCACGGGATCATGCCCGAGTCGCAGTAGGCGAACTCGCGGAAGTAATGGTGGGCGCTCATCTCGCCGCCGTAGATGGCATCTTCGGCACGCATGCGCTCCTTGATGAACGCATGCCCGGTCTTGCTCATGATCGGCACGCCGCCGGCCTGCTCGACCATTTCCACGGTGTTCCAGGTCAGGCGCGGGTCGTGGATGATCTTGCCGCCCGCCTGGCGGGCCAGCAGTGCCGTCGCCAGCAGCCCGACCAGGTAGTAGCCCTCGATGAAGTTGCCGTCGGCGTCGAAGAAGAAGCAGCGATCGAAATCGCCGTCCCAGGCGATGCCGAAATCGGCACCGTGCGCGCGCACGGCATCGCGCGTTGCCGCACGGTTCTCCGGCAGCAGCGGATTGGGGATGCCATTCGGGAAACTGCCATCGGCCTCGTGCTGGATGCGGATGAACTCGAACGGCAGGTGCGGCGCCAGTTCGTCGATCACCAGGCCAGCGCCACCGTTGCCGGGGTTGGTGACGATCTTCAGCGGCTTCAGGCCGGCCACGTCGACGTAGCCGAGCAGGTGCTGGATGTAGGCGGACTTGTCGGTGTCCTGGCGGACCTCGCCCTGGCCGGTTCCCAGCGGCGCCTCCGAGGCGGCGAAGTCGCGGATGTCGAACAGGCCGGTATCGCCGCTGATCGGCTTGGACTCCTCGCGCACCAGCTTCATCCCGTTGTAGTCCATCGGGTTGTGGCTGGCGGTGACCATGATGCCGCCGGCGGCCTTGCGGTGGAAGGTCTGGAAATAGACCTCCTCGGTACCGCACATGCCGATGTCGATGACATCGCGGCCGCTGGCGGTCAGGCCTTCGATGGCGGCCTGCAGGAGGGCAGGGCTGCTCAGGCGGATATCGTGTCCCACCACCACCGGTCCCGGGCCCAGCAACGCGGCAGTGCCGGCGCCGATGCGGCGGGCAAGGCGTTCATCCAGTTCATCCGGAACGCGGCCACGGATGTCATAGGCCTTGAAACACGGGAGCGTCATCAATGCAGTCCTTACACGGGTTGACCCCGGATTATAGCGACAGGCACTGCAAGGACGGGTGAGCCAGGCCAGCGTCCCTGCGGGCCCCAGAAGGAAGGGAATGCCGCGTAACCTGTTGATTACGCGGCACCCCGGGCGGGCGCTCAGCCCAGCGCGGCCTCGAGTTCGGGCAGGATCGTGAACAGATCCCCGACCAGGCCGATATCGGCAATCTCGAAGATCGGCGCATCGCCGTCCTTGTTGATCGCCACGATTGTGCCGGCATCCTTGATGCCGGTCAGGTGCTGGATCGCACCGCTGATGCCGACGGCCACGTACAGCTCCGGCGCGATGATCTTGCCGGTCTGGCCGACCTGCAGGTCGCTGGGCACGTAGCCGGCATCGACGGCGGCGCGCGAGGCGCCGACGGCGGCACCGAGCTTGTCGGCCAGCTGGAAGACGACCTTGAAGTTCTCTTCCGAGCCGACACCACGGCCACCGGAGACCACGCGCTTGGCGCTCTGCAGGTCCGGACGGTCGCTGGCACCGGCGGCCAGACCGACGAAACGGGTGTGGGTCGGCAGTGCCGCATCCACGCTGGCCGCTTCGATGGCAGCGCTGCCGCCCTGCGCGGCTTCCGGCCACGACGCGGCACGCACGGTGGCGACCACGACCTGGTCGGCCGGGGCTTCCACAGTGATGATGGCGTTGCCGGCGTAGATCGGGCGCTTGAAGGTGTGGCTGCCTTCCACGGCCATCAGGTCGGAGACCTGGTTGACACCCAGCAGGGCGGCCACGCACGGCATCAGGTCCTTGCCGAAGGTGGTGGACGGGCCGAACACGTGGCTGTAGCCCTTGGCCAGCTGTGCGATCTGCGGCGCCAGCACCTGGGCCAGGGCCTGTGCGTTGGCGGCGTTGGCCACGGTCAGGACCTTGGCGACGCCGGCGATCCTGGCGGCCTCGGCGGCGACGGCCGTCGGATCGGCGGCCAGCACCAGCACGTCGATGCTGGCACCGCTGATGGCAGCGGCGGCGCTGACGGTCTTGGCGGTGGCGGCGTTGAGCTTGCCGTCGTGGTGCTCGGCGATGACGAGAATCTTGCTCATTACAGCAACCCCTTCTGCTTGAGTGCGGCCACCAGTTCGGCCGCGTCCTTGACCATTACACCCTTGCTGCGCTTGGACGGCGCAGCGTACCGGGTGGTCTTGAAGGTGTCGGCGGCTTCAACGCCGAGGTCGGCCAGCTGCAGGGTTTCCAGCGGCTTGGCCTTGGCCTTCATGATGTCCGGCAGCTTGATGAAGCGCGGCTCGTTCAGGCGCAGGTCGGTGGTGACGACCGCCGGCAGATCCACTTCCAGTGTTTCCAGGCCGGCGTCGACCTCACGGGTCACCGTGGCCTTGCCATCGGCGATGTCCAGCTTGCTGGCGAAGGTCGCCTGCGGGCGGCCCCAGAGCGTGGCCAGCATCTGCCCGGTCTGGTTGGCATCATCGTCGATGGCCTGCTTGCCGAGGATCACCAGGTCCGGCTGCTCCTTCTCGACCAGCTTGAGCAGGGTGCGCGCGGCGGTCAGCGGCTGGATGGCCTGGTCGGTGACCACGTGCACGGCACGGTTGGCGCCCATGGCCAGGCCGTTGCGCAGATGCGCCTGGGCGTCGGCCGGGGCGATGGTGGCCACCACCACCTCCGTGGCGATGCCCTTGTCGCGCAGGCGCAGGGCTTCTTCCAGGGCGATTTCATCGAAAGGATTGGGAGACAGCTTGACGCCGTCGGTGACCACGCCGGAACCGTCCGGCTTGACCTGAATGCGGACGTTGTAGTCCACCACGCGCTTGTATGCGACGAGGATTTTCATCTGGTACGGGGTCCTTCAGTAACAGGGAGAACGTCCGGTCCTGACAGCAACCGGTTCGGGGGTGGGATCCCGATTCTAGCTGGCTTGGGGCAACCATGCGAATGCGTATGGTTGTGCTGCGGCGCACTAATGCTCCCTCAGGGAAGGGGCTCTGTTCACCCGTCAGAGGCAGTGGTAAAGGTGGGCCCGATGTATCCTGCTGCGCTGCACCCGACTGCCAGGCGGCGCGGGAGCCTTGATCGAACAGGAGTAACGGGTAGTGCCAACTTGGATTGTCACCGGCGGCGCCGGGTTCATTGGCGGCAATTTCGTCCTCGAGGCCGTGGCCCGTGGCGTCAAGGTCGTCAACCTCGATGCACTGACCTACGCCGGCAACCTGCAGACGCTGTCCAGCCTGGAAGGTAATCCGGACCACGTGTTCGTGCACGGGGACATCGGCGACCGCGAGCGGGTCGCCCGCCTGCTCGCCGAGCATCAGCCCGATGCGGTGCTGAACTTCGCAGCCGAGAGCCACGTCGACCGCTCCATCGATGGCCCCGGGGCCTTCATCCAGACCAATGTGGTGGGGACCCTGTGCCTGCTCGAAGCGGTGCGCGACTACTGGAAGGCGTTGCCGGCCGAGCGCGGCGCAGCGTTCCGCTTCCTGCATGTGTCCACCGACGAGGTGTACGGCACGCTGGGCGAGACCGGCGCGTTCAGCGAGACCACCCCGTACGCGCCGAACTCGCCGTACTCGGCGTCCAAGGCCGCGTCCGATCACCTGGTGCGTGCGTTCCACCACACCTACGGGCTGCCGGTGCTGACCACCAACTGCTCCAACAACTACGGCCCCTACCACTTCCCGGAAAAGCTCATCCCGCTGGTGATCGCCAAGGCGCTGGCCGGCGAACCGCTGCCGGTCTACGGCGACGGCAGGCAGGTGCGTGACTGGCTGTTCGTGTCAGATCACTGCGAGGCGATCCGCACCGTGCTGGCCAAGGGCCGGGTGGGCGAGACCTACAATGTGGGCGGCAATTCGGAACGGCAGAACATCGAGGTGGTGCATGCGATCTGCGCTCTGCTGGACCAGCGCCGTCCGCGCGCTGACGGGCAGCCGCGCAGCAGCCAGATCACCCATGTGGCCGATCGCCCCGGCCATGACCGTCGCTATGCGATCGATGCCAGCAAGCTGAAGAACGAATTGGGCTGGCAGCCGGCGCACACGTTCGAGCAGGGCATCGCCTTCACTGTTGACTGGTACCTGGAGAACCAGGACTGGGTCGAGGGCGTGCTTGACGGCAGCTACCGCCTGCAGCGCATCGGCACTACGGCCTGAACCCAGGAGACGTCATGACCCAGCGCAAGGGCATCATCCTCGCCGGCGGAACCGGCACCCGGCTGTATCCGATCACCAAGGGCGTCAGCAAGCAGCTGTTGCCCGTGTACGACAAGCCGATGATCTACTACCCGCTCAGCGTGCTGATGCTGGCCGGCATCCGGGAAGTGCTGATCATCAACACCCCGCATGAGCAGGCCCTGTTCCAGCAGCTGCTGGGTGATGGCTCGCAGTGGGGCATGGACATCCAGTACGCCGTGCAGCCCAGTCCGGATGGGCTGGCGCAGGCGTATCTGATCGGCCGCGAGTTCGTCGCCGGCAAACCCAGCTGCCTGGTGCTCGGCGACAACATCTTCCATGGCCACGGCCTGCGCGACGTGCTCCGGCGTGCCGATGCCCGCACCGATGGCGCGACCGTGTTCGGCTACTGGGTCAACGATCCCGAGCGTTACGGCGTGGCCGAATTCGACAAGGACGGCCGGGTTGTCGGCCTGGTCGAAAAGCCGCAGAACCCGCGTTCCAACTACGCGGTCACCGGCCTGTATTTCTATGATGGCAACGCCAGCGATTATGCGGCCGAGCTGAGGCCTTCGCCGCGCGGCGAGCTGGAAATCACCGATCTCAACCAGCGCTATCTCGGTGCGGGCAGCCTGCATCTGGAGGCGCTGGGGCGTGGCTATGCATGGCTGGATACCGGCACTCACCAGTCGCTGCTGGAAGCGTCCAACTTCATCGAGACCATCCAGACGCGCCAGGGCCTGCAGGTCTGCTGTCCGGAAGAAGTGGCGTTCGGGCAGGGCTGGATCAATGCCGAGCAGCTGGAAGCGCTGGCCGCCCCGTTGATCAAGAATGGCTACGGCCAGTACCTGCACACACTCGCATTGCGTGGAGTGGTTCCGTGAAAGTGATTGAAACCCGGTTGCCGGGATGTGTGGTGATTGAACCGGCGGTGTTCGGTGACGAGCGCGGCTTCTTCTTCGAGGGCTGGAATGCGGCGCGATTCGGCCAGCTGGGCCTGCCCGACCGCTTCGTGCAGAGCAATGTCTCCTCATCGAGCAAGGGCGTGCTGCGCGGCCTGCATTACCAGTGGCCGCGACCGCAGGGCAAGCTGGTGAGCGTGCTGGAAGGCGAGGTGTACGACGTGGCCGTCGATATCCGCCGCGGATCGCCCACCTTCGGCCAATGGGAAGCGGTGGTGCTGAGCGCGCAGAACAAGCGCCAGTTCTGGATTCCGGAAGGCTTCGCGCACGGATTTGCCGTGCTGTCCGACGCCGCGCTGTTCCACTACCTGTGTACCGATGTGTACGTGAAGGAAGCCGATGCCGGAGTGCGCTGGAACGACGCGGACATCGCAGTGGACTGGCCGGTGGGCGCGCCGACGCTCTCGCCCAAGGACGAACATGCGCCGTTCCTGAAGGACATCGCCGAGGAACGTCTGCCGGTCTTCGCGCCATGACGGTTCTCGTGCTGGGTGGCAACGGCCAGGTCGGCCAGGAGCTGCTGCGCGCGCTGGCGCCGTTGGGGCCGGTGGTCGCCACCACCCGCAGTGGCCGGCTCCCTGACGGCAGCCCCTGCGAGACGGCGGACTTCGGCCAGCCCGGGAGCCTGCCGGCGCTGCTGGATCGCGTGCAGCCATCGGTGGTGGTCAATGCGGCGGCCTATACCGCCGTGGATCGCGCCGAGCAGGACATCGAAGCCGCCTTCGCCGCCAATGCGCAGGCCCCGGGCGTGATCGCGCGCTGGTGCCAGGCGCAGGGCGTGCCGTTCGTGCATTACTCCACCGACTACGTGTTCGACGGCGAAGGTTCCGCGCCCTATCGCGAGGACGAGCCGACCGCGCCGCTGGGTGTGTATGGCACCAGCAAGCGCGATGGCGAAGACGCCGTGCGCGCTGCCGGTGGCCGCCACCTGATCTTCCGTACCGCATGGGTGTATGCCGAGCACGGCGCGAACTTCCTGCGCACGATGCTGCGCCTGGGCGCAGAGCGCGACCATCTGCGTGTGGTGGCCGACCAGATCGGCACGCCGACGCCGGCTGCGCTGATCGCCGATGTCACCGCGCTCGCGCTGCAGCATCCTGCCGCGCTCTCCGGTACCTGGCACCTCACCGCCAGTGGCCAGACCAGCTGGCACGGCTTCGCTGAAGCGATCTTCGCCGAAGCGCTGGCAACCGGTGTCCTGCACAGGGTGCCGGTGGTTGAAGCGATTCCGGGTGCCGAGTATCCGACCCCGGCGCGGCGGCCGGCCTGGTCGGTGCTGGACAACAGCGCCCTGCAGCAGGCGCTGGGCATCGTGCTGCCGCCGTGGCAGGACGGCCTGAAGCAGGTCATGGCCGCGATCGCGCGCGGCTGAGGGCACGCCGCAATTGCTGCGGCGCATCCCAGCCGGATGCGGGTGTGCCGCTAGAATGCGGGCATCCTTACCGTGTGGGACAGCAAAGCGATGGACAAGTCCAATACCGGCGGCAAGCGCAGCAAGCGCTATGCCAGCGCGGCCCAGGCGCTGGAGGGCGTGGTCGCCGATGGCCAGACGCTGGCCGTCGGCGGCTTCGGCCTGTGTGGCATACCCGAGGCACTGATCGCAGCCTTGCGCGACAGTGGAGTCAAGGGCCTGACCGTGATCTCCAACAACGCCGGCGTCGATGGCTTCGGCCTGGGCCAGCTGCTGGAAACACGCCAGATCAGCAGGATGATTTCGTCGTACGTGGGCGAGAACAAGGAGTTCGAGCGGCAGTTCCTGGCCGGTGAGCTGGAGCTGGAATTCAATCCACAGGGCACCCTGGCCGAGCGCCTGCGTGCCGGCGGCGCCGGAATTCCTGCCTTCTTCACTGCCACCGGCTACGGCACGGTGGTGGCCGAAGGCAAGGAGACCCGCGAATTCGACGGCAGGCACTATGTGCTGGAAACCGCGCTGCGTGCCGACGTTGCCCTGGTGAAGGCGTGGAAGGCCGACGAAGCCGGCAACCTGGTGTTCCGCAAGACCGCGCGCAATTTCAATCCTGCCTGCGCGATGGCCGGCAAGGTGTGCATCGCCGAAGTGGAAGAGGTGGTGCCGGTCGGTGCGATCGATCCGGACCAGGTGCATCTGCCGGGGATCTATGTGCATCGCATCGTGCACAACGCGCATCCTGAAAAGCGAATCGAGCAGCGCACCGTGCGTGCGGAGGGCAACTGACATGGCGTGGACCCGCGATGAGATGGCGGCCCGCGCCGCCCGTGAACTGACCGACGGTGCCTATGTGAACCTGGGCATCGGCCTGCCGACCCTGGTCGCCAACCACATTCCCGAAGGCGTGGACGTGTGGCTGCAATCCGAGAACGGCCTGCTTGGCATCGGCCCGTTCCCGACCGAAGCCGAGGTCGATGCCGACCTGATCAACGCCGGCAAGCAGACCGTGACCGCGCGCGCCGGTGCCAGCTACTTCGGCAGCCATGACAGTTTCGCCATGATCCGTGGCGGCCACATCAACCTGGCCATTCTTGGCGCGATGCAGGTGACCGACAAGGGCGATCTGGCGAACTGGATGGTGCCCGGCAAGATGGTCAAGGGCATGGGCGGCGCGATGGACCTGGTGGCCGGCGTGCAGCGCGTGGTGGTGCTGATGGAGCACACCGCGAAGAACGGCGAGCACAAGGTGCTGGCCGAATGTACGCTGCCGTTGACCGGCGTGGGCGTGGTCGACCGCATCATCACCGATCTGGCTGTGTTCGACGTGACCGATGCCGGTCTGGTGCTGGTGGAGACCGCGCCGGGGGTTGACGAGGACGAACTGAAGGAAAAGACCGGCGTGCCGTTCCGGCGTGCCTGAGTCCGGCGGGGCGGCCTCGTGCCGCCCCGACACTGCCTGGCGATCCCGATGCTGTTTCCACACGAGCTGCCCGATGCCGACGTCCGTCATGTTCCGGGCTGGCTGCTGCCGGATCGGGCGGATGCGCTGCAGCGGACACTGGGCGAACAGGTGGCCTGGGATGTGCACCGCATCCGGATGTTCGGTCACTGGGTGGATTCGCCGCGGCTGAGCAGTTGGATCGGCGATCCGCAGGCGCGCTACCGGTATTCCGGCGCCGAGTTCGTCCCGCGGCCCTGGCTGCCGGCTTTGCAGGCGCTGCGCGTGCGATTGCAGGAAGAGGGTATCGGCCGGTTCAACAGCGTGCTGCTCAATCGATACCGCGATGGTGGCGATTACATGGGCTGGCACAGCGACGACGAACCCGAACTGGGACCGGCGCCGGTGATCGCTTCACTGAGCCTGGGTGCGGCGCGGCGTTTCCTGCTGCGACGACGCGACGAGCCGGCACGCAAGGCGGAGTTCCTGCTGGGCCATGGCGATCTGCTGTTGATGGCCGGCAGCACCCAGCGCTTCTATCAGCACGCGTTGCCGAAGATGGCGCGGGCTCAGGGCGAGCGGATCAACCTGACATTCCGTTGGATCACGCCGCGCTGAGCGAGGGATCAGCGCGGTGCTGCGGCGCTGTCGTTCTGCCCACTGACCAGCGTCCAGCCGACCACGTCCTGCGCGATCTGCTGCAGGCCACGTTCGAACGCCGCCGCAACCGCCGGCACATCGGTACTGCCAACGGGCTGCGCCTGACGGAAGGTGCGATCAGCGACCACGCGCTGGTCGGCCACGTGGATCAGCTTGGCATTGAGTTCGATCACCACCGTCGGCGTGGTCTGGCCCTGGTAGTCCGATTCGAAACGACGGATGTCCGTGGACAGCTTGTAATCGGCGCGGATACCGGCGGCGGTGCGGGCCACGCCGTTGATGCGGCCGGAGTCCTCGAAACCGCGCAGCAGCGTGTCCTCGATCATGTCGGTGGCCGGCTGGGCCCAGCTGGCACCCCTGTAGATCTCCAGCTCCGACGGCGTGGGACGCACGTTGATGCGCGGGCTGTCGACCATGCGCGCCGCGCTGGGTTTGGCCAGCACCAGCTGCCAGGCGACCTGGGGCCAGCTGGGATCGACCTTCACCTGCACGGCAGGCGAGTACAGGGTGACGGGATTCTTGTCGCCGCTGCCGAGGATCGAGCAGCCCGACAGCAGCGCCAGGGCCAGGCCTGGCAGCAGCAGGCGCGGGAAGAGGATCGGGCTCATTTGGGTTCGAACTCCTTCGGGGCATCGCGGCCGAGCAGATAGCGCGCGGGGTTGTTCTCGAGGCGGTCGCTGACCCGGCGCAGGTCGCGGATCAGGCCACGCAGCTCGGTCAGGGTCGGGCCCAGCTGGCCGAGCCCGTCATTGGCGAAGCTGTTGATCGCGGCGCGGTTCTCGCCAAGGATCGAATCGGCATTGCCGGCAGCCGAATCGAGCTTGACCAGGGTTGCGTCGAGCTTGTCGATGATGCCCGGCAGCTGCTGCACCAGGTTCCTGTCGAGGCGCTCGATGGTGCCGTTGGTGGTCTTCAGCGTGGTGTCCAGGCTGCGTGCGGCATCGCGCGCGCTGAGCAGCAGCGCCTGTGTGCCCTGGTCGCGGTCGGCCAGTCCGCCGCTGATGGTTTCCAGGTTGGCCAGGGTCGCGTTGATCGACGCCACGTTGCGATCGCTGAGGATCTGGTCCATGCGCTCGACGATGCGGTTGGCCACATCGGTGATGTTCTGCAATGCCGAAGGCGTGGTCGGGATGATCGGCGCCGGGTCCTTGTTGACCGTGGTCAGTGCCGGCGACTGCGGCGTGCCGCCGCTGAGCTGGATGATCGACGGACCGGTCAGGCTGGTGATCGCCAGCTTGGCACGGGTATCGGTCTTCACCGGCGTGGTGGAGTTCAGGCGGATGCGCGCCACCACCTGGCGCGGATCGTCCGGTACCAGGTTCAGCTCGATGATCGAGCCGACCGCGATGCCGTTGTACTGCACCGGGCTGCCGACCGACAGGCCGGTCACCGCCTCGCGGAACACCACGCGGTATTCCTGCCAGGTGCGGTCGGATGAGTACTTGGCCGCCCACAGGCCGAAGGCCAGCAGGGCCAGGCCGGTGATCAGGGTGAACGCGCCGATCAGCACGTAGTTGGCTTTGGTTTCCATGGCTCAGGCACTCTCGATCTGTTCGCCACGCGCGGCACGCGCACGTGGTCCGTGGAAGTATTCCTGGATCCACGGATGATCCAGTTTCTCGATTTCCGCAAGCGGTGCGTTGGCGATCACCTTGTGGTCGGCCAGCACGGCGACGCGGTCGCAGATGGCGTACAGCGTGTCCAGGTCATGAGTGATCAGGAACACGGTCAGGCCCAGCGCTTCCTGCAGGGTCTTGATCAGCCGGTCGAAGGCCGCCGCGCCGATCGGGTCCAGGCCGGCGGTCGGTTCGTCCAGAAACAGCAGCGGCGGGTCCAGTGCCAGCGCGCGGGCCAGGCCGGCACGCTTGCGCATGCCGCCGGACAGCTGCGAGGGCAGCTTGTTGATCGCATCGGCGGGCAGGCCGGCCAGCTTCACCTTCAGCAGTGCCAGCTCGTAGTGCCAGCGTTCGGGAAGGTCGCGATGATGCTCCTTCAGCGGAACCTGCACGTTCTCGCCGACGGTCAGCGAGGAGAACAGCGCGCCATCCTGGAACAGCACGCCGGTGTTGCGCTCGATATGCAGCCGGCTTTCGGCATCGTCGGCACGCGCATCGCGGCCGAGCACTTCGATCTGTCCTTCATCCGGCACGCGCAGGCCCAGGATCGAGCGCATCAGCACGGACTTGCCGGTGCCCGAGCCGCCGACGACGCCGAGGATCTCGCCGCGCCGCACGTCCAGGTCGAGGTCCTCATGGACGGTCTGGCTGCCGAAGCGGTTGACCAGCCCGCGCACGCGGATGGCCAGGTCATGGCCATCGTCATCACGCATCTCGAAGGTGCCGGAACCGGAGGTCGTGTTCATGTCACCAGTCCATATGCATGAACCACAACGCCGCAAAGGCGTCGATGATGATCACCAGCGAGATGGTCTGCACCACGCTGGATGTGGTGCGCTCGCCGACCGACTGCGCGGTGCCGGTGACCTTCAGGCCCTCCAGGCAGCCGATCAGGCCGATCACCACCGCGAAGACGGGCGCCTTGGACAGGCCGACCAGCATGTGCCGCACCTCCATCGTGTCGTGCATCCGCGCGATGTACATCTGCGGCGGAATGTCCAGATCGAACGCGCCGACCGTGATGCCGCCGGCCAGGCCGGCAATCATCGCGATGAAGGTCAGCAGCGGCAGGGTCACCAGCAGCGCGAACAGGCGCGGCAGTACCAGCAGGTCGATCGGGTCCAGGCCCAGCGTGCGCATCGCATCGATCTCCTCGCGGGCCTTCATCGCGCCGATCTGCGCGGTGAACGCGCTTGCCGTGCGGCCGGCCAGCACGATCGCGGTCAGCAGCACGGCGAACTCGCGCAGGAAGGCGATGTTGACCAGCTCGACCACGTAGATCTCCGCGCCGAAGTCGCGCAGGATGGTCGAGCCCAGGAACGCGATCACCGCACCGACCAGGTAGGACAGCAGCGCCACCAGCGGCACGGCGTCCAGGCCCACCTGCTCCATCTGATGCACGGTGGCGGTGAGGCGGAAGCGCCGCGGCTGCTTGACCAGGCGAGCGGTCTTGACCATCGCCTCGCCGAGGAAGCTGGCCAGGGCCACGATGTTGTGGCCGGTGCCATGCATGCTGACGCCCAGCCGTTCCAGCGCGGCCAGCACGCCGAAGTCGCGCTTGGGCTTGGGCCGGTCGTCGGCCACTTCCTCGATGGTGCACACCAGTGCCTGGTGATCCGGCCGGAACTGCAGCGCATCCTCGCCGAGGTCGGCGCGATGGGCCACGCGCAACAGCTGCAGTACGCCGGCCGAATCGAGCTGCTCGATGCCCGTGGCGTCAATGCCGGTCAGTTTGTCGGGAACGGCGCGCAGCACCTCGGCCGCGGCCAGCGCGGTCTTCAAGGTCCAGTGGCCGGACAGGCGGATCAGCCCGGGGTCGTGGGCGTCCTGTTCGAGCTGGGGGGCGAGGTTCTGGGTCACGTGGGCCATTCGGGTCGCAGCATAACCGTTCTGTATTGTGCTTCGCGTTGAACCAGGATGAATTCCTCCGGCGGGGCCCGGCCTAGGTAATACTACGGCGCATGTCCGCAGACGCTCACACGATCCCCACGCCCCAGGCCACCTACGCGCAGCGCGTGGCCTTCGTTTCCGAGATCGCCGGCCGCCTCCACAGCTACGGCACCACGGCCCAGCGTCTGGAAACGGCCGTGGTTGCACTGGCAAAACAGCTCGATCTCGATTGTGAACCGTGGTCTAACCCCACCGGCATCATCCTCAGCTTCAGCGACCCGGCCCAGGCGATCGGCTCCAGCGACATCACCCGCGTGATCCGCCTGGCACCGGGCGAGAACGACCTGCACAAGCTCAGTGTCGCCGACCGGATCGCCGAGGAAGTGGCCAACGGGCGGATGAGCATCGCGCAGGGGCACACCGCGCTGCGTCAGCTGGACAAGGATCCCGGCCGTCGCGGCAAGCTCCGCACCATCCTCTCGTTCACGCTCGGCGCGGCCGGTGTCGCCGGCATGTGGAAGCTGCCCTGGCTGGACATCGCCACCGCCGGTGTCATCGGCCTGATGATCGGCCTGCTCGGCATGGTCACCGACCGTCGCCCGGCGACCCGCGAGGCCGCCGAGGCGCTGGCCGCGCTGCTGGCCGGCCTGGTTGCCACCTTGGTCGCTTCGTTTGTCGGCGCGCTCAACCTCAACACGGTGATCATCGCCTCGCTGGTGGTGCTGCTGCCCGGCATGTCGCTGACCAATGCGGTCAACGAACTGGCCAGCCAGCACTGGGTGTCAGGCACCGCGCGGTTTGCCGGTGCGCTGACCACGATCATGAAACTGAGCGTCGGCGCGATGATCGCGGTGACCCTGGCCGATGTGCTGGGCCTGGACCCGGTGATCCGTGCCTCGCGACCGCAGGGACCGTGGGTGGAGTGGGGGTCGCTGCTGACTGCGGCCTTCGCCTTCGCGATGCTGTTCAAGGCCAGCCGTCGCGATTATCCCTGGGTGATTGCCGCGTCCGTGGCCGGCTATGCCATTTCCAAGTTTGGCGGGCACGCCTGGGGGGCACCGGCAGGCATCTTCCTGTCGGCGATGGTGCTGACCGCCGGCGGCAACCTGTTCGGTCGGCTGGCCGGGCGTCCGGGTGCGATCATCCGCCTGCCGGGCATCATCATGATGGTCCCTGGCAGCACCAGCCTGCGTGGCGTGCTGACGCTCGTCCAGCAACAGGATGTCGGTGCCGGCCAGAGCGTGTTCCTGACCGTGCTCAACGTGGTGATGGCGCTGGTGGCGGGCCTGCTGTTCGGCAACCTCTTGATGCCGGCGCGCAAGACGTTGTGATGGAATGAAGAACGCCGGCTTGCGCCGGCGTTCTTCATTCTTTCCGATCCGGCCTCAGGCCTTCTTGATCAGGAAATCTTCCGGCTTCTTGCTGCCCTTGGCGGTCAGCTCGGCCATCCAGCGCGGCTGCTTGCCACGGCCGGTCCAGGTTTCCTTCGGGTTGGCCGGGTTGCGGTACTTCGGGGCGACCTTGCCGAGCTTGCGGCCGGCGGTCTTGGACGGCGCCGCTGCCTTGCGGGCGCGTGGCTTGGCAGCCGTGGTAGCGGTACCGAACAACTCCTCGATGGTGTAACCCTCGGTCTTGGCCAGCTTGCTCAGCTGGGCCCGCACCTTGGCGATCGGGCGACGCTTGGCGACGATGGTCTGCTGCTTTTTCGCGGTGCGGATCAATGCGCCCAGCTCGCGTGCCGACAGGCCGGTCAGGTCGATGCTCATCTACGGTTACTCCGGAAACTAATAAGGGACAGGGACGAGCCGGTCCGTGGCGTCGGCGCACAGGATAATGATGAATTAAATCCAGTACAAATCATGCAGGTCAGGGTATGGCGATGGACCGACTGCATCGTGACCATTTTGACCGGATTATGTCCAGCTGCATATTCACCGGCCCACCGCCGGTACAAAGAAAAAGACCGGGGCATGCCCCGGTCCTGTCACTCAACCCTGCAGGCGTTGCAGCAGGGTAGCCTTGTCCAGGCTTTCGGCTTCGCTGGCACGTCGCGAGCGGTACTCGTACGTGCCGGCCGCCAGGCCGCGCTCGCTGACCACCACGCGATGCGGGATGCCGATCAACTCCATGTCGGCAAACATCGCACCCGGACGCAGCCCGCGATCATCCAGCGCGGCATCGAGACCGGCATCGCGCAGTTCCTGCAGCAGGCCGGCAGCGGCTTCGGCCACAGCGGCATCGCCCTTGGGGTTGATGACGCACACCACCACCTGCCACGGCGCCATCGCGTCCGGCCAGATGATGCCGGCATCGTCGTGATTCTGTTCGATCGCGGCAGCGACCACGCGCGAGATGCCGATCCCGTAGCAGCCCATTGCCATCACTGCGGCCTTGCCGTTCTCGTCCAGTACGGTGGCGTCCAGTGCTTCGGCGTACTTGCGGCCAAGCTGGAACACGTGGCCGACTTCGATGCCACGGGCGATCTTCAACTCGCCGCCGTCCAGCGCACGGTCACCGGCACGCACGTTGCGGATATCGACCACTTCCGGTTCCGGCAGGTCGCGGCCCCAGTTGACTCCAGCCAAGTGGAAGCCCGCTTCATTGGCACCGACCACGAAATCGGACATCGCCGCCACTTCGCGGTCGGCCACCACGCGGATCGCCTTGGCCGGTGAAACCGGGCCGAGGAAGCCGGGCACGCTGCCCAGGTACTCGGCGATCTCCGCTTCGCTGGCAAAGCGCTGCTCTTCCAGGCCGGGAACCTTGCCCAGCTTGATCTCGTTGACCTCGTGGTCGCCACGGACCAGCACCAGCACGAACCCTTCGTCGGTCATCAGCGCCACCGACTTCACCGTGCGCTGCAGCGCGATGCCGAGCAGGGCGGCAACGTCCTCGCAGGTCTTCTGGGTGGGGGTCTCGACCTTGCGCATCGTCTCGCCGGCTGCCGCGCGCGGTGCCGGTTCCGCGGCGATCGCCGCTTCCATGTTGGCCGCGTAGTCCGAGCCGGTGGAGAACACCAGCGCGTCCTCGCCCGAATCGGCGATCACATGGAATTCCTGCGACGCGTCGCCACCGATCGCGCCGGAATCGGCCTGCACCATGCGGAAGTCCAGGCCCAGCCGGGTGAAGATGCGGCTGTAGGCGGCCTTCATGTTCTCGTACTCGCGCACCAGGCACTCATCGTGCAGGTGGAACGAATAGGCGTCCTTCATCAGGAATTCGCGTGCACGCATCACGCCGAAGCGCGGGCGGATCTCATCGCGGAACTTGGTCTGGATCTGATAGAAGTTCACCGGCAGCTGCTTGTAGCTGGACAGTTCGCTGCGCGCGAAGTCGCAGGCCGCTTCCTCGGCGGTCGGGCTGTAGCAGAACACCTGGTCCTTGCGATCCTTGATCTTCAGCAGCTGCGGCCCGAACTTCTGCCAGCGGCCGGTCTGCTCCCACAGCTCCTTGGGCTGGATGGTCGGAATCTGGAACTCCACGGCACCGGCGCGATCCATTTCCTCCCGCACGATGCGTTCGACCTTGCGCAGCACGCGCAGTCCCAGCGGCGACCAGGTGTACAGGCCGGAGGCGAGCTTGCGGATCATGCCCGCACGCAGCATCAGGCGGTGGCTGGTCAGCTCCGCGTCGCTGGGGGTTTCCTTGGTGGTGTGCAGGTGGAACTGGGAGAGGCGCATCGTCGGCTTCGGTCTACGGCAGAGATCCCTATTCTGCCAGCCCGGGCGGGGGGAGGGTATCGGCAGGGCTGCGCCCTGCACCCGTCTCAGGCAACTTCAACTGCCACAGCAACAGCGGGCTTCGCGTGGGATGGCGGGGTGGATCCGGTGGCAGGGGACGCCGTAAACCCGTCCATGGGGGCTTGGTCGCGGCATCCATGCCGCTCAGCCCCTTCCATCGGACCCACCCCGCCTTCGACAGATCTCTGCGACCTGTCAGGACATGCCTTGGGGTCAGATCCGTTTTCCTGCGGAAACGGATCTGACCCCATTTTTGATTCCATGTAGCCCCATGGATGGGTTTACGGCGTGTCCTGCCAGCCCACACCGCCCCGCCAGACCAGCAGAAAACCAGAGCCGCTTTGGCATTTGACGTTGCCGTTGCCTGAAGCAGGTGCAGGGCGCAGCCCTGCCGACCCCTCAACCGGCTGCTGGGCAGTAGGCCTTGATGCTGGCTTCAGCCAGTCCCTTCTGCGCGGTGCGCTGCTCCGCGGTCAGTACGGTGTCGCCCTTGCCGTCGCCGTCGGTGTCCTGCATCACCTGGCCGGACCCCTCCAGCAGGGCCAGGTTGGCACGGGCGGTGCTGCACTGCTCCGGTACGGGTGCGGCCGGGCGTTCGGCGCTGTCAGCCGATGGCGCCGAGCGCGCCTGCGCCCGGGTCTCGTAGGTCCTGCCTGCTGGCGGGGTTTCCGAATACTGGGTGACGCCGTTGGCGTCCTTCCACTTGTAGACGGGGCCGGCCATGGCACTGGTACTGGCCAACAGCAGCAGGCATCCCAGGCAGGACAGGGCACGCATGGCAAACTCCGCAGAATGGGCGTAGAACGCCGATTGCAGCATTGGCACCGACCGCTGGCAAGTCGATTAAACTGGATTCCATGGACCCGATCACACCGCCGCCGCGTTCGCGCACGATTTACCTGCTGCCCAACCTGTTCACCACTGCGGGCCTGTTCGCGGGCTTCTACGCGATCATCGCCGCTGCCAACGGGGATTTCGTCAATGCCAGCATCGCGGTGTTCGTGGCGGCGGTGATGGACGGCCTGGATGGCCGTGTCGCGCGCCTGACCGGCACCAGCAGCGAGTTCGGCGTGCAGTACGACTCGCTGGCCGACCTGGTCAGCTTCGGCATGGCGCCGGCACTGGTGATGTACCACTGGTCGCTGTCCTGGCTGAAATTCGATGATCCCCTGCTGGGCCGTGTCGGCTGGGCCGTGGCCTTCCTGTACGCCGCATGCGCGGCGCTGCGTCTGGCCCGCTTCAATACCCAGGTCGCGGTGGTGGACAAGCGCTGGTTCGTCGGCCTGGCCAGCCCGGCTGCTGCCGGGCTGATGATGTCGTTCGTCTGGGCCTTCGCCGATGGCAACCTGGGCTGGGATGGCAATCAGCTGCGCTACGTGGCGCTGGCGGTGACGCTGGTCGCTGCGCTGCTGATGGTCAGCCGCATCCGCTTCTGGAGCTTCAAGGGCGGTGCCGCCAAGGATTCCCGATCCGACCGGGTGCCGTTCCTGGTCCTGGCACTGGTACCGATGGCCATCGCGATCGCGGTGATCGACCTGCCGCGCGTCCTGTTCGCCGTGGGCATCCTGTATGCCCTGTCCGGCCCGGTGATGTGGGCGGTGCAGCGCCTGCGCAAGAAGTCCGAGGCCGCGTGAGCCAGGATCTGCCCGTGCTGTGGTCACCGGCCCAGCAGGCCTGGCTGCAGGCGATGGGCTATACCGTCTATCACGACGGCCAGCTCGCCGCGGAGCTGGACGCTGCATTGCAGCTGAGCGTGGCCGACGCCGATGCCGCCAGCCCGGCAGCGCAGTCTCCGTCACGCCAGCCCGAACCGGCAGCGGTGGAGCCGGCACCGCGCCAGCCGCGGAGTCCGTCGTCGCCGCCTCGCACCGCGCCCGCCGTGGTGCCGGCAACCGAACCGCAGGCGGCACGCGCAGCCCCGGCGGGCACCACCCGGCAGCCGGCGGTACGTCTGCCTGATCGCCTGCAGATCGCGCTGCTGCGCGCATCCGGCTGCAACCCGAACGATGCCGCGACGCAGGCGCTGATGGACAGCTGGCCGTTGGAGCAGCTGCGCCGTGATCCAGCCGCCAAGCGCGCGCTGTGGCCGCAGCTGCGCGCCCTGCGCAAGAGGGGCGCGCCGTGAGTGCGGTCAGCCAGCCTGGCCCGGTGCGCCTGCGGGCGCTGCGCGAGAGCGATCTTGCCGAGGTGATGGCGATCGAGGTGCGTGGCTATCCCTTCCCGTGGACCCGCGGCATTTTCATCGATTGCCTGCGTGCGGGTTATCCCGGTCTGGCAATGGAGCGCGACGGCCAGCTGCTCGGCTACGGCGTGCTGAGCATCGCTGCCGACGAGGCGCATGTGCTGAACATCTGCATCGATCCGCTGGTGCAGTCACGCGGGCTGGGGCGGCAGCTGCTGCGTGCGCTGGTGCAGCTGGCTGGTGATCGCGGTGCCCAGCGTGTGTTCCTGGAAGTGCGCCCGTCCAATGCGCCGGCGCTGGCGCTGTATCACAGCGAAGGGTTCAACGAAATCGGCCGGCGTCCGCGCTATTACCCGGCCGCGCAGGGGCGCGAGGACGCGGTGGTGATGGCGATCGAGCTGGTCGAGGGCGACCTGCAGACGATGCCGCCGCTGTAACCGGCATGCGCCGCGTTGCCCGCCGGTACGGCCGGGCGCTGGCGGCAGGTGCCAACCTTGGCGGGCACGTGTGGCTCACGCCAGCCGCAGGGCCAGCACTCCGCTGACGATCAGCGACGCCGCCAGCCAGCGCACGCGCGGTATCCGTTCACGCAGCAGGAATGCCGAGATCAGCAGGGCGAACAGGATCGATGACTCGCGCAGGGCCGACACCATCGCGACCGGTACCTGGGTCATCGCCCACAGTGCCATCGCGTAGGACGCGGTGGTGCCCACGCCGCCGGCCAGGCCCAGCGGCCAATGCTGGCGCGCATAGGTCAGCACCGCGCTGCGGCGGGTGTACAGCGCCCACAGCGGCAGCGGGATGCCCGACAGCAGGAACAGCCACAACGTGTAGGCCAGCGGGCTGCCCGACAGGCGCGCGCCGTGCGCATCGACCAGGGTGTAGGTTGCGATCATCGTCGCCGTCAGCAGCGGCAGGCCGAGCTGGCCTGCGCGCGCGCCCAGTGCCATGGCCAGGATGCCGCTGCTGACCAGCGCCACGCCCAGCCACGCCGCTGCGGGCAGTGATTCGCCGAGCACGGTGCCAGCCAGCGCGACCAGGATCGGTGCGCAACCGCGCATGAGCGGATACGCCAGGCTCATGTCCACCTGCTGATAGCAGCGCGCGACCAGCGCGTAATAGACCACCTGCAGCAGTACCGAGGCCGCCAGCCACGGCCAGCTGGTCACGTCCGGCAGAGGAAGGAGAGGCAGCAGCGCGGCGGACAGCAGTGCGGCGCTGCCGGTGACGAGCACGGTGCCGAGGAGCTTGTCGGCGCCACGCTTGACGATGGCGTTCCAGCTGGCATGCAGCGCGGCAGCGGCGAGAACCAGCAGGAAGATCGAAAGCGGCATCCTCTGATGATGCCAAAAGACCTGGGCGGGTGCGGACCTGGATCCGCACCCGCCGGTCGGCTGTTACAGCTTCGCGCGTTGTTCGCGCAGGCCGGCCAGCTGGGTGTTCCAGTCGGCCAGGCGCACGCGCTCCTGCTCGACCACCGCAGCCGGCACCTTGTCGGTGAACCGGGCCAGCTTGGTTTCGCTCTTCTCCTGCTCGCCTTCCACGCGCTTGATCTCCTTGTCCAGGCGTGCACGTTCGGCATCCAGATCGACCAGGCCTTCCAGCGGCACCAGCAGCTTCAACTCACCGACGATGGCGGCGGCCGCAGGCGGAGCGCTTTCGCCTTCGCCCAGCCACTGCACGCTGTCCAGCTTCAGCAGGAACGACAGCGACGCACTGAAGCGTTCGACGCGGGCACGATCCTGCTGCTGGCCGGCCTGCAGGCGCAGGGGCACCAGCCTGGACGGTGCGACGTTCAGTTCGCTGCGCACGCGGCGCACCGCGCTGATCACCGCCTTGAGCCATTCGACGTCGGCCTCGGCCTGGGCGAAATCGCCCTGGAACTCGGCTGCGGTCGGGTAGGGGCGCAGCGACAGCGTGGTTTCGGCCAGGCCCAGGCGCGGGGCGAGCTGCTGCCACAGCTGTTCGGTGATGAACGGCGTCAACGGGTGCAGCAGGCGCAGCAGGGCTTCCAGCACATACAGCAGGGTGTGGCGGGTGCTTTCGGCATCCGCTGCGTCGCTGCCGCTCAGCGCCGGCTTGCTCAGTTCGAGGAACCAGTCGCAGAACGCATTCCACGCGAACTCGTACAGGCACTGCGCCAGCAGGTCGAAGCGGTAGGCGGCGAAGTGGCCCTGCGCTTCAGCGGTGGTGGCCGCCAGGCGTGCAAGGATCCAGCGCTCGGCATCGGTACGCGGTGCCGGCACGCCGCTGAACGCCGCACCTTCGGTGTTCATCAGCGCGAAGCGGCTGGCATTCCACAGCTTGTTGCAGAAGTTCTTGTAGCCTTCGGCACGGTTCATGTCGAACTTGATGTCGCGGCCATGGGTGGCCAGCGCCGCGATGGTGAAGCGCAGCGCGTCGGCCCCGTGGGCGGCGATGCCGTCCGGGAACTCCCTGCGCGTGGCCTTCTCGATCTTCTCCACCATCTTCGGCTGCATCAGGCCGCCGGTGCGCTTGGCGACCAGGTCATCGATGCTGATGCCATCGATGATGTCCAGCGGGTCGAGCACATTGCCCTTGCTCTTGGACATCTTCTGGCCTTGTCCGTCGCGGATCAGGCCGGTGAAGTAGACGTCCTTGAACGGAATCTTTCCGGTCAGGTTGTCGGTGGCCATGATCATGCGGGCCACCCAGAAGAAGATGATGTCGAAGCCGGTGACCAGCACCGACGACGGCAGGTAGCGGTCGAAGCCACGCTCGGCCATGGCCTGTTCGTTCGGCCAGCCCAGGGTGGAGAACGGCCACAGCTGGGAGGAGAACCACGTTTCCAGCACGTCGCTTTCCTGGTTCAGCACGACATCGCTGCCGAGCTTGTGCTTTGCCCGCACCTCATCCTCGCTGCGACCGACGTAGCAGGTGCCGGTGGCAGCGTCGAACCACGCCGGAATGCGGTGGCCCCACCACAGCTGGCGGCTGATGCACCAATCCTGGATGTTGGCCATCCAGTGACGGTAGGTGTTGATCCAGTTCGGCGGCACGAAGGAGATGCTGCCCGGCTTCCCATCGATACCTTCGACCAGCTCCAGGCCGCGCTTGGCCAGCTCGTCCATCTTCACGAACCACTGGTCGGTCAGGTACGGCTCGATCACCTGGCCGGTGCGGTCGCCGCGCGGCACCTGCAGCTTGTGCGCCTTGGTCTCGACCAGGATGCCCAGGTCTTCCAGCTCGGACAGCACGGCCTTGCGTGCTTCATAGCGGTCCAGGCCCTGGAAGCGTTCCGGGGCGTTCTCATTCAGCGCCGCCACCGGAGTGAACAGGTTGATCATCGGCAGGCTGTGGCGCACCCCGACCTGGTAATCGTTGAAGTCATGCGCGGGCGTGACCTTGACCACGCCGGTACCGAACGCGCGGTCCACGTAATCATCGGCGATCACCGGCACGCGGCGGCCGGTCAGCGGCAGCACCACGGTCTTGCCGATCAGGTGTGCGTACCGCTCGTCTTCCGGATGCACCATCACGGCGGTGTCGCCCAGCAGGGTCTCCGGGCGGGTGGTGGCCACCACCAGGTAATCGCGGGTCTCGCGCAGGGTTTCGTTACCGTCGGCGTCGCGCTCGACGTGCTCGTAGCTGAGGCCGTCATCGAGCTGATAGGCGATCGACCACAGGAAACCGTCTTCTTCGGCGCTCTCCACTTCCAGGTCGGAGATGGCGGTTTTCAGCACCGGATCCCAGTTGACCAGACGCTGGCCGCGGTAGATCAGGCCCTGCTCATGCCAGCGCACGAAGGCCTCGATCACCGCCGCCGAGGGCTGCGGGTCCATGGTGAAGGTGCTGCGCGACCAGTCGGCCGACGTGCCGAGGCGGCGCATCTGTCGTTCGATGGTGTCGCCGGACTGCTGCTTCCACTCCCAGACCTTGCCGATGAAGCCTTCGCGGCCCAGCGAGTCACGGGTTTCGCCCTTGCCTTCCAGCGCCAGGTTGCGGCTGACCACCATCTCGGTGGCGATGCCGGCGTGGTCGGTGCCGACCTGCCACAGCGTGTCGTAGCCGCGCATGCGGTGGTAGCGCACCAGCGCATCCATCAGGGTCTGCTGGAAGGCGTGTCCCATGTGCAGCGTGCCCGTCACATTCGGCGGTGGCAGCAGGATGGTGTACGGCTCGCCCTGGCCGGACGGCTTGAAGTGGCCGGCCTTCTCCCAGGCCTCGTAGAGGTCGGTCTCGAAGGACTTCGGGTCGTAGCTGGAGGCGAGTTGGGTCATGCGGGGGAACCAGGAGGTAATCGTTGAAGGATCAGGGCGCAGGGGTGGCCCATCAAGGGGGCCGCGGGGCGCTCACATGTCGTGCTTGTTCAGGTCGTAACCGGCGGCCTTGTACTGGCGCCAGCGTTCGCGCAGCGGTTCGCGCGCTTCAGGGTCGGCCGGGACCACTTCCAGCACGCGCTCGCACTGGCCCAGCCAGGGGGCGTCGCGCAGGTTGATCACCAGCGGGCGGGCCGGCGCCTCGGTGCCGGGCACGGCGATCAGCACCAGCGCTTCTTCCTCGTCCATGTCCTCGCCGGCAATCTGATGCGGGATGTAGGCGTCGTCATCGAACGCCCACAGCAGTTCGTCCAGTTCCTCGGCCTGGGCCTGGTCGCGCGCCAGCACCAGGGTGAACAGGCCGGCATCGTTGGCCTTGCGTGCCAGCTCGCATACCAGGCGCAACGGCTCGGTCAGGAAACGGGGCTTGGCGATCAGGTAGAAGTCGGCGCGGGGCATGGCAGGGTCCGGAACAGGCGGGGGCCCGGTCTGGCCGGGCGAGGCCCTGGCCGGCGGTGGCCGGCCAGGGTCTGGTACAGCATCAGGCGCGGGCGGCCTGGTCCAGCAGCCACTGGCTCAGCAGGCCGACCGGGCGGCCGGTGGCCATGCCACGCTTGCCCTCGTCGCTGGCGACGCCGGCGATGTCCAGGTGAGCCCAGCGCTGGCCTTCGGCGAAGCGCGACAGGAAGCAGCCGGCGGTGATGGCGCCGGCCCAGCGGCCGCCGATGTTGTAGACGTCGGCGAAGGTCGAATCCAGCATCGGCTGGTACTCATCCCACAGCGGCAGGCGCCAGGCGCGGTCGAACACGTGCTCGCCGGCGGCCAACAGCTCGTTGGCCAGGTCGTCGTGCTTGCTCATCAGGCCCGCGGTCTGGTGACCGAGGGCGACCATGCAGGCGCCGGTCAGGGTGGCGACGTCGACCAGCGCGGCCGGCTCGAAGCGCTGCGCGTAGGTCAGCGCATCGCACAGGATCAGGCGGCCTTCGGCGTCGGTGTTGCCGACTTCGATGGTCTTGCCCGACATCGAGGTGATGACGTCGGACGGGCGGTAGGCGTTGCCGTCGATGGCGTTCTCCACGGCCGGCACCACCACCACCAGGTTCAGCGGCAGCCTGGCCTTGACCGCAGCGACGAAGGTGCCGATGACGTTGGCGCCGCCGCACATGTCGTACTTCATTTCCTCGATGCCGCCCTGGGTCTTCAGGTTGACGCCGCCGGTATCGAAGGTGATGCCCTTGCCGACCAGCACATAGGGCTTGGCATCGCCGGCGCCGGTCCACTTCAGCACGACCAGGCGCGGGCGATTGGCCGAACCACGGGCCACGGCCAGCAGCGAGCCCATGCCCAGAGCTTCCATCTGGGTCTCGTCGAGGATCTCGGCCTCGGCGCCGTCATGCTCGCTGGCGAACTTCACGCCGACTTCGGCCAGGTAGGCCGGGGTGCAGTAGTTCGGCGGCAGGTTGCCCAGCTCGCGGGCGAACTCGACACCGGCAGCGATGGCCTGGCCTTGGGCCAGGGCCTGCGCGTCGTCACCGGCGATGGCCAGCTGGGCCAGCCCGGCATCATCGGCCTTCTTCTTGCCCAGCGTGGCGGTGTAGCGGTACGCCGCGTGATCGGCGGCGATCACTGCCTGGCGGATCGCCCAAGCCGCATCGCGCTCCTTCACAGCCACTTCAGACAGGGTGAACAGCGCACTGCGGGTGGCGCCTGCCTTCAACGCGCGAACGGCGTCGCCTACGGCCTTCAGGTACTGCGGCACGCCGAAGCGGGCGGCTTCACCCAGCCCGACCACCAGCACGCGCGGCGCTGCCACGCCCGGCAGGTCGTGCAGCAGGCTGGTGGCGCCGGTCTTGCCGGACAGGTCGCCGCGCTGGGCGAGGGCCGACAGGCGGCCGCCGCTGGCGGCATCCAGCGCCTGTGCAGCCGGAGTCAGGGTATGGTCGGCGTACGCGCCGACCACTAGGCAGTCAACGGGGGCGGCGGCCGGGGCGAGGTGGTTCAGGGTGAATTCGAGAGCCATTGAGCAGATTCCATTGGCAAGTCCGTACAATCGCGGACCGTTTACGCCCAGACGCTAGACTGGGCGGCACCGCGAACGAACCCCAGAGTTTAAACCACCGCCCCATGTTGAAGCTCGACCGCTACCTGCTGGGCGATTTCGTCCAGAGTTTCCTGGCCACCCTGATCGTCCTGCTGGTGGTCAGCGTGGGCGGCGTGCTGGTGGACATCCTCGGCAACATCGCCGACGGGCGCTTGCCGGCCAGGCTGCTGTTCTCGCAGCTTGCGCTGCAGTTCATCGTCTACATGCCGCTGATCCTGCCGCTGGCGTTGATGCTGGGCCTGCTGCTGGCGATCGCCCGCCTCTACCGCGACTCGGAAATGGCGGTGATCACCGCCATCGGCGTGGGCCCCAGGCGCCTGCTGCGGCCGCTGCTGATGCTGGTGGTGCCGGTGGTGGCGGTGGTGGGCGCCTGCTCGCTGTGGCTGGGGCCGTGGGCCTCACGCACCGCCGAGCAGATGATCCAGGACGCCAACCGCAGCGTACTGATGGCCGGCCTGGAACCCGGGCGCTTCACCCCGCTGCCCAACGGCGGCGTGGTTTACCTGTCCTCGATCTCGCCCGATGGCACCCAGCTGGGCAAGGTGTTCCTGCAGCGTGCCAAGGACGACCGGCTGGAAGTGGTCTCTGCCGCCAGCGGCCGCATGTACTTCGAGGGCGAGCGGCAGCGCTTCCTGGAACTGGACAAGGGCCACCAGGTCGAGGGTCCGCTGGCCGGTGCGCTGGATTACCGGCTGGCCACCTTCGCCCGCAACGATGTGGCCCTGCCTGACGGTGCGCAGACCCGCAAGGATGACGATCCGGAACTGATGTCGACCCTGCAGCTGCTGGGCGACGGCCGCACCCAGGCCCAGGCCGAACTGCATCGCCGGCTGGCCCCGCCGTTGATCGCCCTGGCGTTCGCCCTGCTGACCGTGCCGCTGGGGCGCAGCTCGCCGCGCCAGCAGCGCTACGGGCGCATGATGCTGGCCCTGCTGGCCTACATGGTCGGCACCAACCTGACGTTCATCGGCGCCGGCTGGATCGCCAGTGGCAAGCTGCCGGCGATGCTGGGCCTGTGGTGGCTGACCCTGCCACTGCTGGCGTTCGCGGTCTGGATGTATGCGCGTGATGGACGCATGAGCCTGCCCAAGGGGGCCCGCGCATGATGCTGCGACCGATGCGGTTCGATTTCTACCTCGGGCGCGCGGTGTTCGGCACCGTGCTGTTGACCTGGGCGGTGCTGACCGGCCTGGACGTGGTGATGGCCTTCTCCGGCGAGTTCAAGGACATCGGCAAGAACGGCTACACCCTGGGACACGCCGCGGCGTGGGTGCTGTATACGGTGCCACGCCGCGCCTACACCTTCTTCCCGACCGCGGCGGTGATCGGCGCGCTGATGGGGCTGGGCCAGCTGGCGGCGACCTCCGAACTGACCGCGCTGCGTGCGCTGGGCCTGTCCCGCAAACGCCTGAGCGTGTCGGTGGCGATTGCCCTGTCGCTGCTGACCGCGGTGATGGTGTTCAGCGCCGAGACGCTGGGCCCGTGGGGGCAGAACCGTGCCGATTCGCTGAAGATGAGTGCCAAATGGGGCCAGGACATGGCCGTGGCCCGTTATTCCGGCATGTGGGCACGCGAAGGCGATACCTTCCTCAACGCGCAGAGCGGTGAGGAACAGCTGGTCGGCAACACGGGAACGCGGTTGATCCTGCGTGACGTCCGCCTGTACCGGATCGCCGAAGACGGGCGGATCGCATCCCTGACCCACGCCGCCACTGCCGAACATGACAAGGACGGCTGGGTATTGACCGGCGTGCGCCGCGATACCTTCGGCGAGCGCTCGGCAACGCGCGAGGAAGTGGCGCGCGAGCCCTGGAATTCCAAGCTGGACGCGGCGGCACTGGCGACCGGTATCGCCAAGCCGCGCAACCTGAGCGTGTCCGAACTGAGCACGAGCATCGCCTATCGCGAGCGCAACGGCCTGGATGCGCGTGACTTCGAGGATGTGTACTGGAGCCGCTGGTTCTATCCGGTGAACGTACTGGCGCTGTGCCTGGCCGCCGTGCCGTTCGCGTTTGGTTCGCTGCGCAGTGGTGGCATGGGCAAGCGCCTGTTCCTCGGCATCCTGTTCGCGTTGGGCTTCTGGCTGCTGCAGCTGTTCTTCGGGCGCATGGCCGGCGCACTGAAGTTTGATTACCGCATCGCCTACGCGCTGCCGCCGATCGTGATGCTGGTGGTGTCAGGCCTGCTGTTCCGGCGGAAATCGGGCTGATTCCGGCAACGCCGGGCCATGCCCGGCGCCAGCAGGACACTTCAGCGCTTGGGCATCCGCACCAGACGCGTGCCACTGGCACGGTCGTGCCACGCCAGGCGTTGGCGATCCAGCAGGGCCCACCAGAAGCCCAGCCCACCCAGCAGCAACGACAGCGTTGCCACGGCGAACCGCAGCCACAGCTGCGCGCGCCGCAGCGCGGTGCCGTCGGCCGACACCAGTTTCAGCCGCCACGGCCGCATGCCAAGGGTCTGCCCACCCCGGCGCCAGCTGGCGGTTGCATAGGCCCCGGTGACGACCCAGCACACCGCCCACAACAGCCATTGCCAGGCACTGAAGGGCGCGATGTTCTCGCGCTGTGCATGGCCACTGAAGGTGTAGGCCAGGGTGAACGCCGTGCCGGCCAGCATCCACAGCGCGAGCACGGGCAGCGCGTCGTAGACCATCGCCAGCACGCGCCACGGCAGCAGCGCACGGGGGCGCTGCGCCTCGGGCGTGGCAGTGGAAGACACGTCGGTGGCAGGGCTGGACATGCGCCGAGCATACGCAAAGCTGGCCGCGTCCGCAGTCACCCTCGTATCCTCCGCGCATGGCCGTCATTTCCACCCCCGCCGAGCGCCGTCAGCTGGTCCAGCAACTGCCTGCACTGCGTGCCGACGACAGCATGCGCATCCAGCGCTTCCTTGATGCCATCTGGGCGGAGAACGGTCTGGCCAGGGCCACCCTGGACAGCTACCGTCGCGATCTGGAAGGGTTGGCACGCTGGCTGGACGGCCGCGAAGGGGGCCTGGCCGGCGTCGAACGCGCCGGGTTGTTCGACTACCTGGCCTGGCGCACGCGCCATGGCTGGTCGCCACGCAGCAATGCGCGCCTGCTGTCGGCGCTGCGTGCGTTCTTCGCCGATGGCGTGCGTCGCGGCGAGCGCAGCGAGGACCCCGGCGCTCTGCTGGATCCGCCGAAGCTGCCACGCCTGCTGCCCAAGGCGCTGGCCGAAAGCCAGATCGATGCGTTGCTGGCCGCGCCGGATGTCGGCAGTCCGCTGGGGCTGCGCGATCGGGCCATGCTGGAGCTCATGTACGCCGCGGGCCTGCGCGTGAGCGAACTGGTACTGCTGCCGGCAACGGCGGTGAACCTGCGGCAGGGCGTGCTGCGGGTGACCGGCAAGGGCAGCAAGGAGCGGCTGGTGCCGCTGGGCGAAGAGTCACAGCACTGGCTGGAGCGTTACCTGCAGCATTCGCGGCCGCAGCTGGTGGGAAAGGGCAGGGTGCAGGCACTCGCCGATGGGCAGACGCCGCTGTTCATCGAGCCCCGGCTGCACGCGCTCACGCGGCAGGCGTTCTGGCATCTGGTCAAGCGCCATGCACAGGTCGCCGGCATCGATCCGGCCCGCATCAGCCCGCATGGCCTGCGGCACAGCTTCGCCACCCATCTGCTCAACCGCGGCGCGGACCTGCGTGCGCTGCAGATGCTGCTTGGCCACAGCTCGCTGTCGACCACCCAGATCTACACGCTGGTGGCGCGTGAACACCTGCAGAAGCTGCACGCTCGCCACCATCCCCGTGGTTGAGCGGCCTGGATGAACCCCGTCCGGCTTCCGTCAGCGGGCCACGGCGCCGCCCCGGGCGGCTGTGTCAGAATCGGTGGTCCTCTTCTGCTGCGGAATGCTCCATGCTCCGATTCGCCATCGCCGCCGTGTTCGGCGCGCTCAGCCTGACGGCCTGCGCCCAGCCGGCTCCGCCGGCCCCTGCGGCCAAGGCGCCTGCCGCCGCCTCCGCCCGGGCCACCCCGGCTGCCAATGGTCCGGCAGAGCAGGCGGTGCGCGCCGCGCTGACCGCGCTCAACCCCGGTTTCGAAGTGGATTACATCGGCGCCGCGCCCTTCCCCGGTTTCCGCGAGGTGGTGGTCTCCGGTCAGCTGCTGTATGTCTCCGACGACGGCCGCTACCTGTTCCAGTCGCAGCCTTATGACACCCGGGCCAAGGGGCCGGCCAACAGCGAGGGCCTGCTCGGTTACCGTCGCGCGCTGCTGGCCAAGGCCAACCACGGCGACCGCATCGTGTTCGCCGCGCCCAACGCCAAGTACACGGTCAGCGTGTTCACCGACATCGAGTGCGGCTATTGCCGCAAGCTGCACCAGGACATCGCCGAACTCAACCGCAACGGCATCAGCGTCGAGTACCTGGCCTTCCCGCGCATGGGACTGGGCAGCAAGGATTACACCGACATGATTTCGGTCTGGTGCGCAGCCGATCGCCGCCAGGCGCTGACCAATGCCAAGCGTGGTGGAACCGTGCCGGCGAAGAACTGCACCAATCCGGTGGCGATGCAGTACGCGCTCGGCCAGCAGCTGGGGGTGAACGGTACCCCGGCGATCTTCGCGCCCGATGGCACCCAGCTGGGCGGCTACCTGCCGCCGGCGCAGCTGCGTGCGGCGCTGGAGAAACTGTCGGCCCAGCGCTGACCGGGATATCGCCGGGCAGGGCCCGGCGCTACCCGCCCGACCACGGTAGCGCCGGGCCATGCCCGGCGGAGGCCTTAACCGATCAAGGCCGGGGGCGCACGGCGCCCCCGGCCTTTTCCTTACTTCAGACCATCGCTGACGGCCTTGGTCAGCGTGCCCTGCGCATCGTCACCACTGAATTCCCAGACGAACGCGCCGCCCAGGCCCTGGGTCTTCACGTAGCCCATCTTGCGGGTGATGTTGGCCGGAGTGTCGAAACTCCACAGCGTGCTGCCGTTGTAGATCCAGGTGGCGCCTGCGGTGTTGTCGGTGTAGCCCGGCCAGGCCAGGTTCTTCAGTACCTTCCAGTCTTCGATGCCGGCCTCATAGGTGCCCGGTGCGGCGCCTGAGGCGGTCTGGTACAGGCCATTGTTGGCATTGGCCACGCCCGTCCAGCCACGTCCGTAGTAGCCGATGCCCAGGTTGAGCTTGGCGGCCGGCACACCCCGGCTGATGAAGGCCTCGATGGCGTCGTTGCTGTTGTACAGCTTCTGGTCGCCGGTGGACGGATCATTCGGCGAATCGAACAGTGCCGACTGGTGATTGGTCCTTGCATCCCACGCACCGTGGAAGTCGTAGGTCATCACGTTGATGTAGTCCAGGTACGGGTGATACGCCGCCGGGTCGGTGACGCGGATCTTGTCGATGCCGGCACCCACCGCCACGGTCAGCAGAAGGCCCGGACGCACCGCATCGAGCTGGCGGCGGAACTCGGCCATGAGTGCGGTGAAGTTGGCGTTGTCCTCGGGCTTGCCGCACTCGATGCCGCAGGCCACGGGGTATTCCCAGTCGATGTCGATGCCGTCGAACACGCCCAGTGCTGCGCCCGTGCCGCCGGCGCCGTCGGTCACCGGCAGGTTGCCCTTGATGTAGGCGTCGATGCAGGAGGCGACGAAGGCCTGGCGGTTCTCCGGACGGGCCGCGCTGGAGAATCCACGCGACCAGGTCCAGCCACCCAGCGAGATCAGCACCTTCAGACCCGGATGCTTGGCCTTGAGCTGCTTGAGCTGGTTCCAGTTGCCGCGCAGCGGCTGGTCCCAGGTATCGGCGCTGCCACTGACGCTCTCGGCGGCGCTGAAGGCCTTGGTGTAATCGGCGAACGCATCGCCACCGGCGCCGCTGTTCGGGTCCGACGGCTGGGTCACGCCCACTTCGCAGCGGTTGTTGCGCACGTTGCCGAAGGCGTAGTTGATGTGGGTCAGCCGCGCGGCGGAACCGCTGCTGTCGATGTTCTTCACCCGGTAGTTGCGGCCGTAGATGCCCCACTGGGTGAAGTAGCCGATGACCCGCTTGCCGGTGCCGCCACCGTCGCCGGCCAGGGTGGTGGCGCTGATTTCCGTGCCCTGGGCGGACGCATTGCCGGCGTTGTCGCGGGCACGCACACGGTAGCGGTAGGTGGTGGACGCGGTCAGGCCGCCATCGACGTAGCTGGTGCTGGACGGAGAACCGACCAGGCTGCCGTTGCGGTACACATCGTAACCGGCCACGCCGCTGCCACCGGCGTTGTCGGTGGACGGACTCCAGCTCAGCGCGATGCTGCTGGCGGTACGGGTGCCCACCGCCAGCCCGCCGGGCACGCTGGGTGCGGTGGTATCGCCGCTGGCGGCGTTGACGGTGATGGTGATGGTCGGGGTGCTGGTGGTGGCGTTGTTGTTGTCGGTGGCCACCGCGCGCAGGGTGTGGCTGCCGGCGCTGGCATTGGCCCAGCTGGCGCTGTAGGGAGCGCTGGTATCCACGCCGATCGAGCTGCCGTCGCGGAAGAATTCCACCTTGCTGACGCTGCCGTCCGGGTCGCTGGCGTTGGCGGTGACGTTGATGGTGCTGCCGGCGCTGAAGGTAGCGCCATTGGCCGGTGAGGTCAGGCTGACCACGGGAGGCTGGTTGACGCCGCCGCCATCGCAGGCACCGAGGTTGGTGTAGTAGGGCGCACCGGCCGGATGGTCTGGCGGGGCATTCCAGATGTCCTGGTTTGCCCGGTACAGCACGCCGCCCTTCTGCAGGGTGTCGCCGGCGCGATAGATCTTGGCCTGGTCCCATTCGGCCACGCCGGCACAGCTGGCGGCCTGGGCCAGGCCCGGCAGGCTGGCGGCACCGGCGGCCAGGGCAAGCAGCCAGGCCAGGCGGCGGGGACGACAGCTTCGGGTGGAACGTTCGGCACTGCGCACAATCGGGTCGTACATGGTGTGTCTCCGATCAAAGGGCGCGCGGGCCCCGATGGCGCCGCGCGTGACGCAGGTCCGGGCGTCGCCGGGGAAGGCGACGGGAGGGGCCGGACAGAGGCACCTGGGAGGCCGGGGAGAGAGTCCGGCGCCAGGTAGGGACAACGTTGTCATCAATTGCGTGGTCAATCCGTGAGCAAGCGCATGGTTCCGGGATTCGGGCGGAGCGCGCTGGCGCGCGGTCGGCGGCCAGCGGCGGAGCCCCTTCGTGGCTGGGGGCGCTTACAGCGGACTTCTGGGGGGTGGGAGGGGGGGGGGGGGGGGGGGGGGGGGGGGGGGGGGAAGGGGGCCGGTGGC
>NZ_JBDJOB010000022.1:0-63755 GCF_039674705.1 Stenotrophomonas sp. TWI169 | reverse complement strand
CCCCGGCGCGCGCCCCGTTGTGCATTTCTTTTCTTTTTTCCCCGCCGGGGCCGGCCCCCGCGCAAACGGGAAAGGGCGGGGGGGGGGGGCCTGCGCGGGGGTGTCCGCCGCATGGATGCGGCGGCCAAGCTTACAGGGACGTACTTGCAGCGTCCCCCGCGCAGCCCACCCGCCCGGCCAAGCACGGCTTTTTGCCTTCACGCGACCAAGCACCCGCCACGAGGGGCTCCGCCGTTGGCCGGACACCCCGCGACAAACCACCGCACGTGCGCAATCCCAACGAACGTCGGACAATGGACGCCTTGGCGGCACGCCGCGCCGCCCTCCCGCTTTCCGCTGCAAGGATTCCCCCATGGCCGCCCGCAAGTCCTCCGCCCCGCTCATCGAAGTCACCGCCCGTCCCGGCCAGCCGCTGGGCATGTCCCCGGCCGTGTTCCTGCGCGATTTCTGGCAGAAGCGTCCGCTGCTGATCCGCAACGCCTTCGCTGATTTCCAGTCTCCGGTGCAGCCGGAAGACCTGGCCGGGCTGGCCTGCGAAGAAGGCGTGCTGGCACGCCTGATCGAGCACGACAAGCGCCAGGACGGCTGGCGCGTACGTACCGGCCCGTTCCAGGAAGACGTATTCCCCGCCCTGCCCGACCACGACTGGACCCTGCTGGTGCAGGACGTGGACAAGTGGGACCCGGACGTGCGCGCGCTGATCGAGCACTTCCGCTTCCTCCCGCGCTGGCGCATGGACGACGTCATGATCAGCTTCGCCGCCACCGGCGGCTCGGTCGGTGCCCACGTCGACCAGTACGACGTGTTCCTGCTGCAGGCCCAGGGCCATCGTCGCTGGCAGATCGATGCCAGCGAGTCGATCAAGGGCCGGCGGCCGCCACTGGGGTTCCGTCCGGACGTGGAACTGAAGCTGCTGGAGGTGTTCAAGCCCACCCACGACTGGGTGCTGGCGCCGGGCGACATGCTGTACCTGCCGCCGAACGTGCCGCACCATGGCGTCGCCGAAGACCCCTGCCTGACGTTCTCCTTCGGCATGCGCGCGCCGTCCTCGGCCGAACTCATCAGTGACTACCTGGACACCCTGATCGCCGATGCCGACGAGAACATCCGCTATCAGGACCCCGACCTGAAGCTGCCGGCCGATCCGAACGAGATCGACACGGTGGCGATGGCACGGGTGATCACCGCCCTCAACGCCATCCGCATGAACGACCCGGACAAGCTGGGCGACTGGTTCGGCCGCTTCATCACCACCTACCGCGCCGCCGGCGAAGTGATGGCCCACCAGGCCGCGCCGGAACAGGAAGAGGTGGTCGCCGCCCTGCAGTCCGGCCTTCTGCTGCAACGCCACCCCTGGGCCCGCCTGGCCTGGCGGCGGGCCAAGCGGGGCGCCAGCCTGTACGTCAGCGGCCAGGACTTCGCGCTGCCGGTGAAGGATGCGCAGCGCCTGGCCGGTGCCGAGCAGCTCGACGCGGCCGCCTATCGCGGACTGTCGGACAAGGGCCGCGCGGTGGTCCAGCAGCTGCTGGTCGGCGGCGTGTTCCAGCTGATCAACCCCAGCGAGCTGTATGGCGCCGACGACGAGGGCGAGGATGAAGGCGTCCTCGGTGAGGTGGTCGAAGGCCGCGACCAGGTGGAGGTGATCGATGACGACGCCGTGTCCGACGATGTCCACGTGGTGACCGTGCATGACGATGGCATCGAGGTCATCGTCAACTTCGAAGACGACGAAGAAGACGACAGCGACGCCGGTCGCGCCTGAGTCATGCCCTCGATCCGCGTCCATCAGGTAGGTCATGCCGATGCGCATGGCGCCATCCACGCTGTGCGCCAGCAGGTGTTCGTGCAGGAGCAGGGCATTGCCAGCGACCTGGAGCGCGACGCGATGGACCCGGTCAGCGCCCATGTACTGGCGCTGGATGCCGACGGCACGCCGGTCGGCACTGGTCGGCTCACACCTGATGGCCGCGTCGGCCGCATGGCGGTGCTGGCGAGCCACCGCAGCCAAGGCATCGGTGAAGCCCTGCTCGAGGCCCTGGTCGAGGCCGGCCGTGGCCTCGACCTGGCCGAGCTGCATCTGCACGCACAGCTGCCCGCCCGCGACTTCTACGCGCGGCAGGGCTTCCTGCCTGAGGGCGAGGTCTTCGAGGAGGCCGGCCTGGGGCACCAGCAGATGCGCCGCCGGCTGGACGCGGCCAGCGCGATCAACAGCCACGCCGAGGCCGTGGCCGCCACCACCGCCATCCTCCACCGTGCCCGTCGCCAGGTGTGGCTGCACAGCCACCTGCTGGACCCGGGCCTGCTCGCTGCCGGCCCGGTACAGGCCGCCCTGCGCCGCTTCGCCAGTGCCCGCCACGACAAGCAGCTGCGGGTGATCGTGCATGACGCGGCAGCCATTGGCCGTGCCGGCGCGCCGCTGCTGGCGATGGCACAGCGGCTGCCCAGCGTGATCCTGTTCCGCGAAGTGGCCGATCCGGTCGACCGGGCACTGGCGTCCGCCTGCCTGATCAATGACAGGGGCGACTTCTACTTTCGTCTGATCGGCCATCGCCTCGACGGCGAGGCCGGGATCGCGCTGCCGGCACGTTCGCGGCAGTTCGAGCAGCAATTGCAGCGCGTCTGGGACCGTTCGCGCGATTGCAGCGAACTACGCGCGCTCGGCCTCTGAGCGCGACGGTCGGGTTCAACCTGTCTGGAAGCGGCACCGGGGGACGCACAATGGCCTCCGCGATGCCCCTTCGTGTCCGGATGGGGGTACAATTTGGCTGTTTGAACGCGCCTGCGCAGGGCTATTCATCTTCCTGCCGGGTCCTTCTTAAGCCATACCCCACAAAGCGAATCAACACCCTCCATCGTGGACAATCTACTGAAGCAGTTTGCGCAATCTTCGCAACTCGCCGGCGGCAACGCCTCCTATGTCGAGGACCTGTACGAGCAGTACCTCGTCTCCCCGGACAGTGTCGATCCCAAATGGAAGACCTACTTCGACGGCTTCAAGGGCCGCGAAGCAGGTGACATTCCGCACTCGGCCGTCATTTCCCACATCGCGGACGCGGCCAAGGATGCGCTGAAGGCCGGCACCGGCGCAGGTGCGGGCGACGAGCGTGAGCGCAATGTCGGTCGTCTGATCACCGCCTACCGCTCGCGCGGCCACCTGGACGCCCGCCTGGACCCGCTGGGCCTGGCTGCGCCGGTCAATACGCCGGACCTGGGCCTGCCGTTCCACAGCCTGTCCGATGCCGACCTCAACAGCGAGTTCAGCACCGGTGGCGTCGGCGGCCAGCCGCGCATGAAGCTGCGCGACCTGCTGGCGCGCCTTAAGGCGACCTACACCGGTTCGATCGGTGCGGAGTTCATGCACATCGCCGAGGTCGAGCAGCGCCAGTGGATCTACAAGAAGCTGGAACTGGCCGGCGGCAACTACCAGCTGGACGCTGACACCCAGCGCCGCACCCTGGAGCGCCTGACCGCGGCCGAAGGCCTGGAGCGCTACCTGCACACCAAGTACGTCGGCCAGAAGCGCTTCTCGCTGGAAGGCGGCGATGCGCTGATCCCGATGATGGACACCATCATCCGCAGCGCCGGCAAGGACGGCGTCAAGGACGTGGTGATCGGCATGGCCCACCGCGGCCGCCTGAACGTGCTGGTCAACACCCTGGGCAAGAACCCGCGCAAGCTGTTCGACGAGTTCGAAGGCAAGTTCGAGCACGACGAGCACGCCTCGGCCGGCGACGTGAAGTACCACATGGGCTTCTCCGCCGACGTGGCCACCGAGGGTGGCCCGGTCCACCTGGCGCTGGCGTTCAACCCGTCGCACCTTGAAATCGCCGACCCGGTCGTGGCCGGTTCCGTGCGTTCGCGCCAGGAGCGCCGCAAGGACACCGCCCGCAAGCAGGTCATGCCGATCCTGATCCACGGCGACGCGGCCTTCTCCGGCCAGGGCGTGGTCATGGAACTGTTCCAGATGTCGCAGGCCCGCGGCTTCGCCGTCGGCGGCACCGTGCACATCGTGGTCAACAACCAGGTCGGCTTCACCACCTCCAATCCGCTGGATACGCGCTCCACGCGCTATGCCACCGACGTGGCGAAGATGATTGCCGCACCGGTGCTGCACGTGAACGGCGATGATCCGGAAGCGGTCGTGTTCGCTGCGCAGCTGGCGTTCGAGTTCCGCCAGAAGTTCGCCAAGGACGTGGTCATCGACCTGATGTGCTACCGCCGTTGGGGCCACAACGAGGCCGACGAGCCGGCGATCACCCAGCCGCTGATGTACCAGGTGATCCGCAAGCACCCGACCACCCGCGAGATGTATGCCGAGCAGCTGGAAAAGGCGGGCGTGATCGCCGCCGGCGCCGGCAAGGCGATGGTCGATGCCTACCGCGAGAAGCTGGACGCCGGCGAAGTGACCACCGAACTGGCCAAGGTCGAGAAGACTCCGCCGAGCAGCCCGCTGTTCGTTGATTGGCCGAAGCTGCTGGAAGGCAAGCTGTCCGACCCGGTCTCGACCAAGGTCGAGAAGAACAAGCTGGTCGAGCTGGCCAAGCTGATCAACACCATCCCGGACGAAGTGCAGCTGCACTCGCGCGTGGCCAAGGTCTACGACGACCGCCGCAAGATGGCCGCTGGCGAGATTCCGGGCGACTGGGGCTTTGCCGAAAACCTGGCCTACGCCACCCTGCTGGACGAAGGCCATGCACTGCGCCTGGTCGGCCAGGACGTCGGCCGCGGTACGTTCACGCACCGCCATGCGATCCTGCACGATCAGAAGACCGACAACTACTACATGCCGCTGCGGCAGCTGGTGGATTCGCCGGAGAAGGCCACCGTCATCGATTCGCTGCTGAGCGAAGAAGCGGTGATGGCCTACGAGTACGGCTTCTCCACCACCGATCCGAACACGCTGTGCATCTGGGAAGGCCAGTTCGGCGACTTCGCCAACGGCGCCCAGGTGGTGATCGATCAGTTCATCGCCGCCGGTGAAGCCAAGTGGGGCCGCATTTCCGGCCTGACCCTGCTGCTGCCGCATGGCTATGAAGGGCAAGGCCCGGAACACAGCTCGGCGCGCCTGGAGCGCTTCCTGCAGCTGTGCGCGCTGGAGAACATGCTGGTGGTCGTGCCGTCGACCCCGGCCCAGGCCTTCCACATGCTGCGTCGCCAGCTGCACATGACCACCCGCAAGCCGCTGGTGGTGATGTCGCCGAAGTCGCTGCTGCGCCACAAGCTGGCGGTGTCGACCCTGGACGAGCTGGCCAACGGCGAGTTCCAGCACCTGATCGGCGATGCCAATGCCGACGCCAAGAAGGTCAAGCGCGTGGTGCTGTGCTCGGGCAAGGTCTACTACGACCTGCTGGAAGACCAGACCAAGCGTGGCCAGGACGACGTGGCGATCATCCGCGTGGAGCAGCTGTATCCGTTCCCGCGTGCGCTGCTGGCTGCCGAACTGAAGAAGTATGGCAAGGCCACCGACGTGGTGTGGACGCAGGAAGAACCGCAGAACCAGGGCGCGTGGTACCAGATCCGCCACCACCTGCAGTTCTGCCTGGCCGAGGGCCAGAACCTGCATTACGCCGGTCGCGCACGTTCGGCGTCGCCGGCTGCCGGTCACATGGCTGACCATGTCCGCGAGCAGCAGCAGCTGATTGCCGACGCACTGGTCAACCCGTTCAACGACCAGGTCGCTGAATAACTCTCCTCCCCTTATTTAGAAGACAAACCAGGAAGCTCCCGCATGGCCACCGAAGTCAAAGCCCCGGTACTGCCCGAATCCGTCGCCGACGGCACCATCGCCACCTGGCACAAGAAGGTGGGCGACGCCGTCAAGCGCGACGAAAACCTGCTTGACCTGGAAACCGACAAGGTCGTCCTGGAAGTGCCGTCGCCGGTCGATGGCGTGCTGAAGGAGATCAAGTTCGACGTGGGCGCCACCGTGACCTCCAGCCAGGTCGTGGCGATCATCGAGGAAGGCGCCGTGGCGGCTGCCCCGGCTCCGGCCGCTGAAGAGAAGAAGGCCGATGCCCCGGCTCCGGCCGCAGCCGCTGCTCCGGCTCCCGCCGCGGCTCCGGCCCCGGCAGCCAAGTCGGCTGCCGATGCGCTGCCGCCGGGTGCCCGCTTCACCGCCATCACCGAGGGCGTGAACCCGGCCGACGTGGACGGCACCGGCCGTCGCGGCGCGGTGACCAAGGAAGACATCGTCAACTTCGCCCGCAACGGCGGCGCCGGCAAGGCCGGTGGCGCACGTCCGGAAGAACGCGTGCCGATGACCCGCATCCGCAAGCGCATCGCCGAACGCCTGATGGAGTCCAAGAACTCCACCGCCATGCTGACCACCTTCAACGAAGTCGACCTGTCCAAGGTGTCGGCCGCGCGCAAGGAACTGCAGGACGAGTTCGTCAAGGCCCACGGCATCAAGCTGGGCTTCATGAGCTTCTTCGTGAAGGCCGCCGCCAACGCGCTGCAGCGCTTCCCGCTGGTCAACGCGTCGATCGATGGTGACGACATCATCTACCACGGCTACTCGGACATCTCCATCGCCGTGTCGACCGAGAAGGGCCTGGTGACCCCGGTGCTGCGCAACGTCGAGCGCATGTCGTTCGCTGACATCGAGAAGACCATCGCCGACTACGCCAAGAAGGCCCGTGACGGCAAGCTGAGCCTGGAAGAACTGCAGGGCGGCACCTTCACCGTGACCAACGGCGGCACCTTCGGCTCGCTGCTGTCCACGCCGATCATCAACCCGCCGCAGAGCGCCATCCTGGGCATGCACGCCATCAAGGAGCGTCCGATCGCCCAGAACGGCCAGGTCGTGATCGCGCCGATGATGTACCTGGCGCTGTCCTACGACCACCGCATCATCGACGGCAAGGACTCGGTGCAGTTCCTGGTGGACATCAAGAACCAGCTGGAAAACCCGGGCCGCATGCTGTTCGGCCTGTAAGACCTCCCGCCCTCTTCCGCGCCCGCGCGGAAGGGGGTTCCGGTAAAGCATCAAGGACTAATTCAATGGCTGAACAATTCGACGTCGTCGTCATCGGTGCGGGCCCGGCCGGTTACCACGCTGCCATCCGCGCGGCCCAGCTGGGCCTGAAGACCGCCTGCATCGACGCAGCGCTGGGCAAGGATGGCAAGCCGGCGCTGGGCGGCACCTGCCTGCGCGTGGGCTGCATCCCGTCCAAGGCGCTGCTGGATTCCTCGCGCCAGTTCTGGAACATGAGCCACATCTTTGGCGACCACGGCATCAGCTTCAAGGACGCCAAGATGGACGTCGAGGCGATGGTTGGCCGCAAGGACAAGATCGTCAAGCAGTTCACCGGCGGCATCGCCATGCTGTTCAAGGCCAACAAGGTCGCCACCTACTACGGCTTCGGCGAACTGCAGCCGGGCAACGTGGTCAAGGTGAAGCAGCACGACGGCTCGGAAGTCGAGCTGAAGGGCACCAACGTCATCATCGCCGCCGGTTCGGATTCGATCGAACTGCCGTTCGCCAAGTTCGACGGCGAGACCATCGTCGACAACGTCGGCGGCCTGGACTTCACCGAAGTGCCGAACCGCCTGGCGGTGATCGGCGCCGGCGTGATCGGTCTGGAGCTGGGCAGCGTGTGGAAGCGCCTGGGCGCTGAAGTCACCATCCTCGAGGCGCTGCCGGAGTTCCTGGCCGTCGCCGACGCCGAAGTCGCCAAGACCGCGGCCAAGGAATTCAAGAAGCAGGGCCTGGACATCCGCCTGGGCGCCAAGGTCTCCAAGACCGAGATCACTGGCAAGGGCAAGAAGAAGGAAGTCGTTGTCACCTACACCGACAGCGAAGGCGAGAAGACCCTGACCGTGGACAAGCTGCTGGTGGCCGTCGGCCGTCGCGCTGCCACCAAGGGCCTGCTGGCCGAAGGCACCGGCGTGAAGGTCAACGAGCGTGGCCAGATCGAAGTTGATGCGCATTGCCACACCGGCGTCGATGGCGTCTGGGCGGTGGGCGACTGCGTGCGCGGCCCGATGCTGGCGCACAAGGGCTTCGAGGAAGGCATCGCCGTGGCCGAACTGATCGCCGGCCTGCCGGGCCACGTCAACTTCGACACGATTCCGTGGGTCATCTACACCGAGCCGGAACTGGCCTGGGTGGGCAAGACCGAAGCACAGCTGAAGGCCGAAGGCATTCCGTACAAGGCCGGCAGCTTCCCGTTCGCCGCCAACGGCCGTGCCGTGGCAATGATCGAGCCGGCAGGTTTCGTGAAGATCCTGGCGCATGCCGAGACTGATCGCATCCTCGGCATGCACCTGGTCGGCGCCAACGTGTCCGAGCTGGTGCACGAAGGCGTGCTGACCATGGAGTTCAGCGGTTCGGCCGATGATCTGGCCCGTATCTGCCACGCCCACCCGTCGCTGTCGGAAGTGGTCCACGACGCGGCGATGGCGGTCAGCAAGCGCGCCATCCACAAGGCCAATTGATCGGCCCGGTGGCATGACAGGAAAACCCCGCCTCGGCGGGGTTTTTTTGTTTGGCCTTCTGATGTGGAGCCGAGCATGGGCCCGGCGCTACACCTTTCCAGCAGGCGGCTCCGGTGCATCGTCACAGATGCGATGCTGCACCACGGTTTCACCCACCTTCCATTCCTTCACCACCCTGCAGCGTTCCTTGGGCCTGTCAGGCTTGGCGGGCTTGGCCGCCGCAGCATCCGCTTCGTCGGCAGCGGCGGTCTGCTGGCGTTCCAGCCAGGCGGAGGGCGGTGTCGCGGGCGTGGCAGGGGCCGGCGCCGCGAGCGCCAATACCAGTACCGCGATGGCCGGCGTCATCACGCAGCCACCGGACCGCGGCCGCCACCCAGCAGGCGTGCCGGCAGCATGAACAGCGCGCGCAGGAAAGCGAACAGCGCCGAGAACGTGATGCCGACCAGGCGGAACGGCAGGCTCAGCAGCCACACGAACGGCCAGGCGATCAGGGCAAGGATCGCCAACGGCCAGCACAGCACGAACAGCAGGCACCACACGCCCAGCGCGAACAGGGTCTTCATCACGGTCTCCTTGCAGCGGCCCCTTGCCGCCTGCGACCACAGTGCCGCCCTGCCCCGGAGGGAGCAAACGGTTTGCGACGAAACCCGGCAGGGCGCGATGAAACCCGGAACGCAGCCGCTATACCTGCACCGCCCCCGGGCGGCCGTGGGCGACCTGGAAACGCGCGGCGGTCCGCACCGCGGCATCGGTACGCAGCACGCTGTCGGCCAAGCGCAGTTCCGCATCCACGGCCTGCCGGTTGAGCTGCAGCTTCCACCAGCCACGGCGGTCGCCGTCGAAATAGCGGATGTGCGGATTCAGGGGAATCGACGGTCCGTAGTAAGGGCCATACGGTGTGTCGTCTCCGCCACTGCTGATGGCGGGGGCGATGAACTCGGTGGCCACCACGGGAGCATCGGCCGCATCGAAGTCCAGCTTCAGATCGTTGACGAACGTGGAATGCCAGTCGCCTCCCAGCACGATCGCATTGCCCTGCCCGCCTGCCTGCAGCGCCTGCAGCAACCGGTTGCGCGCGGCAGGATACCCATCCCAGGCATCGTTCCAGAACCGCTCGCGCGGGGTGCCGCCGTCCAGCCGCAGCTGCGCCATCAGCAGCTGCTGCACCACCACATTCCAGCGCGTGCCCCGCGCGGCCGCCATCGACTGCGCGAACCACGCCTCCTGGCCGGACCCGAGCATGCTCATGCGCGGGTCCAGTGCCGCCTCGCAGCGCGGTGACTCGCCCACGCCGCAGGGGTTGGCCGGACGGAACTGGCGGCAATCGAGCAGACTCAGCTGCGCGAGGTCGCCGTAGCGCAGGCGCCGGTGCACCCGCAGGCCACCGTTGCCGGCCGGAGCGCTGCGCATGGGCAGGTGCTCGTAGAAGGCGCGATAGGCAGCGGCCCGCCGGACGATGAAGTCCTCCACCGGCACGCTGTCCTTTTCAGGATGGACGCCGGAATAGTCGTTCTGCACCTCATGGTCATCCCAGATCACCGCAAAGGCGTGCGCGGCGTGCGCTGCCTGCAGGTCCGGATCGAGCTTGTACAGCGCGTACTGGTCGCGATAACGCTGCAGACTGACGGTCTCGCCGCTGAATCGCTCCGCATCCAGTGTGCGGCCGCGTGCGTTCTGCAGTGGACTGTACTCGTACAGATAGTCGCCGGCATGCAGCACCAGGTCGACATCGCTCCGCGCGATATCACGCAGTACCGGGTAGTAGCCGCTGTTCCAGGCCTGGCAGGTGCACAGGGCCAGGCGCAGCTGCTGCAGCCGCGCGTCCGGCAGCGGCGCGGTGCGGAAGTGGCCGACCGTGCTTTCCTCATCACCGTCGCAGGCAAAACGGTAGTAATAGTCACGGCCGGGACGAAGGCCATTGATCTCCACGTGCACCGAATGCGCCAGCTCGGGCACCGCTGCGGCGACGCCACGCTGCACCGGACGGAGCATGCCGGGATCTTCGGCCACGAACCAGCGCACCGGCACCGCCCGCGGCGGCATGCCACCGCCGTTGAGCGGATCGGGGGCGAGCCGTGTCCACAGCACCGCCCCCTGCGGATCCGGATCGCCGGCGGCGACGCCGAGGGTGAACGGATCGCGGCCCAGACGTGGCCGTGGGCCTGCCGTGGCCAGCCCCGGCATCGCCGCCAGTGCGATCGCCACCCCCGTGCCCTGCCACGCCATGCGCAGCAGGCGGCGACGGTGCTCCGGATCCAAGGGCCGCTGCATCAGAAGCGCACGGTCGCCGTCGCCATCACCTGCCGCGGCGCCCCCACCTGCATGGTCGCCAGGCTGCGCGTGGGATCTGCGGCATAGGTGCCGTTGGTGTTGATCGAAGACAGGTAACGCTTGTCCGCCAGGTTGGTCAGGTTCACTGCCACTGTCAGGTTCTGCGCGGGCCCCAGGGAGCCGAAATCGTAAGCCACCGAGGCGTTGACCAGCCAGTAACTGGGAACCGACAGGTCATTGGTATAGGTCACGTAACGCTTGCCGACATGGTTGGCGGACAGGCGCATGTCCCACGGGCCCGGCGTCCAGGCCAGGGTGCTGGCGAACATCCATTCCGGCGTATCCACGGTCTTCCTGCCGCGGGTCGGTACCACCCCGTTGTTGACGTAGTCGTCGTCGTAGGTGCTGTCGTTCCACGACAGCGCGTTGGACCAGGTGACGTCCTGCACCGGCTTCAGCTGCAGGGTCGCCTCGGCACCGCGGCTGGTCACCGAACCGACGTTGGAGAACAACGCAGGGCAGCCGAGGATGCCCACGCACTGGGCGATGGCAAGCAGGCGGTTGTCGAACTTCACGTCGTACACGGCGACCGACGCCTCATACCCCTGCCCGTAGCCGCGCCAGCCCAGTTCGATCGTGCGCGACTGCTCCGGCTTGAGGTTGCGTGCACTGGCATCGAAGGCCTGCTGCGGCACGTTGAACGGACTGCCCACGCCCAGCGCATAGGCGGCGATGTTCCTGGCGAACGAACCGAAGATTTCATTGCCTTCGTTGAGCTTGAAATTGAAGCCGGCCTGCGGCAGCAGTCCCTTGCTGGAGGTCAGGCTGCTGTTGTTGGCATAGCTGCCCAGCGGCGTGCGGACGCGGGTGCGGGTGTGCGGCGACTTCGCGCCGATGTCCACCGTCAGGCGGTCGTCGAACAGGCGGAAGCGGTCCTGCACATAGAACTGGCGGGTGATGGTGGTGTAGAGCTGGCGCCACACGCGCTGGTCCGGATTGCGCAGGAAGAAGTCATCGGTGATCGGGCCATCGATGTAGTAGAAGTTGCGCTGCACGCTGTGGCCGTTGTCCTCGTACCACAGGCCGGCTTCCAGCTCGTGCCCGCCGACGTTCCAGGTGAACGCGGAGGTCACGCCTGTACGGTCGATCGCGTACTCGGTGGTGCGGATCGAGATCGGGATCTCGCGCGCGGTGCCCGGATTGGAGGGATTGGACGGACTGAACCAGTGGCCCTGCCCGCGGTTGCTGTGATTGTAGACATTGACCTTCAGGCGCATCGCTTCGTTGAGGCCGAAGTCGCCGGCGACGCTGGAGATATCGTCGTTGCGCAGGCCATGACCGGAGTAGTACGCATCCCAGGGGCTGTTGACGCCGCCACTGAACTGCCCGCGTGCCGCGGCCAGCGCGCGGTCCCAGTCCGGCGCGTAGTTGTCCCAGTTCCAGCCCAGGCGGTCGATCATCTCCAGCGACAGATCCTGGTAGTCCGCCTCGACCCGGCGTGATGCGTTGAACAGCGCGGTGATCCTGCTGTCCACGCCGAAGTTGTAAACGGCCTTGCCGTTGAACTGCTTGAGCTCCTGCGAGCCCTTCCCCTTCCACTTGTCGCCTTCGGAGTACACGCCGGACAGGTACGCGGCAAACCCTTGATGCTCGCCGGTCTCCAGGCGGGCATAGCTGCGCCGCGCGTTGTCGCTGCCGAAGCCCTGCGCCAGCACCACGCCGTACTCGGTGGAAGGATCGATCGAATAGAACTGGAACACGCCCCCCAGGTTGCTGGTGGACGGCGTCCCCAGCGCGCCGATGCCGGTGGAGACTTCCGCACCGCCCAGGTTCTCGCTGATGACCGCGCGGCTGACATGAAGGCCGTTGCTGTTGCCGTAGCTCATGTTGCCCAGCGGAATGCCGTCCAGCGTGTAGCCAAGCCGGTTCTGGTTGAAGCCGCGCAGGCTGATGCTGGTCGACCACTCGTAGGCACCGGTGGCGTCACCCGACTCGAAATGCACGCCCGGCTTGCTGGCCAGCAGCTTGAGCGGATTCGCGCCCGGCGGCAGCACCTTCATGTCCTCGGCGGTGACACGCTGCACCTGGCGCGCTTCGCCGCGGCCGATCACCGAGATCGAATCGAGGGTGGTCGCCGACGGTGCATCGGAGGTGGGGGCGGTTTCAGCGGCCGCCAGCGACGGCAGCGAGGCACAGACCAGCAGAGCCAGCAGATTGCGGCGGAGCGGAGCGTGGGACGGCATGGGAGGCGGATTCCTTGGACGCGCTGGACGCCAGCGACGGGCGTCGGAAGTGGGAGGACAGCGGCGGCATGGTAGGAAGGCCCAGTTACATGTCAGTTACACGTCATGTGACCATCGCCCGGCAAGGTACGCGCCTTGCGCGCGCACCAACGCAAAGAGCCGGGCACGCGCCCGGCTCTTGCAGAACAGAAGGAGATCGCCGGCCCGCGGCCGGCAGCCCTACTCGAACGAACCGACCGAATCGTGGGCCAGATTGTCGAAACGCGTGTACTCGCCGAAGAACTTCAGTTTGCACGAACCGGTCGGGCCACCACGGTGCTTGCCGATGATGATTTCGGCCAGGCCCTTGTCCGGTGAGTTTTCCTTGTTGTAGTAGTCGTCGCGGTAGATGAACACGATCATGTCCGCGTCCTGCTCGATGGCGCCCGATTCGCGCAGGTCAGCCATCACCGGGCGCTTGTCGGTACGCGTTTCCAGCGAGCGGTTGAGCTGGGAAAGTGCGATCACCGGCACGTTCAGCTCCTTGGCCAAGCCCTTCAGCGAACGCGAGATCTCCGAGATTTCTGTCGCGCGGTTCTCGCTGTTGCCGGGCACGCTCATCAGCTGCAGGTAATCGATCACGATCAGGCCCAGGTCGTGCTCGCGCTTGAGGCGGCGGCACTTGGAGCGCAGCACTTCCGGCGATACGCCCGGCGTGTCGTCGATGAAGATCTTGGTTTCCTTCAGCATCTTGATCGCGCTGGTGACGCGGCTCCAGTCCTCATCTTCCAGCTGGCCGGTACGCAGGCGCTGCGCGTTGATCCGGCCATTGGAGGAGATCAGTCGCATCGCCAGCTGTGATGCGGACATTTCCATCGAGAACACCGCCACGCCCTTCTTCGACTTGATCGCCGCATACTCGGCGATGTTCAGCGCGAAGGTGGTCTTGCCCATCGCCGGGCGCGCGGCCAGGATGATCAGGTCGGTCGGCTGCAGGCCGGCCGTCATCGCGTCGAAATCGTTGTAGCCGGTTGGCAGGCCGGTGATGTTGCCGCCGTTCTCGAAGCGGTTGCGCAGTTCCTCGAAGGCATCCTTCAGCGCGCCGGGCATGGCGACGAAATCCGTACGCCCGCGTGCGCCCTGCTCGGCAATGGCGAACACGCTCTTTTCCGCCGACGCCAGCAGCTCGCTGCTGTCGCGGCCTTCCGGCTGGAAACCATCGTTGACGATGTCGGTACCGACCTGGATCAGCTGCCGCAGCACCGCCTTGTCACGTACGATCTCGGCGTAGGCAGCGATGTTCGCCGCCGACGGCGTGGTGCTGGCCAGTTCGATCAGATAAGCGCCATCCCCTACCAGCTCCAGCTTGCCCTGCGATTCGAACCATTCGCCCAGCGTCACCGCATCGAAGGGTCGGTCACGCTCGGACAGCTCTCGGATCGCGCGGTAGATCATCTGATGATCGCGGCGATAGAAGTCGGTCTCGGTCAGCTGGTCGTTGACCCGGTCGAACGCTTCGGGTGCCAGCATCAGGCCACCCAGCACCGCCTGCTCGGCCTCCACCGAATGCGGTGGCACCCGCAGCTGGTCGATGCGCGAATCATCGCGTTCGAAGCCATCACCGCGGTCTCTGCGGTTGGAACGGAAGCCGGGACGGGCGGACATGCGGCGGTGTTTCCTGCAAAAGTGGGGCCAGACGAGTGTAGGCATGCGCCGACCCTGGCGGCCATGGACAAGCCTGTGGATAAGCCGTGGAAGAACGGGGGATATCCGCCGGAGCCTGGCCAGAATGGCGCGGAGGCGTCGCACTGCCTGCGACGGGCGCCCGTGCGACGCCCGAGTGCGTCATTATCGCAGATCAGCCGGCCAGGGTCGGATTCCGTGCAGCGTACGGGCTCTGGCCCGCTCAGCTGCAAGTGGGGTCAGAGCCCGCCGCTGCGCGCCGGGATCCGACCCCGGATGTGGCTGGGGTCGGATCCCTCTGCAACGCAGAGGGCTCTGACCCCATACGTCTCAATCGCCCTTCACGTGCACTGCGATCAGCGCCAGGAACCGGTCCACATACCCCTGCAGGAATTCCCGCGTGGCGTCGTTGTGGATCGTACCGTCGGCGTCGATCAGGCCGTCCTTGAAATGAATGAACGCCTCCGGCTGGCCGAGCACATGCATGTCGAGGAAGGCCAGGCTGTTGCGCAGGTGCTGCTGGGCCACCGCGGTGCCGATCTGGCCGATGGACGCACCGATCACCGCAGCGGGCTTGCCTGCGAATGCGCTGTCGCCATAGGGGCGCGAGCCGATGTCGATGGCGTTCTTCAGCACGCCCGGCACCGAACGGTTGTATTCGGGTGTCACGAACAGCACGGCGTCGGCGGCACGCACCTGCTCCTTCAGGCGGACACACGATGGCGGGTAATCGGCGTCGAAATCCTGGTCATACAGGGGAAGGTCGCGGATCTGCACGTACTGGAACCGGGCCCGGTCGCCGGCAAGCTTTTCAAGTGCATGGGCCAGCCGGCGGTTGCATGACTCCCGGCGCAGGCTTCCGACGAACACGGCGATGGTGGGTACGGACATCGGACGGACTCCTCATGGTGCGGGAAACCCATCCTATTCACCGTCCCCTTTCCAGGCAGTGAAGGTCAGCCGCTGATGCTGGCCCGGACCTGGCGCCAGTGGGCCTGCCATGCCTGGAACATCAGCACGTTCCACAGATGCGTGTGCCACTTGCGCTGGCCGCCAAGGAACTGCTGCCACAGCGGCTGCACCGCGGCCGCCGACAGCACGCCTTCGCGTTCCAGCCGCGAAGGCTGCAGCAGATCGTCGGCCCACGGCCGCAGGTCGCCCTTCAGCCAGTCGCTGACAGGCGCACCGAAACCACGCTTGGGCCGGTGCACCATCGCGTGCGGGACGTATCGGCCCAGCACGCGCTTGAGCAGGACCTTGCTGGTCGTTTCACTGCGCTTGAAGCCCAGCGGCAGCGACCAGGCGAACTCGGCCACCCGCCAGTCCAGCAACGGCGCACGCGCCTCCAGGCTGACCGCCATCGAAGTGCGGTCGACCTTGCACAGCAGGTCATCAGGCAGGTAGGTCACGAAATCGGCCAGCATCATCGCGTCTGCCGGCGTGCCCGCGCCGTGCAGCGGATCGGCCAGGTCATAGAAGCTGCCAGCCGGCTGCGCACCGGGCACCACCGCCGCCGGGTCACGCCAGCGCGAAATGCGGTTGCGGTATACATCGCCGATGCCGCGGGCGCCGGTTTCGGCCAGCAGCGCCGCCAGGCCTCCCGTGCGCGATGCCTCGCCCTGCTGCTGCGCGCGGGCACCCATCCAGCGCCGCAGCGGGCCCGGCACGCGACCCAGCATCTGCCAGTTGCGCAGCGCGCGCACGTAGCGGGTGTAGCCGAAGAACAGCTCATCGCCACCATCGCCGGACAAGGCCACGGTCACCCCCTGCCTTGCCAGCCGGGCCACCAGCGCGGTCGGCACCTGCGAGGCATCGGCAAAAGGCTCGTCGAACATCGTCGGCAACTGCGGCACCACCGCCAGTGCGTCGGCCCCGCTGACGTAGAGCTCGGTGTGGTCGCAGCCCAGATGCGCGGCCAGTTCCCTGGCCAGCGGTGCCTCATCGTGGCTTGAATCCTGGAAGCCGATGCTGAAGCTGTGCACCGGCTGCCTGCTCTGCGCCTGCATCAGCGCCGCCACCAGCGACGAATCGGTCCCCCCGGACAGGAACACGCCGACGGGCACGTCCGCGACCATGCGCAACGCCACGGCGTCGCGCAGCAGGGCATCAAGCTGCTCCTCGGCCTCCTCGATGCGGCCCTGGAAGGGTGCAGCCAGTGCGGCCTGCATGCGCGCACGCGCGTCCCAGTACGGACGCTGCGCCTGCTCCGGCCGGTGCGCGCCGGCTCCGGCGGCAACCATCGGCGCATCCACCCGCAGCACCCGGCCGGGCATCAGCTTGTAGCAGCGCTGATGGATGCTGTGCGGCGCCGGGATGTAATCCAGCCGCAACAGCAGCGTCAACGCATCCCGATCGATATCGTTGTCGAACGCTGGATGCTGCCACAGTGCCTTCAGCTCGGAACCGAACACCAGCGCGTCACCGGCCCAGCCGTAGTACAGCGGCTTCTTGCCGACCCGGTCGCGGGCCAGCCAGAGGCACTGCTCGCTGCGGTCCCACAGAGCGATGGCGAACATGCCGTTGCAGCGCTGCAGGGTGTCTTCCAGGCCCCACTGCAGGATCGCAGCCAGCAGCACCTCGGTATCGGAGTGGCCACGGAACGCATGGCCCAGCGGCTCCAGCTCGGCGCGCAGGGCCGCGAAGTTGTAGACCTCGCCGTTGTAGGCCATCACATAGCGGCCGTCGGACGATGCCATCGGCTGGTGGCCCAGCGGGGACAGATCGAGGATGCTCAGCCGGCGGTGCGCCAGTGCGATCCCGGCAGCGGCATCGACCCAGGTGCCACCATCATCCGGCCCGCGATGGTGCAGCGCCTGGCCCATGGCCAGGGCCTGTGCCTGCAGTTCCTCGGCCGGCACCATCGGTGCCGGCAACAGCATTCCCGCCAATCCACACATGCATCAGGGTTCCTGCGCCAGGTCGAGGGCGGCGCCAATCACCGCATTGTCGCTTGGAAGCCCGAACATTGCTGCCCCCGCCAGCGGCGTATAGGTATCGGCGCCGCAGACCCGACGCAGCGGCAGGTGACCGAAGCCGGCCTCGACCAGGGCCGTGACCACCCCCTCGCCCACGCCACCGCTGTGACGCCCCTCGTCCAGCACCAGCACGCGCCGCGCCGTGGCCGCCTGGGTGGCAATGAATCCGCCGTCCAGCGGCACCAGCCAGCGCAGGTCAACCACCCTCACCTGCCACCCGAGCTGCTGGTCGATCACCCGCGCGGCACGCAGCGCCATCGGCACACCATTGCCATAGGTGTAGATCACCAGATCCTGCGCCTCGGGGGCATACACCCGGCCCTCCCCCGGCAGCAGCGCCTGGCCCTGTTGCGGGTAGTCGAACAGCCACTGGCCGTCACCCGGCTCGTGCAGGTCCTTGCTCATGTACAGCGCGATCGGCTCCAGGAACACCGCCACGCGGCCATCCACCCGGGCCAGCGCCGCCAACGTGCGCAGCATCATCACGGCGTCGTCGCCACGCGAGGGACAGCCCACCACCAGGCCGGGAATGTCGCGCAGGGCGGTGATCGAATTGTCGTTGTGGAAATGGCCACCGAATCCCTTCTGGTAGCCCAGCCCTGCCACCCGCACCAGCATCGGGTTGCGGAACTGGTCATTGGAGAAGAACTGCAGCGAACACGCCTCGCCACGTATCTGGTCGATGGCATTGTGCAGGTAGGCCAGGTACTGGATCTCGGGGATCGGCAGCATGCCCATGTTGGCCAGCCCCTGCGCCATGCCCAGGATCATGGTCTCGTCCAGCAGCGTGTTGAACACCCGACGCGGGCCGAAACGACGCAGCAGGTCGCGGGTCAAGGTGTACACGCCTCCCTTCTGCGCCACATCCTCGCCGAACAACAGGCTTTGCGGATACTTGCACAGCAGTTCCTGCAGTCCGTGATTGATCTGGATGGCCAGATGACGCGGCGGTTGCCGCTCCGGCAATGCGTCGGCGCCGCCATACAGCGACAGTCGCGCCTCGTCCGCGACCGCGCGCCGGGCCTCGGCGTGCACCGCTGCAGGTGTATAGGGCGCCAGCGGTGCCATCACCTGCTCAAGGGACTGCAGCTTCGGCTGGCGCTCGGCGTCGGCGGCGGCCGCCATGCAGCGCACACGCATCGCTTCATAGGCCGCCTCGACGGCCGCGGCATCCATCCAGCCCGACTCCATCGCGATCTGCGCCGAGCGCAGCAGCGGATCCTGCGCCTCCGCCGCACACAGCTCCGGCAACGCGCGCCACTCCACCTCGAAATCGGTACCGGCATGCCCCATCAGCCGCGTGGTGCGCAGGTGCAGGAAGGTCGGCCTGCGGGTCGTCCGGCAATGCTCGACCGCGGCCTGCACCTGCGCGTGGCCGCTGGCCAGATCCAGCCCGTCAGCGAAGAAGTAGTCCAGTCCCGGCTGGCCGCCAAAGCGCTCGGCGATCCATCCCTCCGGTGTTTTCACCGAAATGCCCAGGCCATTGTCCTCGCAGACGAACAGGATGGGCGCCGGCAGTTTCTGGTAGGCCGACCACATGGCGGTGTTGAACGCCGTCTGTGCGGTGGCGTGATTGGCCGAGGCGTCGCCGAAGGAACAGACCACGATGCTGTCGGCCGGAATCGGCAACGGCTGGCCCAGGCGCTTGCCGCTCTCGATGGCCAACGCAGTGCCCAGCGCCTTGGGCAGGTGCGAGGCGATCGTCGAGGTCTGTGGCAACACCCACAGCGGCCGGCTGCCCCACACCTTGTGCCGGCCTCCGCTGGCAGGATCGTCGGCGCTGGCGGCGAACGACAGTGCCGCGTCGCGCACTGGATCCATGCCCGGCACCTGCCGCGCGCGCTCGGCCATGAAGGCGCCGGAGCGGTAGTGCAGGAACGCAGGATCGGTGTGCCGGCAGGCCCGCGCCAACAGCGCATTGCCCTCGTGTCCGGACGAGCCGATGGTGTAGAAGACCTTGTTCTGCACGCGCAGCACGCGTGCCATCAGGTCCAGCTGGCGGCTGGCCAGCTGCGAATCGAACAGGTCGGCAAAGGCCGCCGCGCTGAGCGTGCTGCCTGGCAGGATCGGCGCGTGCGGCGCGGGCCGTGGCCGTGGCGTGCCCCGCCAGCCGCGCACCGCCTCCAGGAAATTGACGTCGCACACTTCGGCGCGGTTGAGCCCGCGCATGCGCGCGGGAATGGGATCTGGAACCACAGCGAACATCGAACACCCTCCGTGTCGTTGTTGCGTAGCGTGGCGCGGGCAGGCCGGCTTCCCCCCCAGGCGGCCTGCCCCACGCTCCCCATGGAAACAGGCCACCCCGGTGAATCGCGCCAGCACCACCGCGCCCACGGCCGGCATCGGCACGAACCGCGGCTGCGCCCGGACCCGCTGCAGCCAGGCCTGCACCTGCGGGAACGGATCAAGGCGGATGCCACCATCGCTGGCAACGTCGGTGTAGGCAAACAGCGCGATATCGGCGATGCCATAACTGCGGCCGGTGAACCAGGGCGACTGCCGCAGGTGCTGTTCCATCACCGCCAGTGCGGTGCTGGCGCGCTCCTGCAGGCGCGGCAGTTCGGCGCGCCGCGGGGAATCGGCCGGCGTCCAGCCACGGATGAAACGGGCCACCGCCACGCAGGGTTCATGCGTGTACTGCTCGAAGAACATCCAGCTCAACGCCTGCGCCCGCTCCCAGCCATCGCCGGGCAGGTAGGGCGTGCCCTCGGCCAGCCAGAACAGGATCGCGTTCGATTCGGTCAACACGCGGCCGTCCTCGCGCACGATCAACGGCACCTTCGCATTGGGATTCAATGCCAGGAACTCCGGCGTGTGGGTCTGGCCATGGGCGCTGTCCACCTCCACCCAGCGATAGCGGCTGCCGAGGTGTTCCAGCAGCATGCGCACCTTGTGGCAATTGCCTGAAACGGACATGCCATGCACCGTCAACGGAACGCGTTCTTCCACCATTGCCTGCTCCAGGAGACCCGGCCAACGACCGGTTGCGCGCAGTCTGGCAAGCGCGCCCGCCGATGCCAAGCGCGGGTGCAGCATGCCCACCGCGCAGCCCGCCGCTGGATGCAGCCCGTCGGGCCCCTCAGCGCACGCGCTGCTGCCACTGCTGGCGCGACTGCCCCCAGATCTGCATCGGTTTGCCCTGGTACGGCGGCGGCAGCTCGCCCATGCGCAGCAGCGTACTGCCCAGCTTGCGGGCCACGACACGGGAATTCTCGTTGTCCTCGGCAATGGTATGGATCACCTCCTCCCACCCGAGTGCGTTGAATGCCCAGTCGATCGCAGCGGTCGCCGCCTCCGGCGCGTAGCCCTTGCCCCAGCTGGCACGCCGGATGCTCCAGCCGACCTCGGTGCCCGGCCAGTCCTGTGGCTGCCAGGGCCCCATGCGACCGACCCACTCACCACTGGATTTCTCGATCACGCTGAACATCGAAAAGCCGAACAACTGCCACGCGCCAGCCAGGCTGCAGAATCCACGCCATGCCACTGACGGTGGCTGTACTCCGCCCAGCGTGCGCATCACCTCTTCATCCGCGCAGAACGCCAGATAGGGCTCGAAATCCTCGCGATGCGGTGGGCGCAGGATCAGGCGCTCGGTTTCCAGGCGCAGGTCGAAGATGCTCATGCCGACTCCAGGGCGATGACGGAGCGCCATCATCGCAAATGTCACCCGGCCACAAAAACAGACAGGCCGGCAGAAGCCGGCCTGTCGCCTGTCCGCTGCAGCGGCAGGATTACTGGCGGGTCGGTGCCGTGGCGCCGGCTGCCGCTGTCTGCGTGACCAGCTGGCCATCGACCACCGGCAGGCGATCGCTGGCTGGCTTGTTGTCCATGCGCACGGTCTTCTCGGCACCATCATAGCGGTAGGTCACGTTGTAACCCTTGACCACGTCGTTGGTTCCCATGGCGATGCGGTTGCCGGGCTTGCTGGCCATGCGCATGGTGCCGGTGGTGCCGTCCTCGTTGCGATAGGTGACGTTGTAGCCGGTGACACGGCTCGACTCGGAGGTGGCGGTCTCGGTGTGGCACTGGCGCTCGGTGCGGTTGACCACACGGCCACCGACATGGCGCTTGTCCACCTGGTTGCCGATCAGGCCGCCGGCCACGGCACCGGCTGCGGTCGCCGCCTTCCTGCCATTGCCGCCGCCAACCTGATTACCCAGCAGGCCACCGATCACCGCGCCGGCGACGGTGCCACCGACGTTGCCATCACGCTCGGGCAGGCGTTCCTGCACGACCACATCCTGGCAGACCTCGTGCGGCGTCTGGGTGGTGGAGGTCTCGCGCACCGCGTCGGTGCCGATGACCGTGGCGTACGCCTTCTGCTTTTCGGTGATCGGGTCGACCTTCAGCACATCGGCATACTCCAGGCCGCGCGGCGCGGTGGCATCGAGCTGGTTGCCACGCGCACCATCGTCGGTGCCGCTGCCATCGGCCAGGCGCGATTCGCCGTTGGGGGCGCCGGCGCTGATGGAATCCGGCGAAGGGTTGCCGCTCTTCATGAAGGCGGCCGTGGCGATACCACCCACCAGCAGCGCGCCCGCTGCGACCAGGACAGTTGTAGTTGTGCTTTTCATGACCTGCTCCTTGCGGACCGTCCGCAACGTTCTCGGCACAGATTGCAGCACGGCCTCCCTGAACGGAATCTCCACATTTCCTGCTCGTCGCCGTAACCCATTCAGCATCGGGAAATGCTGGGCCCGTGGTAGCGTTCGCATATTCACCAGGAGGATCCCGCCATGGCCAACCCGATGCTGCTGCCGGTACTGCAATGGGCGCGCCGGCTGCGCTACCCCACGCTGTTCAAGCTCACGGCAGGGCTGTTCGCGCTGACCCTGTTCATTCCCGATCCGCTTCCCTTCGTCGATGAGCTGGTGCTGGGCCTGGGCACACTGCTGCTGGCCAACTGGAAGAGCCGCGGCACCCGCACGCCGCCACCGCTGGAGCAGCGCTGAGCGTGCTGGTCGACAGCCATTGCCATCTCGATGCAGGCGAGTTCGACCCCGACCGTGCCGCCGTGATCGAGCGCGCGCGCGCGGCCGGGGTGCAGTTCCAGGTCGTGCCGGCCGTCACCGCCGCCAGCTGGCCGAAGCTGCGCGAGGTCTGCCAGCAGGCACCCGGCCTGTACCCCGCGTACGGGCTGCATCCGATGTTTCTTGCCGAGCATCGTGCCGGGCACCTTCCGCTGCTGCGGGAATGGATCGAGCGTGAGCGTCCGCGGGCGATCGGCGAATGCGGCCTGGATTATTTCGTGGAAGGCCTGGATGCGGAGGCGCAGCAGACCTATTTCACCGGCCAGCTGCGCTTGGCGCGCGACTTCGACCTGCCGGTGATCGTGCATGCGCGTCGGGCCGTAGATGCGGTGATCGCAGCGATCCGCCGCATCGGTGGCCTGCGCGGCGTGGTGCACAGTTTCTCCGGCAGCCCGGAGCAGGCGGCACAGCTGCATCGGCAGGGCTTCCTGCTGGGTCTGGGCGGCCCCCTGACCTACGAACGGGCACAGCGCCTGCAACGGCTGGTCCGGGAGATGCCGCTGGAGCAGCTGCTGCTGGAAACGGACGCGCCCGATCAGCCCGACGCGGCCATCCGTGGGCAGCGCAATGAGCCGGCACGCCTCTCGATCATCGCGCGCCACGTCGCGGCGTTGCGGCAGACCGACCTGGAGACGGTAGCGAGGACCACGACCGACAACGCGCGGCGGCTGTTCGCGCTGCCGGCCGCCTGATCGCCGTTTCGCCGGGCATGGCCCGGCGCTACCGGTCAAGCCTCAACGGATTCGGACTTGACCCTCTTCGGCTCCAGCAGCATTTCCAGCGCCTTGCCGACGGCGGCAAAGGCGAAGGCACCGGTGATATGGGTGGCTGCCCCCAGCCCTGCGCCGCAATCAAGCTTGAGCGCAGCGTCCGCCCCCAGGTTGGGACGGAGGCCGCAGACACTGCCATCGGCCTGCGGATACTTCACGTTCTCCAGCGAGTACACCGCCGGCACGCCGAAGTAACGCTTGGCGTTCTTGGGGAAGTTGAACTCGCTGCGCAGCTTCTTGCGGATCAGCGCCAGCATCGCGTCGTGCTCGGTGCGCGAGACATCGCGGATGCGTACCAGGGTCGGATCGGTGCGGCCACCCGCGGCGCCGACCGTCAGCAGTGGCAGCTTGCGGCGGCGGCACCAGGCGATGGTCTCCACCTTGACCCGGAAGCTGTCGCAGGCATCGATCACCAGATCGAAGCGACGATCAAGCAGTTCCGCCATGTTGGCGGTGGTCAGGAACGCCTGCACCGCGTCGACATCGAGTTCCGGGTTGATCGCCCGGCAGCGCTCGGCCATGGCTTCGGCCTTGTTGCGCCCGTAATTGCCCTCCAGCGCCGGCAGCTGCCGGTTGGTGTTGGACACGCAGATGTCGTCCGCATCGATCAGGGTGAGATGGCCGACCGCCGAGCGCGCCAGCGCCTCGACCACCCACGAGCCGACCCCGCCCATGCCGACCACCACTACGCGGCTGCCCTGCAGGCGCTCGAGCGCACCCACGCCATACAGCCGTTCGATGCCGGCGAAGCGTTGTTTGACCTGTTCGTTCATCGGTCTATTTTAACGTGCAGCGGCCGGCGTCCACAGCACGCCGGGTCGAACCTACCGTTGCACACCCGGAGAGCCCGCCATGAACGCCAGCCCCCCTCGCCCGCCGTCTTCCGCCTATCGCTACCTGTTCGTGCTCGCGCTGGGTCTGCTGATCGGCCTGATCGCCACGGTGATGGTCGGCCGCGCCCTGCAGGCCCGCCGTGACCCCTTCCCGGACAGCCTGATGCAGGTGATGCAGCGGCAATCCCAGTTGCTGCAGCAGGCTCAACAGCAGAACCGCTGCAGCCTGGCCGACAGCGTGCCGCGCCTGCAGACGCTGCGCCTGCTCTCCAACGACCTGGACCTGGCCTTCCCCGGCCTGAAGGACAGCGCGCAGTTCCAGCAGCATGCCAGCCAGTACCGCGCCGGCCTCAATGCCGCCCTGGCGACGCCACCGGCAGACTGCACCGCGCTGGCCCAGGTGGTGCAGACGCTGCAGGCGGACTGCCGCGCCTGCCATCAGGATTTCCGTTGAACAGCGTTCATCCCGCAGCCGGTCATGGCGGCGTTGATTGGCGTCTTGTTCACGTTGGAAAGGAGACGATTCGCGCACCCTGCTGCATGACGCAGTACCACCCAACACATCCGCCTTCACGGCCAGGAGACGCCCCATGAAGATCCAGCTCATCGCCGCCAGTGCCATCGCCACCCTCGCCCTGGCCGGCTGCGCCACCTCGCCGGGTTACGGCGGCGGCGGCTACAACAATGGGTACAACAACGGCGGCTACGGCAACAACTCCGGCTACAACCAGGGCCGTTGCGCCGACTGCGGCATCGTCACCCGCATCAACACCGTGCAGTCCGGCCGCACTGCGCCCAGCGCGACCGGCGCGATCCTCGGCGGCATTGTGGGTGCGGTTGCCGGCCATGAGATCTCCGACCACACCGGCGGCAGCCGCGGCAACAAGAACATCGCCGCAGCGGCGGGTGCCGTGGGTGGCGCGCTGGCCGGCAACCAGATCCAGAAGAACGTGACCAGCGATACGTATGACATCAGCGTGCGCATGGATGACGGACGCACCATCGTCGTCAACCAGCGTGATCTGGGCGGCATCCGCGAAAACACCTACGTTCGCGTGGTCAACGGCCGGGTGATCCTGCGCTGATCCGCTGCCGGCCCCGGACAAAGAAAAAGGCCCGCTTGCGCGGGCCTTTTTCATGTGACGGCTGCAGACCGGTCAGATCGGCTGCACGGCGTCGGCCTGCAGGCCCTTCTGGCCCTGCACGACGGTGAAGGTGACCTTCTGGCCTTCCTTCAGGCTCTTGAAGCCCTGGGTCTGGATGGCGCGGAAGTGCACGAACACGTCTTCGCCGTTTTCACGGCTGATGAAGCCGAAGCCCTTTGCATCGTTGAACCACTTGACAGTACCGTTCTCGCGTTCGGACATCTCACTAACTCCCTGATGACTCTCTCTTGTTGTTGGAAACGCCTTGTGGGCGGCTGACAAGCAAGGGGGAAGCGAGGTGCATCGATGCAGCGGATCGGGAAGATCTTGCTTCATCAGGCCACGATCCACGGTGACCTTGCCAAGCTCAGCGACTGCAACTTAACCCGGCCAAAACGAAAAAGCAACTGGCAAAATCTTTCACTGTCAACCCCAAAAAGACAACCATACGGGACAGCATGGGCCTCTCATTCATCTTGTATCTGCTAGCGGTCATTTTTGTCCTGGTTGGTATAGCCGGCATCGTCCTGCCGGCACTTCCCGGCATCCCGCTGGTGTTCGTCGGCCTGCTGCTGGCGGCGTGGGCCGACGGCTTCACCCATGTCGGCTGGCCGACCCTGCTGGTACTGGGCGTGCTGACCCTGCTTTCACTGCTGGCCGATGTGCTGGCCACGGTGGTCGGGGCCCAGCGTGTCGGGGCCAGCCGCAAGGCGCTGTGGGGCACCTTCATCGGCAGCATCGCCGGTCTGTTCTTCATGCCCATCGGCCTGTTCGCCGGCCCGCTGATCGGCGCTCTGCTGGGCGAGTACTGGCACACGCGCGAGCTGGGCCGCTCGACCAAGGTTGGACTCGCCACCTGGCTGGGCATCCTGCTGGGCCTGGCGCTGAAACTGGCGATGGTCATCGCGATGCTGGGCCTGTTCGCGTTCGCCTGGTTCCTGTAACGAACGATCTTCACGCCACGCGCACACCTGCGCCGGGCATAACTCCATGGGGCTGGCCGTTGCTGCGGGCAGCCGCCACACTGTGCGTCTTCCCGTAGTCATCCCGAAGGGCCTGCTGCAATGACCCTCCCGCCGTTGTTCCCCCGTCTGGCGCCGTTGGCGCTTGCCCTGGCCAGCGGGCCGCTGGCCGCGCAGGAAATCGCGCCTGCCACGACCACCACGCCGGCCGGTTGCGCGGCCATTGAAACCGACGCCGCCCGACTGTCGTGCTACGACCGCCTGTTCGGCCGTAACGCTCCGGCCACTGCCGAAGCCGATGCCGCCGCGCAGCAGGCCGCGCAGGCGCTGCGCGAACAGCGTCGCGCCGCCCGCCTGAGCCAGGGCGAAGAGAACCTGCGGGCGCGGGTCAGCGATGTGCTGCGCCCCGCCCCGGACGACAGCGCCCTGGCCAATGCAGGCCGCGGTTCCCTGCTGGACAGCCGCTGGGAGCTGGCGGAAGACTCCAAGCTGGGACCGTTCCAGCTGCGGGCCTACAAGCCGGTGTACCTGCTGCCGGCGTTCTGGACCAGCGACAAGAACCAGATGCCGCAGTCGCCGAATCCGGCCAACAGCGTGACCGAGCCGCAGGCGCTGGATAGTGCCGAGCTGAAGTTCCAGATCAGCTTCAAGACCAAGATCGCCGAGAACCTGTTCGGCGACAACGGCGACATCTGGGCCGGCTATACCCAGAGCTCGCGCTGGCAGGCCTACAACGCCGAGAATTCGCGCCCGTTCCGCGAGACCAATTACGAGCCGGAAGTGATGATGGTGTTCCGCAACGGCTACTCCATTGGTGGCTGGCGCGGACGCATGACCGGCATCAGCCTCAACCATCAGTCCAACGGCCGCGCCGATCCCCTTTCGCGCAGCTGGAACCGGGTGATGCTCAACGTCGGGCTGGACCGCGAGAACTGGGCGCTGGTGCTGCGGCCCTGGTACCGCATTCCCGAAACGCGCAGCGATGACAACAACCCGGACATCGAGGATTACATGGGCCGCGGCGACGCGACCCTGATCTGGAACCGCAATGGCCACGAAGTGTCCCTGATGGCGCGCCATTCGCTGCGTACCGGCGACCGTTCGCATGGCGCCCTGCAGCTCGACTACGGTTTCCCGATCAGCAACCTGCTGCGCGGCCACATCCAGGTCTTCGACGGATACGGCGAAAGCCTGATCGACTACAACCACAAGGCCACCTACGTGGGCGTGGGCGTGTCGCTGCTGGAATGGTTCTGATGGGCGTGACGATCTGGCACAACCCGGCGTGCAGCAATTCGCGCGGCGCACTGAAGCTCATCCGCGACGCCGGCATCGAGCCGGAGGTGATCGAGTACCTGCAGGCACCGCCCGACGTGGCGACCCTGCGCCAGCTGCTTGCCGAATCCGGGCTGGCCGCCGCCGACCTGGTGCGCAGCAAGGAACCGGAGTTTGCCGGTCTGGCGCTGGCCGGGGCCGATGAGGCGACCCTGCTGGCGGCGATGGCGACGCACCCGCGCCTGATCAACCGGCCCGTGGTGCGCACGGCCAAGGGCACGCGCCTGTGCCGCCCGCCGGAAACGGTGCTGGAGATCCTGTAGCCCGGACGCACCACCCGGCAGCGCCGGGCCATGCCCGGCGGCACGCGCTCGGCTCAACGCCGGCGATCACCGCCAGTCGCTGATGCCTTCGCGTCGATAGACTTCCGCGAAGGCGGGGCGCGCTTTAAGCGCGGTTGCGTGCGCCTTCAGCACCGGCCAGGTGTCAGTGGGCCGGGGCATGTTGCGCGACCAGCGCATCAGCATCACCAGCATGAAATCGACCACGCTGGGCGCGTCGCCCAGCAGGTAAGGCCCGTGCGCCTGCAGGTGCGCCGCCACATGCTGCCAGGCCGCCTCCAGCTGCTGCCGGGCCATCGCACGCGTTGCCTCCACGCAGGCCTCGCCCGCCGCTTCGTGCGGATAGAACCATGCACGATAGGCAGGCTGCAGGGTGTTGGCGCACCAGAACATCCAGCGATAGGCCTCGCCCCGCGCGGGCGTGCCCACGGCCGGCAGCAACCCCGCTTCGGGATGGCGGTCGGCCAGGTATAGCGCGATGGCCGCTGCCTCGGTCAACAGCAGGCCATCGATCCTCAGGGTCGGCACCCTCCCGGCCGGATTCAACGCCAGGTAGTCCGCCGCCTTGTGCTCGCGCCTGTCGAAATCCAGCAGCACCAGTTCGTGCTCGATGCCCAGTTCGATCAGCAGCCAGTGCACGACCAGCGAAGCGGTACTCGACGAACCATACAGGGTGGTGCTCATGCGCGGGATCCGTTGCGGGTGGAGCCAGCGATTATGCGCCCGCCCGGCGGCCACTGCTCAACCGCAGCTGCTCATGCAGGTGTCGCGACGTTCGCCGCAGCTCATCATCGGCTGCCGCAGCGTGCAGTCATGCGCCTTCAGTTCGCACGAGCGGCGCAGATCGGCATTGGCGATGTCCTTGCAGCGCTTGTCGGCAGCCGGAGCCATCTGCTGTTCGCAGCTGCTCTGCCGACTGCCCAGGCTGTCCGCCTGCGCCATGCAGCTGCGATGGCTGGCCTGGCACTGCATGCGGCATTGCGCCGATGCGCTGAAATCCGCTCCTTCATACGAGGAGGAGGTGCTGCTGCAGCCGACCAGTGCGAACAGCCCGGCAAGCGCGAAGTTCCGTAACAGCGGCATGAACGTTCCCGGTTCGAGTCGCATGGAAACTAGCAGATGTTCCGTGCCGGCTCGTTAAACGACAAACGGCGCCAACAGGCGCCGTTTGCCACCAAGCGTGTGCCGCGCTTACTCCACCACCACCGGAATCTTGCCGATGCGGGCCTGCCATTCGCGCGGGCCGGTCTTGTGCACCGATTCACCGGTGGAGTCGACCGCCACCGTCACCGGCATGTCCTGCACGGTGAACTCGTAGATCGCTTCCATGCCGAGATCGGCGAACCCGACCACCTTGGCCGCCTTGATCGCCTTGGACACCAGGTAGGCCGAGCCACCGACCGCCATCAGGTACGCCGACTTGTTGTCACGGATCGCCTCGATCGCAGCCGGGCCGCGCTCGGCCTTGCCGACCATGCCCAGCAGACCGGTCTGTTCCAGCACCTGGCGGGTGAACTTGTCCATGCGCGTTGCCGTGGTCGGGCCGGCCGGACCGACCACTTCATCGCGCACCGGATCAACCGGGCCGACGTAGTAGATGAAGCGTCCCTTCAGATCGACCGGCAGTTCCTCGCCCTTGTTGAGCATGTCAACCATGCGCTTGTGCGCGGCGTCGCGGCCGGTCAGCAGCTTGCCGTTGAGCAGAAGCGTCTGGCCCGGCTTCCAGCTGGCCACCTCCTCCGGGGTGATCGTATCCAGGTCCACCCGGGTGCCCTTGGAGGCGTCGTAGGTCAGCTTCGGCCAGTCCTCCAGCGACGGCGGATCCAGCATCACCGGACCGCTGCCATCCAGGGTGAAGTGCGCGTGGCGGGTCGCGGCGCAGTTCGGGATCATCGCCACCGGCAGGTTGGCCGCGTGGGTCGGGTAATCGTTGATCTTGATGTCCAGCACCGTGGTCAGGCCACCCAGGCCCTGGGCGCCGATGCCCAGCGCATTGACCTTCTCGTACAGCTCCAGGCGCAGCTCTTCGATCCGGTTGGACGCTCCACGGGCCTGCAGCTCGGTGATGTCGATCGGCTCCATCAGCGCTTCCTTGGCCAGCAGCATGGCCTTCTCCGCGGTGCCGCCGATGCCGATGCCCAGCATGCCCGGCGGGCACCAGCCGGCCCCCATGGTCGGCACGGTCTTGAGCACCCAGTCGACGATGGAGTCGGACGGATTGAGCATGGCGAACTTGGTCTTGGCTTCCGAACCGCCACCCTTTGCGGCCACGATCACATCCACCTTGTTGCCCGGCACGACCTTGACGTTGACCACGCCCGGGGTGTTGTCCTTCGTGTTGATGCGCTTGCCGGCCGGATCCGCCAGCACCGAAGCACGCAGCTTGTTGTCCGGATGCAGATAGGCCCGGCGCACGCCTTCATTGGCCATGTCTTCCACGCCCATGGTGGCGTCGTCCCAGCGCACATCCATGCCGATTTCCAGGAACACGGTGACGATGCCGGTGTCCTGGCAGATCGGACGATGGCCTTCGGCGCACATCCGCGAATTGATCAGGATCTGGGCCATCGCCTCCTTCGCGGCCGGCGACTCCTCGCGCTCGTAGGCAGCGGCGAGATTCTTGATGTAGTCGACCGGGTGGTAGTACGAGATGTACTGCAGCGCGTCGGCGATGGACTGGATGAGGTCTTCCTGCTTGATCGATGTCACGGCTTGCTCGCTTGCTCGAGGCTGGCGGGGGTAATCCGCCCATTTTACCCCCTCCCCGGCTGCGGGTAGAGTCTGTGGGGTCAGATCCCTTGTCACGCGCCTGCCCGCTGCGGCGTCCTTGCCCGCATGAACGCCGAAACCGCCTTCCAGACCCACCGTCCGCGCCTGATGGCCCTCGCCTACCGCCTGCTGGGCAGCCGCGCCGACGCCGAGGACGTCGTCCAGGACGCCTGGCTGCGCTGGTCCGGCGCCGACCCGGCCAGCGTCCGAGATGCCGAGGCATGGCTGGTCACCACCACCACGCGCCTGGGACTGGACCGTCTGCGTGCGGCCAAGCGCGAGCGCGCGCATTACGTGGGCCCGTGGCTGGCTGAACCGATGGCGGTAACCCTGGAGCCGGACCCGGCGCCCGGCCCGGCCCAGTTGCATGCCCTGGCCGATGATGTATCGGTGGCCTTCCTGACCCTGCTTGAACAGCTCGGCCCGGAGGAACGCGCCGCGTTCCTGCTGAAGGAAGCGTTCGACCACGACTATCGCGAGATCGCCGACCTGATCGGCCACAGCGAGGCCAACTGCCGGCAACTGGTGCACCGGGCCCGGCAGCGGCTGCAGGCCGGCCGGCCGCGATTCAATGCCGACGCCGGCCAGCACCGGCAGTTGCTGGCACGCTTCATGGATGCGTCGCAGCGTGGCGACAGCGAGGCGATCCAGGCCCTGCTGCATGCCAACGCCCTGATGGTCTCCGATGGAGGCGGCGTGGTCACCGCAGCGGTGCGCCCGCTGCGGGGTGCCGAACGCATCGGCCGCCTGTTCTGGGCCATTGCCCGCCGCGGCGGCACGCACCCGGCCCGGCTGGGCTACGTCAACGGCGAGCCGGCGATCCTGGGCTTCGACGGCGATCGCCTGCATTCGGTCACCACCATCGAGGTGATCGATGGCCGCATCGCGCGCCTGTACAGCGTGCTCAATCCGGAAAAACTGCCCGCGGTTGTCACGCACGCAGACGCGGCGGCGTCCTGGTAAGGGAAGGCGGCCATCGGGGCCGCCGTGGAGCCCACGATGTCCAACCCCGCCTCACCCCGCGTTCCCTATACCCGCTTGGCCGCCAAGGCTTTCAAGGGCCTGCTCGATACCAGCCAGGCAGTGCATGACAGTTCGATCGATCCGACCCTGATGGAACTGGTGTTCCTGCGCGTGTCGCAGCTCAACGGCTGCAGCTACTGCATGGACATGCACGGGACGGCGCTGCGCAAGAGTGGCATCGAGCCGCGCAAGCTGGACACCCTGCCCGCCTGGCACGAAAGCCGCTTCTTCGATGCGCGTGAGCGCGCTGCGCTGGGCTGGGCCGAGGCCCTGACCCGGCTCACCGACGCCGCGCCATCGCAGGCAGCGTTCGATGCGCTGGCACCGCACTTCGATGAGAAGGGCATCAGCGACCTGAGCATGGGCATCGCGGTGATCAACGCCTGGAACCGCCTCGGCGCCGGCCTGCTGCCGCCGCTGCCCTGATCCACAAGAATGCGGGGCCTCGCGCAGCGCGGCTCCGCACCGGTGGCGCGCTGACGCGCACGCTCCCTGCGGGCGTCGCATTCATGCCTTCGCCACGGCTCCGGCGCGCACAATGGCGACATGCCTTCAACCGAAAAGAAACCCAGCCTGCGCCAGCGCTTCAATGCGATGCGCAACGTGCCACCGTTCCTGCGGCTGGTGTGGAAGACCAGCCCCGCACTGACCCTGGTCAGCCTGGGACTGCGCCTGATCCGTGCCCTGCTGCCTGTCGCCATGCTGTATGTGGGCAAGCTGATCATCGACAGCGCGCTGCAGCTGAGCCGGCACGACGCCGGCTTTCCGCCGCTGGGCGAGGCCCTGGCCAGCGGCCTGCTCAATCCGCTGCTCGGGTTGCTGGCCCTGGAACTGGGCCTGGCCATCGTCTCCGACCTGCTGGGCCGGATGGTGGCCTACGCCGATGCCCTGCTGTCGGAGCTGTTCGCCAACGCCACCAGCATCCGGCTGATGGAGCACGCCGCAACGCTGGATCTGGAGGACTTCGAGGATCCGGACCTGCAGGACAAGCTGGACCGCGCACGACGCCAGACGATGGGCCGGATGAACCTGATGAGCCAGCTGTTCGGCCAGGTGCAGGACGCCATCACGGTGGTCAGCCTGGCGGTGGGCCTGCTGGTCTACGCGCCGTGGCTGATCCTGCTGCTGGCGCTGGCCCTGGTGCCTGCCTTCATCGGCGAATCGCACTTCAACGCCGCCGGCTACAGCCTGAATTTCCAATGGACGCCCGAGCGCCGCCAGCTCGACTACCTGCGCCAGCTCGGCGCCAGCGTGGAGACGGCCAAGGAAGTGAAGATCTACAACCTGCACCGCTTCCTGGTGGAGCGTTACAGGAGCCTGTCGGTAGCGCTGTTCAAGGCCAACCGCGCGCTGGCCCGGCGCCGTGCCTTGTGGGGCACCCTGCTGGCCGCGCTGGGCACGCTGGGTTATTACACCGCCTACGCCTACATCGCCTGGCGCACGGTGCGCGGCGATTTCTCGATCGGCGACCTGACCTTCCTCGCCGGCAGCTTCCTGCGCCTGCGCCAGCTGCTGGAGGGCCTGCTGATCGGCTTCTCGCAGGTGGCCAGCCAGGCCTTGTACCTGGACGATCTGTTCTCGTTTTTCCAGATCCAGCCGGAGATCCATTCGCGCGAGGGCGCCGCAGCCGTGCCGCAACCCATCCGCCAGGGCTTCGTGTTCGAGAACGTCGGCTTCCGCTATCCCGATGCCGAGCAATGGGCCGTCCGCCACCTCGATTTCCAGCTGCATGCCGGCGAAGTGCTGGCACTGGTCGGCGAGAACGGTGCCGGCAAGACCACACTGGTCAAACTGCTGGCACGGCTGTACGAGCCCGACGAGGGGCGCATCCTGCTCGACGGCCGGGACCTGCGCGACTATGACCTGGATGACCTGCGCGCCAATCTCGGGGTGATCTTCCAGGACTTCGTGCGCTACAACCTGAGCGCCGGCGAGAACATCGGCGTTGGCCAGGTCGAGGCGATGGCGGACCGGGAACGGGTTGCCGATGCCGCGCGCCGGGGCATGGCCCAGGAAGTGATCGAGTCGCTGCCACGCGGCTACGACCAGCTGATCGGGCGTCGCTTCAAGGAGGGCGTGGACCTCTCCGGCGGGCAGTGGCAGAAGATCGCCATCGCCCGCGCGTGGATGCGCAATGCGCAGGTGATGATCCTGGACGAGCCGACCGCAGCGCTGGATGCGCGCAGCGAGTTCGAGGTATTCCAGCGGTTCAGGGAACTGGCGGACAATCGCACTGCCGTACTCATCTCCCATCGCTTCTCGTCGGTGCGCATGGCCGACCGCATCCTGGTGCTGGCCGATGGCCGGATCGAGGCCAGCGGCACCCACGAGCAGCTGATGGCCCAGGGCGGCCGCTACGCCGAGCTGTTCGAGCTGCAGGCCGCCGGCTACCGCTGAGAACGCCTCTCGTTCCGCCTAATGAGAACCTGTCTCATTTGAGATAGAATTACCCCGACGACTTCCAACAGATACGCCCATGTCTTCCGCTTTCGGCGCCGAAACGGTGCTTGAGGTCCGCCACTGGACCGATGCCTACTTCAGCTTCACCCTCACCCGCGACAGCGGTTTCCGCTTCGAGAACGGCCAGTTCGTGATGATCGGCCTGGAAACCGACGCCCGGCCGCTGCTGCGCGCCTACTCCATCGCCAGCGCGAACTGGGAAGAGCAGCTGGAGTTCTTCAGCATCAAGGTGCAGGACGGCCCCCTGACCTCGCGCCTGCAGCACATCAAGCCCGGCGACAAGGTTCTGGTAGGCAAGAAGCCCACCGGCACCCTGCTGATCAGCGATCTGCATCCCGGCAGGAACCTGTACCTGCTGGGCACGGGCACCGGCCTGGCGCCCTGGCTGTCGATCATCAAGGACCCGGAGACCTACGAGCGTTTCGAGAAGGTGATCCTGTGCCACGGCGTGCGCTACGAGAAGGACCTGGCGTACCGCGACTATTTCGAGAAGGACCTGCGTGAGCACGAGTTCCTCGGCGAGATGATCGGCGACAAGCTGTTGTACTACCCGGCCGTCACCCGCGAACCGTTCGCCAACCAGGGGCGCCTGACCTCGCTGATGGAAAGCGGGGAAATGCAGCGCACCCTGGGCCTGCCGGAACTGAGCCCGGAGAATGACCGCGCGATGATCTGCGGCAGCCCGCAGATGCTGGCCGACCTGCGCACGGTGCTCGACGCCCGTGGCTTCCAGGTCTCCCCGCGCATCGGCCAGCCGGGTCACTACGTGTTCGAGCGCGCCTTCGTCGAGAAGTGACCCGTAGCGCCGGGCCTGCGTCCGGCGCTGCCGCGGGAGGCGGCAGCCCTTACTGCCGGGACTGCAACGCTTTCTCGATGTCCCCGCGAACGCTTTCCGGCTTGTCGGTCGGCGCGTAGCGTTTCAGCACCTGCCCGTCGCGTCCGACCAGGAACTTGCTGAAGTTCCATTTGATCGCGCTCAGCCCCAGCAGGCCGGTCTTCTCGGACTTCAGCCACTTCCACAGCGGGTGTGCACCGTCGCCGTTGACCTGGATCTTCTCCGACAGCGGGAAGTCCACTGCATAGGTCAGCGCACAGAAGCTGCGGATCTCCTCGGCATTGCCCGGTTCCTGGTGGCCGAACTGGTCGCAGGGGAAGCCGATCACCACCAGGCCCTTCGGGCCGTACTCGCGCCACAGCGCCTCCAGTCCCTCGTACTGCGGGGTGAAACCGCACTTGCTGGCCACGTTGACCAGCAGCAGCGCCTTGCCGCGGTACTGCTCCAGGGCCTGCGGCTGGCCGTCCAGGTCGGTGAAACCGAAATCGAACGCAGTGGTCATGGCAGATCTCCGCAATGGGGGTTCCGATGGTATCCCCGCCCATGCCTTTCGACACAAGCCCGATCCCATTACCCCGGGTTAACCTCGGGCACTTGTCTGCCTTACCGGAGTACCGCCTTGACCACCCGCCTTGCCCTTGCCGTGGCCATGACCCTCGGCCTTGCCCTGCCCGCCTATTCCGCCGGCGCCGCCACCCCGGCTGCCAGCACCACCGCACAGCAGGCCAACCCGTTCTTCGCCGAAAGCCCGCTGGCACTGCACTATCCGCAGTTCGACAAGATCAAGGACAGCGACTTCGCTCCGGCCTTCGACGCCGGCATGGCGCAGCAGCTGAAGGAAATCGAGGCCATCGCCAACAACAAGGCCAAGCCGACCTTCGACAACACCATCATCGCCCTGGAAAAGAGCGGTGACATCCTTGACCGCGCGACCACCGTGTTCTTCGCCCTGGTCGGCGCGGACACCAACGACACCCGCAAGAAGCTGCAGGCCGACTACTCGGCCAGGTTCGCCGCGCACAGCGATGCGATCGCCCTGAACAGCAAGCTGTTCGCGCGCATCCAGGCGTTGTATGACACCCGCACGCAGCTGGGTCTGGACGCCGAAGGCGTGCGCCTGGTCGAGAAGTACTATGACAACTACGTGCGCGCCGGCGCCAAGCTGTCTGACGCGGACAAGGCGAAGCTGAAGGAAATGAACGCCGAGCTGGCCAACCTCGGTACCCGCTTCAGCCAGAACGTGCAGTCAGAAGTGAACGCTTCGGCGATCACCGTCGATGACGTGAAGGAACTGGATGGTCTGTCCAGGGAGCAGATCGCCGCCGCCGCCGAAGCCGCCAAGGCCCGTGGCCTGGATGGCAAGTATGTGATCACCCTGCTCAACACCACCGGCCAGCCGCCCCTGACCAACCTGGCCAACCGCGCCCTGCGCCAGAAGATCTACGAAGCATCGGTCAGCCGTGGCAGCCGCGGCGGCGAGTTCGACAACACCGCCATCGTCTCGCGCATCATGCAGCTGCGTGCCGACAAGGCCAAGCTGATGGGTTTTGCCAACTTCGCTGCGTACAACCTGACCAACCAGACCGCCAAGACCCCTGAGGCGGTCAACGCGATGCTGGGCAAGCTGGCCCCGGCCGCAGTGGCCAACGCCAAGCGCGAAGCGGCCGACCTGCAGGCAATGATCGACCAGGAGCAGAAGGCCGCGGGCAAGCCGACGTTCGCGCTGGAGCCGTGGGACTGGGCCTTCTACAGCGAGAAGGTGCGCCAGGCCAAGTACAACTTCGACGAGTCGCAGCTGAAGCCGTACTTCGAACTGAAGAACGTGCTGGAGAACGGCGTGTTCTTCGCCGCCAACCAGGAATTCGGCCTCACCTTCAAGCAGCGCACCGACCTGCCGGTCTATCACGATGATGTCACCGTCTACGACGTGTTCGACGCCGACGGCAGCCAGCTGGCGATTTTCCTGTTCGACCCGTACGCCCGTGCCTCCAAGCGCGGCGGGGCATGGATGAACTCGTATGTCTCGCAGTCGAAGCTGACCGGCTTCAAGCCGGTGGTGGCCAACCACCTCAACATCCCCAAGCCGCCGGCCGGCCAGCCGACCCTGCTGACCTGGGATGAGGTGACGACCACCTTCCACGAATTCGGCCACGCCCTGCACGGCATGTTCTCGAACGTGAAGTACCCGTACTTCTCGGGCACCTCGGTGCCGCGTGACTTCGTCGAGTTCCCCTCGCAGGTCAACGAGATGTGGGCCGATGACAGCGCCATCCTGAAGAACTACGCCAAGCACTACCAGAACGGCACGGCGATGCCGCAGGCACTGCTGGACAAGGTGATCGCTGCGGCCAAGTTCAACCAGGGCTTCGCCACCACCGAGTACCTGGGTGCGGCCATGCTGGACCAGCGCTGGCACCAGATCGGCCCGGACCAGGTGCCGGCCGCCAAGGACGTGATGGCCTTCGAGCGCGCCGCGCTGGAGAAGGACGGCATCTACTACGCACCGGTTCCGCCGCGTTACAAGACCCCGTACTTCAGCCACATCATGGGCGGCTACTCGGCCGGCTACTACGCCTACATCTGGTCGGAAGTGCTGGACGCCAACACCCAGAAGTGGTTCCGCGAGAACGGTGGCCTGAGCCGCAAGAACGGCGACCACTTCCGCGCCACCTTGCTGTCGCGTGGCGGCAGCGTCGACGCGATGCAGCTGTTCCGCGATTTCGCCGGCCACGAGCCGCAGATCGAACCGCTGCTGGAGAAGCGTGGCCTGACCGGCACCGGCAACTGATCGCCGGTACGCTGAGCTGAAAACAGAACCGCCCGGGAAACCGGGCGGTTTTTTCGTTGTGATTGGGGTCAGAGCCCTTTTCTGCGAAAGGGATCTGACCCCGCTCTGGCTTCATCGCGGCGCCACATAGCCTCCCGGCACACCTTCCGGCGACAGCACCAGCTGCCACAACTGCGCGTGCCGGCAACGGAAGGTCGCCATCGAACCGGCCAGATAGAAGCGCCACATCCGCCGGAAATGCTCGTCATAGCGCGCATCCAGCCGTGGCCAGGCCGCCTCCACGTTGCGCCGCCACGCCTGCAGGGTCAGGTCGTAGTCGGTGCCGAAATTGTGCCAGTCCTCCAGCACGAACCGCCCCTCGAACGCCCTGCTGATCTGCGCCGCCGAGGGCAGCATCGAGTTGGGAAAGATGTAGCGCGCGATCCACGGATCGGTACGATGCCGCGACACGTTGGTCCCGATGCTGTGCAGCAGCAGCAGGCCACGTGGCGACAGGCAGCGCCGCGCCACCTCGAAGAAACTGCGGTAGTTCTTGTCACCGACGTGCTCGAACATGCCGATCGAGAAGATCGCATCGAAGGGTTCGTCCAGCGCGCGGTAGTCCTGCAGGCGGATCTCGATCGGCAGACCGGCGCACAGCTCGCGCGCGAATTCCGCCTGCTCCTGCGAGATCGTTACACCGACCCCGCTGACTCCATAGCGTTCGGCAGCGAACTTCAGGGCCTCACCCCAACCGCAGCCGATATCCAGCACCCGCTGGCCCGGGCGCAATCCCAGCTTGCGGCAGACCAGGTCCAGTTTGGCTTCCTGTGCAGCGTCCAGGTCATCGGCCTGCCGCCAGTAGCCACAGCTGTACACCAGGCGCCGACCCAGCATCGCCTGGTACAGATCGTTGCCCAGATCGTAGTGGCGACGGCCGACTTCGTAGCTTCCCTGCCCGGCCTGCAGGTTGAACAGGCGCGCCTTCAGCGCGTCGGCCACTTCCCGCCAGCCGTGCACCCGTTCGTCCAGATGCGCCTGCATGAGGTGGACCAGGAATTCGTCCAGGACGTTGGCGTCCCACCAACCATCCATGTAGCTCTCGCCCAGGCCGAGCGAACCGTGCGCCATGACCCGTGCGAAGAACCTCGGATCATGTACCTGGATGTCCTGTGGCCGGGAGCCGCCAATGCGGACCCCGGCTTCGTGGAGCAGGCCGCTGACCCGCTCCTGCAACCCTGTATCCACGCCCCCTCCTCGTCTGCGCTCAACCGCGTGCGAACAGCTCCACGTAATCCTTGGCCACGTGCGGCAACAGCACCGCCGCCGGCACATCGGCGGTCTGCGTTCCATCCGAGTATGGACCCACCTGGTAGGGCGGGAAAACAAAGCGCAGCGCGGTGATCTGCCCCTTGTCGTCGGTCAGCGGCTGGAACTGGCTGAAATTGTCGGGCTGCGGGCCGGTGCCATCGGCGATCATGCGCGATGCATTGCGCAGCGACTCCTGCAGCTCGGCCGGCTCCATGTCCTCGCCGCTGAGGCGTGTCGCCACGCGCTCGCGCAGCTGGTCCGCGACGAAATCGCTGATCGCCTTCCAGCCCTTGCTGTCGGTCACCAGCTTGTCGGCGCTGAGCATCTGCTGTTGCTCCGGCAGCCAGACGAAACGTGCCACCAGGGGTTCGCCGTGGGCGCCGCCGGTGTAACGGCTGCCATCGGCACTCACCACCACCAGCTGCGGCGTCTCCAGCACCTTCTCGAAGCTCAGCGAGAGTTCGTAGGGCATGGTCGGCTTGTCATTGCCCAGCCCATCGAGCGCCTGCTGCAGCTCGCTGCGGGCCGTGGTGGCGTAGTCCTGCAGCGCACGCGCCAGGCCCGGATAACGGTCGATGCCTGCCGGATAGCTGATGCCCACCACCTCGCGTTCGTTGTTCTCGATCACGTCGCGCAGGTCGAGCGGTGCTTCCGCAGCGGGCGCCTCGCCCGTGGCGGAGGCATCGACCGCCGGCGCCGCGTCGGCCACCGGTGCCGGGGTTTCGGCTTCACGCTGGCAGCCCGCCAGCAACAGCACGCCTGCCACACCGGCCAGCACGCTTCCGCGCAGCAGCCGGTTGTTTCCAATCTTCATCGGGATCCCCTGTTCATGTTCATCCATCATCGCCCGCCCTGGCTTAAGCGTAGCCCGCTGGCGTCATCCCGCCAGAAGGTCGTGATACTCCTCATGCCGCTGCAGGAATGCCTCGGCGTAGGCACACGCCGGCACGACCTTGTACTTCTGCTCCCGCGCGAACCGCAGCGCCACCCGGGTCAACTCGCCGGCGATGCCCCGGCCGGCGATCGGCTCGGGCACCTCGGTGTGGGTGATGACCATGCGTCTGCGCTTGATCTGGTAATCGAGCACCGCCACCTGTCCACGCACACGGGCAGTGAAGCGATGGTTGGCCTGGTCGTGATCGACCTCGTAGGCCAGACCGGGGGGCGTGACCGAAGCCATGGGACTGTCTCCTGCGGCGACTGCGTGGATGGTGCGCAGCCGGGCGCCATGATCGCGTGAAGCCTGAACAGGGGCAAGTCCAGGCCCTCCACGTCAGTTTGCGACCCTAAAGCTGGAGCGCCCGCGGCCGCTATCGCCTGCGGAGGGGTCCGGCCACGCTGGCACGGCCCTTGCGACCGTAGACCGTGCGACTGCCGTGGAGGCCCCCGATGCACCCCAGCGATTCCCATTCCGATACCGACCGCGCCCTGCTGGAGGGCCTGCTCCAGCTCGCCGTGGAAGGCCAGACCGACGAGCAGGCCTTCCAGCGTATCGGCGAGGAAGTCTTCGCCCGCCTGCTGGACACCTACGGCCAGCAGACCCGGGCCTGACCACGAGCGGGGGCCCTGCCCCGGGGTCGGATCCAGCGGATCCGACCCCAGGCCCTCAACCGCCGCCCAGGCGGAAGGTCGGGTTGGACAGTTCGCGCAGGAAGTGGGTGAAGATGCTCGGCTGCATGGCCAGCATGAAGATCACGCCGAATGCCGCGCCGGCCAGGTGCGCGCTGTGGTTGATGCGGTCGCCGCCGCGCTTGTCCATCCAGATGCTGTAGCCGACATAGAACGCGGCGTACACGATGGCCGGTGCGGGGATGAAGAACACCAGGATGATCGACCACGGCTTGATCAGGATGAAGGCGAACAGCACCGCCGACACCGCACCCGAAGCCCCCAGGCTGAGGTAGTTCGGATTCTTCTGGTTCTTCAGGTAGCTCGGCAGGATCGAGACCACCAGCGCGCCGATGTAGAACGCCGGATAGGTCAGGTAGCTGCCGGTCAGCTGCACCATCACGCTCTCGATGAATCCCCCGAAGAAGAACAGGGTGATCATGTTGAAGATCAGGTGCGACCAGTCCGCGTGGATGAATCCATAGGTCACCAACCGGTCGTACTGGCGGTGGCGGTCGATGGCCGGTGGCCACAGGATCAGGCGGTCGGCCAGCGCGCGGTGGTTGAACGCCCTCCATGACAGGATGGCGGTGATGGCGATCAACAGCAGATTGACGGGGGTCATGTCAGGCTCAGGCAGCGCGGTAGTTGTCGACCATACGATAGCGTTTCGCGTACCAACCGAAGGCCAACGCCGCGATGAAGGCGAAGCCGGCGAAGAAGAACATCAGGAAGGCCGCCTCGCTCAAGCCGGTGCCTGCGATCTGGTGGGTCACCGTTTCGTTGCGTACGGCCGCATTGGACAGCAGCACCCACAGGTTGCCGATGGTGGTGGTCAGGTTCCAGAAGCTCATCACCACCCCCTTCATCGCCTGGGGCGCCTGGCTGTAGGCGAACTCCAGGCCGGTCGCGGACACCAGGACCTCACCGAAGGTCAGCAGCGCGTACGGCAGGATCTGCCAGAAGATCGACATGGCATTGCCGCCATCCATCACCACCTGGATGCTGCCGACGACGATCCAGGCCAGGCCGCTGAAGGCGATGCCGGCGGTCATCCGGCGCAGCGCGGTCGGCTCGAAGCCGAAGCGGCGCAGGGCCGGGTACAGCACCAGGTTGTTGAACGGGATGAGGATCATCACCAGCAGCGGGTTCAGCGCCTGCATCTGCGAGGCGGTGAACCAGCTCGGCATCTGCATCTGCTGTCCCTGCAGCACCCAGGTCGAGGCCTTCTGGTCAAACAGCGAGAAGAACGGCGTGGTCAACGCGAAGATCACCAGCACGCGCAGCACCGAACGCACGCCCTCCACGGCTTCGGCCGGATGGTGCGCGCGGGCGCGGTCCAGCTGCAGCCAGGTGCCGCCACCGACACCAGCCAGAATCGCCACCAGCGCAAGGCACAGGCAGATCACGATGCCCAACGAGCCGACCAGGCCGAACGATGCCACCGCCAGCACCAGGCCGGCCACGGCGATCGCCAGGCCCGGACGGCCCTGGCCCGCCACCCGCGCGGTCAGCGCCGTGCGCGCCACGTTGGCGAACGAATGCGGGTCCTTCGGCGGCAGCGGCACCAGTACGTAGCGCTTGCGGCCAAGCCAGAACACGAAGGTCGCCACGAACATCAGGATGCCCGGAATGCCGAACGCCCACTGCGGGCCCCAGTTCTTCAGCACCAGCGGAATCAGCAGCGACGCAAACAGCGAGCCGAAGTTGATGATCCAGTAGAAGGCATCGAACACCAGCTTGGCCAGGTGCTTGTTGCTCTGGTCGAACTGGTCACCCATGAACGAGGCCACCAGCGGCTTGATGCCACCGGCACCCAGCGCGATCAGGCCCAGGCCGAGGAAGAAGCCCTGGCGGCTGTTCTCGAACAGCGCCAGGCACAGGTGGCCGGCGCAGTAGACCAGGCTGAACCAGAGGATCGTGTGGTACTTGCCGAAGAACCTGTCGGCCAGCCAGCCGCCCAGCAGCGGGAAGAAGTACACGCCGATCATGAAGCTGTGCATGATGTCCTTGGCTTCACCGGCACGGCCTTCCGCAGTGATTTCCTGCAGCAGAAGCGAGGTGATCAGGAACTGCACGAGGATGTTGCGCATCCCGTAGAAGCTGAACCGTTCGCAGGCCTCATTGCCGATGATGTACGGGATCTGGCGCGGCATCTTTCCCTGGCCGGCGATGGGGGCGACTGCGTCGTGGCTCATCCTGTAAGGCATTCCTGCAAAGCGAAAGCCGCAAGGTTACCGGAACCTGCGGGCTGGAAGCACGCTGCGGGGCTGCATGACAGCGCCGCCGATCCATGGCAGGCGGTGCCGGTGCCCTGCCGGAAGTCACGGCACCTGCACGACAAAAGCGTAAACTTATCGTTATGCGCGCCCTCGTCCTCGTCCGCCCCCTGCTCGGCTGCTGCCTGTTGCTGCTTGCATTGCCGGCACCGGCGCGGCCACAGGCCGCGGACACCGCGACCCTCGACGCGCAGGCCCGGCAGCTGACCGTGGCGGCCCTGGAACTGCCCGGGCGGGACGATGCGCAGTGGAAGCAACGCCGCGAACAGGTGGCGCAGCTGTTGACCGAGCTGCAGCCGGACGTCATCTCGGTGCAGCAGGTACGGCAGCAGCAGGGGCGCAACCCGGCCTGCTGGCTGGCCAACCGGCTGCGCTACAGCTGCGACTTCGTCACGGCCGACCCGCCCAGCCAGCCGCTGCGGCACGGCAATGCGATGCTGACGCGGCTGCCGGTCAGCGAGGATGGCGTGACCCTGCTGCACCCGCCCGGTACGTTCAGCGCGGCGGGCATGATGCGGCTGCGGCTGGGCGAGGCCCTGGTCAATGTCTACGTGACCCGCCTGCGCCCGGAGCCGGATGAAGCGGCGGCCCGCCAGCACCAGACCAGCGATCTCATGGCCTGGATCAGCGCGACCGCAGAAGGCCTGCCCAGTGTGATCGCAGGCGATTTTTCCGCCGGCACGGTGGAACTGGTGCGCGCTACGCCGGGCTTCCAGCCGGCCCGGCGCAGCCCGGGCGGCCGGGCGGAAGCGTCAGCCTCCGGTGCCGGCGGCGCCAGCGGTCACGGTCTGGATGTGCTGTTCCAGGTCAAGCATTTCGGCGGCATCCGCCAGCAGCCCATCCTGCTGCCGGCCGACGGCGAGCTGCCTGGACTGCGCCTGGGGATGATGGCCACCCTGCGCCTGCAGGGCGATACGGCCACCGCGGAATAGGCCCGCCCTCGGCACCCACCAGGTCCCGCCCGACGTCCAGAAGCTGGCAAACAAAAAGGCCGGGGTCTCCCCCGGCCTTCTCATGTCATCCCGTCACCGCCTTCAGGCGATCGCGTCCTGGTAACGGCGCTCGACTTCGTTCCAGTCGATGACGTTGAAGAACGCGCCGATGTATTCCGGACGACGGTTCTGGTACTTCAAGTAGTACGCGTGCTCCCACACGTCCAGACCGAGGATGGGCGTGTTGCCTTCCATCAGCGGGCTGTCCTGGTTGCCGGTGCTTTCCACCACGACCTTCTTGTCGGGGGTGACGCTCAACCATGCCCAGCCGCTGCCGAAGCGGGTCAGCGCCGCCTTGGTGAAGGCGTCCTTGAACTTGTCGAAACCGCCCAGGTCCTTGTCGATGGCCTTGGCCACGTCGCCCACCGGGTTGCCGCCCGCGTTCGGCGCCATCACCGTCCAGAACAGCGAGTGGTTGGCATGGCCACCGCCGTTGTTGCGCACCGGGCCCTGCAGGTTCTCCGGCAGCGACTTCAGCTTCTTCACCAGCTCTTCCACCGGCAGGTCAGCGTACTCGGTACCTTCCAGCGCCGCGTTGACGTTGTTGATGTAGGTCTGGTGATGCTTGGTGTGATGGATCTCCATCGTCGCCGCGTCGATATGCGGCTCCAGCGCGTCGTAGGCGTAGGACAGCTTGGGCAGGGTATAGGCCATGATGCATCTCCTGATTGCGAGGGCACCCGACGGTGTCGGGTGTAGCGCGGTGAATGATGGGGACAGACCACTAGATTACCAAGGGGGATGTAAAGGAAATTGCGTCCTGCCGGTGAGCATGCCGGCAATTGTTACGCAGCGGTGACGCGGCGGTTCCTCATGCAGCGTGCAGCGCACAGGCGCTACAGTGCATGCACCACCCTCACCCGTTCGTGCCCATGCGCAACCCCCGGCTGCTGATCACTGCCATCGCCCTGCTGCTGCTCGGCCTGGTCGTCAACCACGTCATGCAGCGGCCGCCGGCACCGCAGTTCGCGCCGGACCTGCAGGGCGCCCCGACCCGGACTGCCCCCACCCCGGCACACGGCGATGGCGCACGCAGCGGCCTGCCCGCCTTCCTTCCCGCCGAAGCACGCCAGACCATCACCCTGATCCAGCGGGGCGGGCCCTTCCCGCACCGCCAGGATGGCAGCACCTTCGGCAACCGCGAGCAGCGCCTGCCGCAGCGGCCGCGTGGCTACTACCGCGAGTACACGGTCGACACCCCCGGTGCGGGCAACCGGGGGGCACGCCGCATCGTCACGGGCGGCGATCCAGCAGAGGCGTGGTACTACACCGATGACCATTACGGCTCATTCCGCAGCTTCACCGTTCCATCCCCCGGAGACGCTCGATGAGCCACGATGATTTCGGCCTCGGCCTGCACGACATCAACAACGCCGGCGTGTATGCCATCGACAGCGCGGACATCGGCGCGCTTGCCGCGGCCATGCGCGATGCCGGCCTGAAGGTGATCCGCATCGATCTGGAGGGCGTGACCGACAAGCGCACCCTGCTGGCGCGGCTGTCCGCGCAGCTGGACTTCCCGGCCGGTTTCGGCGGCAACTGGGATGCCCTGTCGGACAATCTTCGCGACCTGCAGTGGCTGCCGGCCAGCGGTTATGCGCTGTTCCTGGCGGATGTCGACGCGCTGCGCGCTGGCGCAGCCAAGGATTTCGACACCCTGCTCGACGTGCTGGACGAAGCCAGCCGGGATTGGGTCGGCCGCGACGTGCCGTTCTGGGTGTTCCTGTCACAGAGCGAGTAAAGGGGCGACGCCGACCAAGGCCGGCCGCCCGCAATGGTTCCGGCGAAGAGCCCCCTTGTTGTTCAAAGGGGGCGCGCCAACGGCGCGGGGATAAGGAAACATGCGTGGACAATGGGAGCCGCTAGCGGCTCCCATTGTCTTCCTGCAGTTCCTTCTTGAACGGGATATCCGGCGGCGGCCGGGCCACGGCCGGCTGGTCCTGCATGTTCGGGTCGGTCAGGCCGCAGCCGCCACCCGCCTGCAGAATGGAGATGACGCAGGAAATCCGGGTGCTGGTGCCGGGAAGCGGAATCTCCATCGCTTTGACGCCCTTGCGCACCCACTCGGCCAGCAGCGACTCCTGCGGCACCCAGTATTTGTCGAACGAGGTGGGCGTGTAGTCGTAGGGCGGTCGCTTCAGCCATGTCCCCGACTGGGCGATGCGTTCCTTGCTCCAGCCGTCGTTGTCCCCCCCGGGAGCGCCACGCTCCGCATTGCCGGGGCCGTCCTGCCCCGGTACACGCACGCTGCCGTCGGCGTTGAACAGGCCGTTGCCCCGGCCCGCGCTGCTCGCCTGCGCGGCGCCGCTGCGGGCGCCATCACGAGTGCGATCCGAGGCCCCCCAGTCGTCGCCCCGGGCCGGCGTAGCCCAGTTGCCCGGGGTCGGCGTCGGGCGGGCACCGGCCTGTGCCGGTGTCGTGGCGGCGGCTGATGGGCGCGCCGCGGGACTGCTCACCGCAGCCGCGCTGCCCTGGGCTGCGGGGGCGGAGGTTGCGGCACTGCCACTGGAAGGCGCAGGCGAAGCGACCGGTGCAGACGCCACCTCACGTTCGCGCACCTGCACGTCGCGGCCCGCGGGCGCCCGTACTGCAGGCTCACGGCCTGCGATCGGCGCCATCCGCACCTGCGGATCGACAACCGCCTGCACTTCGCGTTCGCGCACCTGCACATCCTGCTGCGGAACGCGGATCGGTACTTCCGCTGCGCGCACCGCCGGAGCCACAACGGGTGTCTCCACGATGGCCACCTCACGTTCCTGCACCTGCGGCTGGCGGATCTGCGGCACCCTCACCTGCACATCCGGTGTGCGCAGCGCTTGCGGTGTGGGCGGCGCCTCCAGCGGCTGCACGCTGCGCTCGCGTACGCTGGGCGTTGTGTCGCGCGGCACGATGCTCACTTCGGTGCGCGGCACGCTGACCGGCGGCACCACGAAATCGGTCGTGGCCTGCGCCACGTCGGTCGCCTGGACCGGCGAAGGCGGCGGCGTGGCCGGTGGGGCCGGCTCGGTCGGCATGGCTTGCGGAGGCGTACTGGCGGCAGCGGGGGCCGCAGCAGGGGATGGCTGCGGGCGCGCCGCGACCGGTCGCGGCTGCGGCGCAGTTGCCGATCCTGCCGCGTCTCCTGCAGCCGTGCGGCCGGCTGCAGCTGCTGCAGCCGATTCGGCGCCGGGCTGGTCGCCTCCGCCCTCCTGGCTGGCGCGGCCGACAAACTCGATCTGCACGCGCTCACCGTCGGATCCCTGCTCGGCAGGCACCGAGGTGCGGATCACCGCCACCCACAGCAGCAGCAGGAAGAACAGCAGGTGCAGCAATGCACTGGCGACGGCCGACGTCCAGCGCATCCAGCGCTGGTCACGCGGCGCCGGCTCCCACTCCTGCCACAACAGGCGCCGCAGCGCCTGCCAGCGGGGCAGCGCCGGCAGCGTCCCGGGGCGTCCCGGCAGAGGCCTGGGCAGCAGCACCGCGATCACCTCGCGGGCATGGAACGGGCGTGGCAACGGGCTCAGCGAGCGCAGCCACAGCGCCCAGCCATAAGGCAGGCGCGTGTTCTTCTCCAGGATGATCGGTTGCTGCTGGCGCGCCAGCAGCAGGTCGATGAGTTGCTCGGCTCTGGGCAGCGGCACGCGTCGGCGATCAGGCGGCGTTGCCGCGCGGGATGTACGGTGCGTGGCCGCTGTCGTGGTCGGTCGCGTCGCGCACTGCGGTCACGCCGGGCACCCGGCCCATCAAGGTCTTTTCGATGCCCTGCTTGAGGGTCACATCGGCCATGCCACAGCCCTGGCAGCCACCACCGAAACGCAGCAGCACCACGCCCTCGGCCGAGACTTCCTGCACTGCGACCTTGCCGCCATGGGAGGCGAGCTGTGGATTGATTTCATTCTCCACCACCCAGTGCACACGCTCGACCAGCGACGCGGCCTCCCCGGGCGCTTCGCCCTTGATGCGCGGCGCCTTGATGGTCAACTGCTGGGCACCTGCCGCGCCGGCCACGATGTCGATCTCCGCGCCATCGAGCCAGCCGACGCTGCCGGCGTCGACATACAGGGTGAACCCGTCGCAGTCCACGGCCCACTCGTCGCCGTGCAGGTCCGAGGGTTCGGCGAATTCCAGCCGCGCATCGGCACGCGGAGTGCCGGGATCAACCGCGCTCAGGCGTACGCCCATGCCGGGCGCGCCCTCGCGTTCGATCAGCTTGCGGAAATGGGTCTGGGCAGTGTCGGAGATCTGGATCATCAGGCTATTCTAGCCAAGTAAGTGTCAACCGCTCATTCGGTTTATACACCGTCCGGCGCATTGTTCAGTCAACACGAGGTGGAGATTCCCATGGCCGACCTGATTCCACTGGCCCAGGCCCGTTGCGTGCCGCGCAAAGGCAGCGACCACAAGCTGGGCGAGGCCCGCCTGGCCGAGCTGCTGCCGCAGATTCCCGGCTGGGAACTGGCCGAAGGCGGCCAGGCGCTGCTGCGCACCTTCCGCTTCAAGGACTACTACGCCACCATGGCCTTTGTGAATGCACTGGCCTGGATCGCCCACCACGAGGATCACCACCCGGACCTGGGCGTGCACTACGACCGCGCCGTGGTGCGCTATTCGACCCACGACGTCGGCGGCCTGAGCGAGAACGACTTCATCTGCGCGGCCAAGACATCGGCCCTCACGGAGCAACTGCCATGAATGTGCGAGTGCTGAGCCTGTCCCTGATCGCCGTGACCGGCCTCGCCGGCTGTGGCGCCTCCGAGCCGTCGCCGCCCGTGCCGCCGCCGACCGAGGTGGCTGCGGTGAAGACGCCGCCGCCGCAGTACCCGCTCGAGCTGGCCTGTACCGGTACGGGCGGCACCAGCACCTTCAAGGTGACCATCGGCACCGACGGCAAGCCCAGCGAAGTGACTCTGCTGAGCGGCGCGGGCAACCCGCAGCTGGATGAGCTGGCCAGGAATGCCGTGCAGGGCTGGCAGTTCAAGGCCGCCACCCGCAACGGCCAGGCCGTGCCCGCCACCATCCAGGTGCCGGTCAGCTTCAACCCGCCGCAGCCGAAGCCGGACCAGTGTTTCGCGGTGGAAGAGCGCCTGCGCCGCGGCGGCTGACCGCACACCATGACGAGGCCAGCCGACGCCCGCCTCGCCCTTGCCGCCCCGGCAGTGCCCGGGGCGGTTGTCTGTTGACCAGGACCGCGTCGGTACATGCTGCAGATCCCCCCCGAAAACATCTGGATCGCGCTGGCGGTCACCCTCGCGGCCGGCCTGGCGACCGCCATCGGCAGCCTGCTGGTGCTGTTCTCGCGCCGCCCCAACCCGCGCCTGCTGGCGTTCGGCCTGGCCTTCGCCGGCGGCGCGATGGTCTACGTGTCGCTGTCGGAGATCCTCAACAAGTCCATCGCGTCGTTCGCCCTGGCCTATGGCGAGCGCACCGGCTTCACCTACGGCACGCTGGCGTTCCTGGCCGGTGTGATCGTGATCGTGCTGATCGATCACTTCATTCCCAATCCGCACGACAGCCTGGACAAGCAGGACCCTGCGTTCCGCGAGAACAGCCGCGAGTACCTGAAGCGGGTCGCGCTGCTGACCTCGGTGGCGATCACCGCACACAATTTCCCGGAAGGGCTGGCGACCTTCTTCGCTACGCTGGAAAGCCCGTCGGTGGGCATGCCGCTGGCCTTCGCCATCGCCATCCACAACATTCCCGAGGGCATCGCAATCGCGGTCCCGGTGTACTTCGCCACCCAGAACAAGCTCTATGCGTTCGGCGCCAGCCTGCTGTCGGGCCTGGCCGAGCCGGTGGGGGCCATGCTGGGCTACTGGCTGCTGTCCGGGTCGCTGTCGCACGCCACGTTCGGCTGGGTGTTCGGCCTGATCGCAGGCGTGATGGTGTTCCTGGCCCTGGACGAACTGCTGCCGGCGGCCAAGCGCTACGCCAAGGGTCACGAAACGGTGTACGGCCTGGTTGCAGGCATGGGAACGCTGGCGGTCAGCCTGGTGCTGTTCAAGTGGTGAGCGGGTTGCGGCCAACGGGCTGAGCCCCCTCGCGGCTGGCGGCGTGTTTCTTTGGTTGCTTTCTTTGCACGAGCAAAGAAAGCGACAAGCCCCTCATCGCAGGGAAGCGACGGTGCCGACCAAGCGCCCGGCGCCGCCGAACCGCCGTCAGCGCAGGCGGTCCAGCGCCTCGACCAACTCATCCGCCAGCGGAGCGTTCAGCACGTAGGGGGTCTTGCCGTCGTCCAGCGCGAACTCCAGCGAGGCCGCGTGCAGGAACAACCGCTTCAGGCCGATCTGCTCACGAAGCCGCTTGTTCACCGCAGGATCGCCGTACTTGTCGTCACCGGCCACCGCATGCCCCAGATGCTGGGCGTGCACCCGGATCTGATGGGTCCGGCCGGTCTCGATGCGCACCTCGCAATAGGAATGGCCCCCACGCCGCTCCAGCACGCGGAAATGACTGATCGATTCCTTGCCGATCGCATTGACCTGGACATGTCGCTCACCGCCCTGGCGCAGGCCCACGTGCAGCGGCGCGTCCACCGTCATCACCCCGTCGGGCATGCGTCCGGTCAGCAGGGTCAGGTAACGCTTGCGGATGCCGGCGCCATGGTCTTCACGCAGCAGCGCCTGCAGCTCGCTCAGCGCCGAGCGCTTCTTGGCCACCACCAGCAGGCCCGACGTATCGCGGTCGAGACGGTGGACCAGTTCCAGCGTCTGGCCCGGGCGCAGGGCGCGCAGGGTCTCGATGGCGCCGAAGCTGATCCCGCTGCCGCCATGACTGGCCACGCCCGAGGGTTTGTTCAGCGCCAGCAGCCGTGCGTCCTCGAAGACGATGGCCTGTTCCAGACGGCGCATGAACGACTCGGGAGGACCAGCCTTGTCTCCCTCCTCGGTGAGACGGACCGGCGGCACCCGCACCTCGTCGCCCGCCTCCAGCTTGCGCTCGGCCTTGGCGCGGCCGCCATTGACCCGCACCTGACCGCTGCGCACCAGCTTGTAGACCAGGCTGCGCGGGGCCCCTTTCAGCTGGCCGAGCAGGAAATTATCCAGGCGCTGGCCGGCGCGGTCGGCGGGAACGGTGATCATGCGCACGGATGGCTTGTCGCCAGCTGGCTTGGTGGGGTCTTGGGCGGTCATCAGGCTGTTTATTCTGTTACACTCGGGGGGCGAGATAAGGGATTGATTTCGTTGGAAGTTACTCAGGGCCAGAAGCCCAGCTTCCGACGAATCCGGCACAGTGCGCGACCACCGCCCGCGGGGCGGCCATGTTAGCGGCTCACCGGCCTTCCCGGCCATCGCCGGATGCCTGACACGCAACCGTGCTGAACATGTCCCGCGTGGCGCTCCAGCCTGGCTGACAGCTGCCTGCGGCCCTGCAACACCCCAAAAACCATATGAGTGAAGCGCTCCCGCGGCCTGCCGTGGTGTCGTAGCGCTGGAAACCCAAGCCCCCCTCCCCGCGCTTGCGCGAATGGGGGGCGAGCCGTATCCAGAGGCGAAACCCCATGGCGTTCCGCGCGGTAGCCGCTTGCGAGGAACGCAACAATGAAGCGAATGCTGATCAACGCCACGCAGGCTGAAGAGCTGCGTGTTGCCATCGTGGATGGCCAGTCGTTGTATGACATCGACATCGAGCAGCCGTCGAAGGAACAGAAGAAGTCCAACATCTACAAGGGCCGGATCTTCCGCATCGAGCCCTCGCTGGAAGCCGCCTTCGTCGAATATGGCGGTGGCCGCCATGGCTTCCTGCCGCTGAAGGAAATCTCCCGCGACTACTTCCAGGCCGGTGTCGACCACAACAAGGCCGGCATCCGCGAGCTGCTCAAGGAAGGCCAGGAAGTGGTGGTCCAGGTCGACAAGGAAGAGCGTGGCAACAAGGGCGCCGCCCTGACCACGTTCATCTCCCTGGCCGGCCGCTACATGGTGCTGATGCCGAACTCGCCAAGTGCCGGCGGCGTCTCCCGCCGCATCGAGGGCGAAGACCGGGCTGCCCTGAAGGACGCACTGGACAAGCTGAACATTCCCGACGACATGGGCGTGATCATCCGTACCGCCGGCGTCGGCCGCGATGCGGAAGAGCTGCAGTGGGATCTGGACTACCTGCTCAGCGTCTGGCGGGCGATCGCCGAGGCGGCGCTGAGCAAGCCGGCCCCGTTCCTGATCTACCAGGAATCGCGCCTGATCGTGCGCGCCCTGCGTGACTACCTGCGCGCCGACATCGGCGAGATCCTGGTGGACACCGAGGAGATGTACGAGCACGCCAGGGAGTTCATGCAGCAGGTGATGCCGCAGACCCTGCGCAAGCTCAAGCATTACAAGGACGACATCCCGCTGTTCAACCGCTTCCAGATCGAATCGCAGATCGAAGGCGCCTACGAGCGCAACGTGCGCCTGCCGTCGGGCGGCTCGATCGTGGTCGACCAGACCGAAGCACTGACCGCCGTCGACGTGAACTCCTCGCGCGCGACCAAGGGCAGCGACATCGAGGACACCGCCTTCCAGACCAATCTGGAAGCGGCCGAGGAAGTGGCCCGCCAGCTGCGCCTGCGCGATCTGGGCGGCCTGGTGGTGATCGACTTCATCGACATGTCCTCCAACAAGCATCAGCGCGAGGTCGAGAACCGCCTGGCCAACGCGCTGAAGTACGACCGCGCACGCGTTCAGGTCGGCCGCATCTCGCGCTTCGGCCTGCTGGAAATGAGCCGCCAGCGCCTGCGCCCGAGCCTGGGCGAATCGAGCCAGATCGTCTGCCCGCGCTGTGATGGCCACGGCCGCATGCGCAGCGTCGAGTCGCTGTCGCTGTCGATCATCCGCGTGGCCGAAGAGCACGCGATGAAGGAGAACACCGGGCAGGTGCTGGTGCAGGCGCCGGTGGAGATCGCCAATTACCTGCTGAACGAGAAGCGCAGCGCGCTGCGCGAAATCGAACAGCGCCATGAAGCGCCGATCGTGATCGTCGCCGACGAGCAGCTGCACACCCCGCACTACACGGTCACCCGCCTGCGTGAGAACGAACTGGGCGAGGAAAGCAGCCGTCCGAGCTACCAGCGTGGCACTCCGCGCAAGCTGCCTGTGCACGCCCTCACCAAGGGCCAGCTGAACATCCCGCCGCCGGTGGTGACCCAGGTCAAGCACACCTCCCCCGCCCCGGTGCGTGAGGAAGTGGAGCCGGCTGCCGCGGCACCCGCGCCGGTGGTGGCTGCGCCCGCCGCCCCGTCGACCGGCGGTGGCGTGATCGGTTGGATCAAGCGCGTGTTCGGTGGTGAGCCGGCACCCGCCCCGGCGCCGCCGGCCGCCCGCCAGCCGCAGCAGGACGGTGGCCGCAGGGAGCGCAACAAGGATCGCAACAAGGACCGCAAGGACCGTCGCGACGACAATCGCGGCAACGGCAATGCGCAGCAGCAGAAGGAGGGCGGCAACCGCAAGGATCGCGGCGAACAGCGCAAGGACGGTCGTCAGGGCGGCAATGGCAACCCGAACGGCAACGGCCAGCCGCAGGGCAAGCAGAAGGACGGCCAGCAGCCGCAGCAGCAGAACAAGCCGCGCAACGAGCAGCAGGGCCAGAACCCGCAGCAGCAGCCGAAGCTCAAGCAGCCGAAGCAGCCACGTCCGCAGCAGGACGGCGACAAGCCGGCCGAGAAGCCGCAGCGTGGTGCCGCAGAAGCCCAGACCGACACGGCGACGGCGTCCGCTGCGGTGGCGGCCAGTGCCATCACCGCTGCTGCGGTGACCGCGCGGGAGGCTACGGCGCCGGTCGCGGCGGTGGTCGCACAGCCGCCGGTCGAAACCGCGGCGCCGGCCGAAGTCGCGCCTGTCACCGCCGTTGAAGGTGACGCCGCTGCCGTGACGGGCGAAGAGGCACCTGCCGACACCACGGGCGAGCAGGCCGGCGAAGGCGCGACCCGCCGTCGTCGTGGTCGTCGTGGTGGCCGCCGCCGCCGCCGTGGTGGTGCCGAGAATGCGGCCGGCACCGATCCGCTGGGCGAAGACCAGGATGACGGTGACGAAGGCGATGACGCCGACAGCACCGACAGCGCCGAGCCGCGTGTCGACCACGCTGCCGGGTCAGCACCGGTTGCAGCCACCCAGCCCGCCCGCTCGCAGCCGGAGTTCGACTTCGATGACGACGCCGAGCCGTCCATCGTCGAAGGCGAGAAGCCGGCCCGCGTTGCGGCCGCTGTCGCCGCCGCACCGGCCGCCGTGGTCAGCAGCGCCGTGGTTGAAGCCGCCGCGCCGGTGACCGCCGCGCCTCCGGCACCGGTCGAGACCGCTGCCAAGGCAGAACCGGCGCCCTCGCCGGTGCAGACCAGCATGCTCGACGCCATCGACGCCGCGACACCCGCACAGCCCGTGGCGGCGGCAACCCCGTCGGCGGACGCCGCACCGGTGATCGAAGCAACGCCGGTCGTGGCCGAAGCGGCCCCTGTGGTGGACGTGAAGCCGGTCGTGGTCGAGCCTGCACCCGTCGTGGAATCGAAGCCGGCGGCTGTTGAGGCAGCGCCCGTGCCTGAGACCGCACCGGTGGCTGTTGAGGCGGCCCCGGTGGTTCAAGTGAAGCCGGTCGTCGAACCTGTCGTGGTTGCCGAAGCCCCGGTCGCACCGGTGGCCGTGGAAGCCCCGTCGGTGGAGGCCCCTGCACCGGTCGCCGATGCCGTCGTGACGCCGACCCTCGACCCGGTCGCGGATGGCCATGCCGATGCTGCCGCCCAGGCGGCCGAAGCCAAGGCTGACGAAGAGGACGACGAGGCCGCCAAGCGCACGCCGCCGGCCAACTGACCGCTCGTTGATCGGGTGACAGCAGAACGGCGGGGATCGATGATCCCCGCCGTTTCTGTTTGTGCATCGGGCTGTATCGTGCCGACCGGGGATAGGCCGCTGGGTCGTTGTTCAGGGTTTCGGCGCGAACTGCAATCGCGTCCAGACGCCGTAATGATCCGAAGCCCAGCGCCCGCTGTCATCCGGCTGGTCGAACAGAAGCCTGGCCTCCCGTGCAACCAGCTGATCCTGCTGGAAGAAGATGTGATCGATCCGCGAGGGCGCCGGGTAGTAATGCCGGTTGAGGGTGCTGACAGCCGCCAGGTCGGTGTTCACATGCACGCTGCCGTAGCTGTCGCCATAGTGGCTGCGCAGCTCGCTCAGGTCACCCGCATCGACCAGTGCGTTGAAGTCGCCGGCGATCACCACCGGCGCGCCATCCGACGTTGCGGCGATGAAGCGCAGCAGATCCTCCACCTGCGTCCGCCGGATGCGCTTGCCGCTTTCATCGCTGCGCTCATTGAGATGGGTTGCATAGAGGTTGACTGGCCGGCCCTCCACCTCGATGCGCAGGTGCGCCACGGTGCGGTAGTCGTCCAGCGGCAGCAGCAGGTGCTCGCCCTGGGCGAGGATCGGCTGTCGCGTCAACAGTGCGTTGCCGTAGCGCTTGGGCGCGCCGACCGGATCGGTGGACACGAACACGTATCGGTAGCCCAGCTGGCTGGCGAGCCATTGCGCCTGGTTGCGCACGTTGCGCCGCTGGATCACTTCCTGCAGCGCGATCGCATCAGGTTGCAGGCGCTTGAGTTCTGCCAGGATGGTACGACGCCGGCTGGGCCAGTCCTCGCGGTCGTGGTGCAGGTTGAAGGTGACCATGCCCATGCCAGGCGCGCGGGCGGCTGCGTCCACATCGTCCGCCCGTGGCACGTCCGCCACCGCCGCGGCAGGCAGCGCCAGCGCGATCGCCATGCCCAGTGCGCACGCTGCCGCGCGCGCACGCCATGCCTTCCTACCCATGCTTACTGTCCCTTGCGCTCGGAGCGACGCACTGCCGCCGGCACTTCGATCTCGACGCGGGCCGGCAGTTCGTGCACATGCAGTTCGCGGTCGATCCATTCACCCGACGCACCATTGATGGTGGCGTCACCCGGTTCGCCCGCATAGGGCCACGGAAGCACGACGCCTCCAGCCGGTGGCACCAGGCCGGGCTGCACCTCCAGCACCAGCAGCTTGTCACTGCGCCGCAACCGGTAGTTCAACTGCCCCTGCGGCGTACGCAGGCCCTGCACCGCGATGCCCTCACCCTGCAGCCAGGCCGTTGGAACGCCGCCGGCCAGCACCAGTGACTCATCCATGTCGCGGCTGTAGGCGAACATGTCCAGCGCCGAGCGCACGAAATCCGACGCGACCCATGCATGCGGCAGGTCGCCGACGAAGAACGGCTTGCGCGGTGTCCGCGAGACCACTTCCGCCCATTGGTTCCATGCCTGCGGGGCACGGTCCTTGAAGAAGAACTCGGTCGCCTGCCAGGCGCGGTCGCGCCAGCCCAGGCGCACGAAGGCGGCGACGTTGCGCCACTCATACGGCGTGTAGTCCTTCCATTCGCGCTTGCCATCGCGACGCGCGACGAATTCCTTCCAGTAACGCTCGAAGGTTGCTTCCAGGGCCTGCTGCGGCAGCCGGCCCTGCTCGCCCCCGGGCGCCAGTGCGATGGTCGTCGATGTCGCGTCGAAATCGCCCAGCTCGGCCGAGCCCGGCAGGTAATCGATGTTGTGCTGCTGCATGGCCGACAGCAGCGATGCCTGCAGGTCGTCGCGGAACTGATCGCGTGACTCGGCGATGTGCATCGCCTCCACCTTGCCCAGCTGGGTCGCCAGCAGCGCAGCGTCCTTGTAGCCACGCAGCGCCCAGAAGTTGTCCCAGTACGAATGCATCGGCTTGGCCGAGTATCCTTCGTGGCTGATCGAGGCCGGCATCATCCCGTAGAAGGCCGGGTTGCGTGCACGGTTCTCCTCGGTGCGCTCGCTGGCACGCAGCTGCTCCATGTACTGATAGGCCCCCTGCACATGCGGCCACATCAGTTCCATGAACGTGCTGTCGCCGGTGTAGCGGCCATACTCGGCGATGTTGTAGATCAACTCACCATGGCTGTCGTTCTCCGGCACCGGGTCGCTGCCACGTGCGTCGACGCAGCACGGCACCTTGCCATTCTCGAACTGGAACGGCGCATACCAGTTGAGGTAGTCACGCACCGCGTCGCTGCGGCCCATGCGCAGCAACCCTTCGGAGATCATCGCGCCGTCGCGGATCCAGCTGCGCGCATACGAGCGCGTGCCCGGCTGCAGGCTTGGCCCGACGCGCGAGATCAGCATGTGCGCTACCGCGGTGCGCAGCGTGTCGACCATCGGCTGGCCCGCCTTCGGAACCTGCAGCGACACCACGCCGAGCTTGGCACGCCACATGTCGGCAACCTGCTGCTGCGCCTTTGCCACGTCCACGGCCTGCGGCGCCCAGCTACCGGTCTGCGGCAGTACCACCGCCACTTCGCGGCTTTGCCCGGGTTCCAGGGTGATCGTGTACAGCAGCGCGCCCGACGCCATGCCGGTGCTGTCCTTCACCGTGGTCGTCGCCGGCAGCTTGCCCGAGGCGAGGTGCATGGCATCGAGCTTGCCATCGAAAGAGGTGGCAAAACGCGCATCAGGTACCTGCAGCGGGTAGATGCGTGGCTCGCCATTGATGCGGACCAGCTGCTCGCCGACGTCGAGGCTGTCGATGCGGCTGAAGCCGCCGGTGGTGTTGAGGAACTGGGTTGGCGGATTGACCTGCCAGGGGCGGATGGCCAACGCCAGCGTGTACTCGTGGGCCACCTTGTCCGGATTGCTCAGGCGGTAGCGACCGATCAGCTGCGCACGCTCGGGCGTGCCCTGCACGAATCCGGTGACCGCCAGCCCCACCTTCTCATGCACCCAGTCGACATTGGCGATGGGCAGGTAGCGATCCTGCAGCGACTGGGTGATGGCCACATCGCTCCAGGCGATCAGCTTGCCATCCAGGCGGACGAACGGCTCGATGCTGAAGCTGCCCTTGGCAGGCTCCAGCGCACCGTCTTCGCTGATCAGCGCCTGTTGCTGGCCGCCATCCAGACCCAGCAGGGTCCAGTACGGCTGTTCGCCCACGAACGCGCGCGGTACCGCACCGCGTGGGAGGTCAGCGGCAACCGACGACAGGAATGCATTGGGCGTGGCTGCGAAGTCCAGCGGTTTGAGCGTGATGTCACGAATGCCATAGCGCCAGTTCGGACCTCCCTGCAGGTCGAAGCGCACATAGCGCGCATCGGTTTCCGGCAGCGCCAGCCAGTCACGGCCACCGCCGCCGGCGGTCACCTCGCGTACCGTGCGCCAGTCGCGTCCGTCCACGGACGTGCGCACGGTGTAGTGGGTCGCCTGCAGGTCCGGCAGCCAGTCGATCACCGCGCCGCCGATCTCGCGGCTCTTGTGCAGGTCCAGGCTGATGGTCTGCTGCTTCACCCCACCGCTGATCCAGAAGGTATCGCTCTTGCCGTCCACCATCCGGTCCTGCAGCGCCGTGGCGGTGTCGGCAATCACCTCCGGCCGCAGCGGCGATTCGTCCCGTGCGGGCAGGCCCTGCAGGGTCAGTCTGTCGAAGCACACCGTGCCGCGTCCGCCGACCTTGCTGTAGATCGTGAACTCGACCGCGGCGCTGCGCGCCATTTCCTTCTCCGGCGACGGCCCCCACGCCTTGTCGATCTGCCGACGCCGGTACTCGACCGGCGTCCACGACCTGGGAAAACTGTAACCGGGGCGGTTGACCCACCACACGTTGTCACCGCTGGCGTCGATCAGCTTGAACTGCAGATCATTGGCCGGTGAATCACCGCGCAGCTGGAAGCCGAAGCGGTAGTTGACCGGATACTCAACCGCCAGCGCGCGACGGATGCCGACGTAGCCCGACACGTTGTGGAAGTCGTAATCCAGGCACAGCGCGCGGCCGCCACCCGCGCCGCTGACCGGGCGCAGCGAGCCGCTGACCTGGTCGGACAGCACCAGCTTCCAGGCACTGACATCGTCGAAGTCGTCCAGCACCTTCGGCGCCGGCAGCGCCGGAGGGGCGGCGATCGCCAGGGAGGTCCACAACAGGCCCAGTCCAACGGCGATCGCACCCTTCATCCCTTCACGCTCCCCAGCAACAATCCTTGGATGTAGTACCGCTGCAGCACCAGGAACAGTGCCAGCACCGGAACCACGGTAACCACCGCGCCGGCCATCATCATTTCCACGTCCATGATGTGTTCGCGCGAGAGGGTGGCCAGGGCCACCGGCAAAGTGTAGTGCTCCTGATCGGTCAACACGATCAGCGGCCACATGAAATCGTTCCATGCGCCCATGAAGGTGAAGATCGCCAGGGTCACCAGCACCGGCTTGAGCATCGGCAGCACGATCTGGAAGAAGATGCGCAGCTCCCCTGCCCCGTCGATGCGCGCGGCCTCCAGCAGTTCGTCCGGGATCGACCGCGCGTACTGCCGCACCAGGAAGATGCCGAACACGCTCGCCAGCGCCGGCACGATCACGCCACCGAAGCTGTTGACCAGCCCCAGCTGCTTCATCAGCAGGAACAGCGGCAGCATCGCCACCTGGGCGGGAATGACCAGCGCCGCCATCAACACCTGGAACAGGCGCTCACGGCCAACGAAATTCAGCTTGGCGAACGCATAGCCGGCCATCGTATTGAGCAGCAGCGAACCCAGCGTGATCGCCAGCGACACCAGCAGGCTGTTGGCGAAATTGCCGCCCATGCCGGTACGCGCGAACAGCTCGTGGTAGTTGTGGGTGGTCACCTGCGAGGGCAACAGCGGAGGCGGGAAATGGCTGGCCTCGCCCTGCGGCATGAACGAGACCGAGACCATCCACAGCAGCGGCGCCAGGCTGACCAGGGCCAGCACCAGCAACGCGCCGTTGATCCACCACGGATGCCAGCGCGACTGGCCGATTTCACGACTCATACCAACTGCCTCCTGCGGCCAAAGCGCAGCATCACGGTGGTCACCGCCAGGATGATCAGGAACAGCAGGAATGCCACCGCGGAGGCGCGTCCCAGGTTCCACCACTTGAAGCCTTCCTCGAACATGAAATACAGCACGCTGACCGTGCTCTGCAGCGGGTCGCCACGCGTCATCACGTAAGGCTCGGCGAACAGCTGGAAGTAGCCGGAGACGGTGATCACTCCGACCACGAGCAGCACCGGGCCGAGCATGGGCAGGGTGATGTGCAGGAACTGCTTCCAGCGCGAGGCACCGTCGATCCGCGCCGCTTCGTACAGATCATGCGGGATCGCCTGCAGGCCGGCCAGGAAGATCACCATGTTGTAGCCGAAGTTCTTCCACACCGCGAACAGCATGATGGTGGGCATCGCCCAGTTCGGATCGCCCAGCCAGTCGATCGGGCTGATGCCCAGATGGCCCAGGCCGTAGTTGACCAGGCCGTAGCTGGTATGGAACAGGTAGCGCCAGATCACCGCCACCGCCACCAGCGTGGTCACCACCGGCGCGAACAGCGCGGTGCGGAACAGCGCCTTGAAACGCGCGGCAGGCGCGTTCAGCAGCATCGCCGCGCCCAGTGACACACCGATCGACAGCGGCACACCGATCAGCACGAAGTAGCTGGTGTTCCACAGCGACTTCCAGAACATCGGCGTCTGCAGCAGGTCGATGTAGTTGCCGAGGCCGACGAAACGCAGGTTGCTGCTGTCGGCCAATGCGTACAGGTCGAAGTCGGTGACGCTGAGCGCCAGCGCCGAGGCGACCGGCAGGCCGAAGAACACCCCCAGCACGATCAGCGATGGGCCTGCGAAGATCCATCCGGCCAGCGAAGTTCGTTTCATTGCGCGCTCCCGTCGGCCAGGGTGCTGCTTGAGCGCGTCGGCGAAGGCGCGCGCTCCTGCAGGCGTTGTTGTTCATGCATCCAGCGACGCTTGGCCAGCACCTTGTCCACGCGCTGGTCCAGCTCGGCCACGGCGTCGTCCTGGGGCATCCCGCCGCGCACCACCTTTTCGGTGACGATGCGCATTTCCTGCACGATGCGCTCCCACTCAAGCACCTTGGGCGTCGGCCTGACCCGCTCCAGCTGGTCGCGGAACGCCGCCGCCAGCGGATCACCGGCCAGGGACGGTGCATCCCAGGCACTGCGACGCGGCGGCAGATCACCGATGATCGAATGGAAACGGGCCTGGATTTCCGGGCGCGACAGGAACTCGATCAGCTTCCAGGAGGCTTGCTTCTGCTGCGATTTGCGGAAGATCACCAGGCTGGTACCGCCGGCGATGCCCGCACCGGGGCCATCCGGGCCCGGCAACGCCGCGGTGCCCCACTGCCCTTCCAGCGCCTTCGGCTGCAGCTTCTTGAACTCGCGGATGTTCCAGGGGCCGGAGATGTAGAACACGTTGAAGCCGCGGAAGAATTCATCCCAGACATTGGAGATCTGCGTCTCGGACATCTTCGGCGCCCAGCCCTGCTCGAACATGTTGGCGTAGAAAGCCAGCGTGCGGCGGAAGCCCGGGCTTGAGAAGTTGCCACGGGTATCGTCGTCGCGCAGCAGCGGATCGGGTTGCTGCAGCGCCAGCGACAGCTGCTGCTCGAACTCGTTGATCGGCATCAGCACGGCATAGCGGTTCGGCCCCTGCATCCGCTTGATCGCCGCCATCTGTTCGTTCCACTCCTGCCAGGTCCGCGGCGGGTGGTCGTAACCGGCCTTGGCCAGCAGGTCCTTGCGGTAATAGATCAGGCGGGTATCGACGTACCACGGCACGCCCACCAGCTCGCCATGGATCACGTTGGTGTCCCAGATGCCCTGGAAGTAATCCTTCGGGTCGACCACCGCCGAGCGCTGCACGAACGGTTGCAGCGGCGTCAGCGCATCGAGCTCGGCGAATTCGGGAACCCAGGTGTTGCCCAGCTGGCAGACATCGGGCAGGCCATCGGCGGCGAACGCGGTGAGCAGCTTCTCGTGCGCCGCGGTCCATGGGATGTTCTGCACATCCACCTTGATGCCGGGATTCTCGGCCTCGAATTCGTGGATCAGCTCGCTGACCACTTCCGCTTCGCGCCCCATCGCCCAGAAGCGCACGGTGGTGGTGCCCGGTTCGGTACGGGCGCAGCCCGCCACGACCAGCGCGGCCAGGGCCGGCAGCGCCCAGCGGCGCATGCGATGGAGCCAGTTCTGCACAGCGTTACTTTCCCTGGCCTGTGGTGCGGTTGGCATTGTTCTTCTGTTCCTGTGCGGCGGCCGCGCGTGACTCGGCGATGCCGACCGCGCGCGCCGATGCAGCCTTCTCGTCCTTCTGCAGTTCCAGCGGCTGGAACGAGCCCTCGGGGGCCAGCCAGCCGCCGCTGAATCCGGCGCGCTCCAGCCCCTTGCGGATGTAGGGGTTCTTCTTCATGACTTCCCACACGAAGTCGTTGCGGTAGTTGGCGATCATGGTCAGGATCGGGCCCTGGTCGATGGCGATGTAGTCGCTGGCGACCCAGCCACGGTCCGGCACCAGGCGCCCGGTCTTGATCGGAATGTCGTAGCTGAAGCTGGGATTGAACGAATCCAGGAAGCCGTAGCTGGAATAGATGTAATCGCCGAAGCGCTTGTGCATCTCCAGCGTGGCCGGAATGACCTGCTCCGGGGCGAACACGATCGAGGCCACGGCCGCGGTCGGCGCGATGGTGCCGTCGTCGAAGTTCTCGCGCAGGCCGGCGCCGCGCGAGGAGTAGTGGCGGAACTGGCGCTGCTCGCCGCGATATTCCTGGGTGGTGTTCTGCGGACCATCGCTGGCGGTCAGTCCCCACACGTTCTCACCGTACTCCTTCCACTGCATCGGGTTGGCGATGGCGTACTCGCGCTGGGCCAACGCGGCCGAGCGGCTGTTGAGGAAGTAGGTGCTGCCGCGCTCGCGCATGTAGGCATCCTGGATATCGCGGAAATCGATCCAGACATGGCTGTACTGGTGGCCGAACAGTGGCCCGAAGGACAGGTATTCCTGGCCCTGGTAGACGCCCCAGTCGTTGTCGTAGGTCCGGGTCCACACCGTCCATGCGTCGGGGCTGACCGGATGGGTGGGCGAGCCGAGGGCAAGGATGTACACCATCATCGCCTCGTTGTAGCCCATCCAGTCGTGGTCGATGAAGCCGCTTTCGGGGAACCAGCCCATCGAGATCAGCGGTGCGCGCTGCTGCAGCCACGGCCAGTCGATCTTCCTGTACAGGGTATCGGCAATCTGCCGGATTTCCTTCTCGCGCGGATCATCGCCGTCGTAATAGGACTGCGCGAACAGCACGCCCATCATCAGCAGCGCGGTATCCACCGACGACAGTTCGACCCAGCTGTCGTAGCGGCGGCCTTCCTGCATGTCCAGGAAGTGATAGTAGAAGCCCTTGTAGCCGGCCTTGCCGGTGCGCTGCGGGCCCATCGGCACGTCACGGAAGAACTTCAGCGTCGTCAGCGTGCGGTCAATCGCCTGGTTGCGGCTGACCCAGCCATTCTCGATGCCGATCGGATAGGCGGTGAGCGCGAAGCCGACCGAGGCGATGCTGGCGAACGGGCGTGACGGATAGCGGTCCGGTGTCAGGCCGTTCACTTCATTGGTGGTGTCCCAGAAGAACTGGAAGGTGCGGCGTTCAATGTCATCGAACAGCGGCGGCAGTTCCGGCTTCATCGGCCGCGGCGGTGCATCGGCCTCGATCAGGATCACCGGCGGCCGGGGTTTGGCGGGCTCCTGCTGGGCCGGCTTGCAGGCGGCGATGGCCAGGGTCATCGCTGCGGCGGACAACAGGTGGCGTGCCTGCATGGCGCGGTTCCTCCGGTGGACTGATCGATGGGAAAGCATAACGTCCAATGATCTGAAATCGTTTACAAACCACACATTTAAAAAAGCCACGGGAACGTGGCCTGACAGCGCGATCATCGCAGGAGTGGGGGGGGGGGGGGGGGCGCAGGGGCGCCCTGCACAGTCCGCGCTCGCCCACCGACGACAAGCGA
>NZ_JBDJOB010000021.1:0-66592 GCF_039674705.1 Stenotrophomonas sp. TWI169 | reverse complement strand
CCGTCGCGGGGGTGTCCGCGGCATGGATGCCGCGGCCAAGCCCCCAGGGATGGGTTCACGGCGTCCACCGCAACCTGACCCACCCCGCCATCCCCCAGATAACCCGCTTCTGCTCTGGCTCTGGCTCGTAGCAGGTGCAGGGCGCAGCCCTGCATAAAACCCCAACCCTCACTTCTTCAGGAAGTTGTCCACCAGCAGATGCTTCACGTCGTCGAAGCGGCCATTCAACACCGCCTTGGCCGCATACAGGGCCGTACCCGCCACCTGTTTGGCCTCGATCTGCGGCGGCATCACCAGCTCCGCCCGGCTGGTATGCACGTCCAGCAATGCCGGACCGCGCTGGGCGAGGAAGTCCTGTACGGCCTCCTCCAGGTCCTCGCTGCGGGTGACCGTGCGGCCATGGAAACCGATCACCTCGGCCAGACGGCCGAAATCCGGATTCTTCAGATCGGTGTAGTTGTCCAGCAGCCCTTCCACCTTCTGCTCCAGCTCCACGAAGTTCAACGAACCGTTGTTGAACACCACCACCTTGATCGGCAGCTTCTCCTGCACGGCGGTCAGCAGATCGCCCAGCAGCATCGCCAGGCCGCCATCGCCCGACAGCGAGATCACCTGCCGGCCCGGGAACGCCTTCTGCAGGCCCAGCGCCTGCGGCATCGCATTGGCCATCGTCCCGTGCAGGAGACTGGTAAGCGTGCGGCGACGGCCATTGACGCGGATATGCCGCAGCACCCACACCATCGGCGAGCCACCGTCGGCGGTGAACAACGCATCGTCGCTGGCGTATTTCGACAGCAGCGCGGTCAGGTGCTGCGGATGGATCAGTTCGCCCTCGCCCGGCTGCTCCTCCTGCTCACGCTTGGCCAGCGCCTTGTCGCGACGCTCGATGCACTCGTCGAGGAACGTGCTGTCCTCGCGGGGTGGCAGCATCGGCAGCAGTGCATCCAGCGTCGGTGCGATGTCACCCACCACGCCCAGGTTCACCGGATGGCGGCGACCGAGATGGCTGCCATCGCGATCGACCTGGATGATCGTCGCCTTGTCCGGATAGAACTGCCCCCAGGCAAAATCGGCGCCGAGCAGCAGCAGCGTGTCGCACTCCATCAGGGTGTGGAACCCGGATTCGATGCCGAAGATGCCGGTCATGCCCATGTTGTACGGGTTGTCCGGCTCGACGAAGTCCTTGGCACGCGAGGTGTGCGCGATCGGGGCCTGCAGGCGCCGGGCCAGTTCCAGCAACTGCGCATGGGCGCCCTGGCAACCGGCACCGGCATAGATGCCGATGCGCTTGCCCTGCCCCAGCAACTCGGCGATGCGCTGCAGCTCGCCATCCGACGGGCGCAGCACCGGCTGGGCGTAGTGCACCGAGAACGGCACATCGTGCTTCACCTCGGCCTGGCTGATGTCGGCCGGCAGGATCACCACCGCCACGCCGCGGCGGCTGATCGCCGCCTGGCAGGCCAGGGCGACCACGCGTCGTGCCTGCGCCGGGCTGTGCACCTGCTCGCAGAACACCGTGCAGCTGCCATAGACCGCCTTGAAATCCACTTCCTGGGGGAATTCCATGCCCAGTTCGCTGGTCACCACCTGGCTGGCGATCAGCACCATCGGTGCGCGGTTGCGGTTGCTTTCAAAGATGCCATTGATGAAATGCAGGCCGCCGGGACCGCAGGAGCCGGCACAGGCCGTCAGCTCGCCGCTCACCAGCGAGTCGGCGCCGGCGGCGAAGGCGGCCACCTCTTCGTGGCGCACATGCACCCATTCGATTTCGCTGCGATGCAGTGCATCGGTGACGTGGTTCAACGTGTCGCCGACGATGCCATAACAGCGGCGGACACCCGCCTGCTGCAGGGTATCGACAACGATCTCGGCAACGCGCTTGCTCATCGGATGCATCCTCGAACGGGGGAACGTCCGAGGCTAGACCCGACGAAGTGATGCCTCCGTGGGCAAGCCACGCATCGCCTCGACAGGCAAACTGCAGAGCGATATCGGGTCAATCGTTGACGTTGATCCAGCCCACCACCGCGCCGCTCTTCGGGTTGCGATACCGCACCTTCAGCCAACCCTCGTGTTCATCCAGCAGTTCCACGCGGTCGCCCTGCAGCAGGTAACGCTGGGTGCTGGGCGCACCGGGCCGGTCGAACAGGAACAGGCGCGCCGGCACCACGGTGGCCTGCTGGCTGCGCAGCGGGCCGTCGGGCGGTGCGCCCAGGCCATCAGCGATCGCGCTCTCCAGCACACGACCGGTGGGATCAAAGGTGCGCCAGACCGCCGACGGGCCCTGCTCGTCGGCCGGCACCCACCGCAGTGCGGCGTTCAGGGTATCGCCCAGCATCAAGACGCGCTCGGCGCGATACAGATAGAGTTTCGCGCCTGCAAACCGGTACTGGTCCGTGTACCACATCGGGCCGCTGCGGCAGCTGCTGGTCAACGTGCGCGTGGCGGCATCAACGGTGAGCCCCATCAGGCCGCCGCAGTTGTCACGCCCATGGGTTTCGGCCTGCAGCGCGCGGAAACCACCGCTGGTCGGATCGTAGCGATACACCGCCACCGCTTCATTGACCATGCCGACCGACGCCCGCGCAACCAGCTCCGGGCGCCCATCGAAATCAACATCCTCGGCTGACAACCGCGAATTGCCGTCGACGTCCGGGGCACCCGGCAGGCTCAGCCGCTTGCCAGAGGGCAGCAGCTGCACGGCAATGCTGCCGTCCTCCGCCACCTCAGCCTGCACGCCAATGCCAGGTGCCGCCTCGAAGCGCAGCGACGCATCGCTGTCAGCAGCGTGCGCCAGCGGTACCAGCAGGCCCGCCAGCAGGCCAATCACGGTGTCCCTGTGTCTCATCGTCGTTGCCTGCGGCGCCAGGGCGGCGCCTCCCGGTCAGAACGATACGTCAACGGCCTGCCGCGACCACAGCACCGACTGGTGCCCGGTCTGCTGCTTCCACGCCAGGCGGATGGCTTCGATGTCGGCACGACGCTGCGGGCTGTCTTCGTGCAGCACCACCAGTACCTTGGTGCGCAGGCGGTTCGGCGCAGCGTCACCCCGGAACAACCACTGGCCGTAGGCATCGAACACGGTCAGGCCATCGGGGAAGCGCGGGGTCACTTCCTTGTCCAGGAAGGTCCGCCACTGCGCCTCGCTGATGGTGTCGGCCTGCGGTCGGTTGCCGGCGCCCTGCTCCTCGCCCACCCCGAAGTACAGCTCGCTGCGCACCCAGCCCTGGCCAGCGGACGGGCGTGCGGCATCCCCCTTCAGTTCAGCGGTCGTGGCCGTAGCGTAGGCGCTGGGCGCCTGCGAGGAGAGGCTGGCGCAGCCACTGGCGGCGAGCAGAACGGCGAAGGCAAGGCCAAGGTGTTTCATCGGTACAGCTCCGGGGAAGGGGGACAGTGCGAGCCGGCAGCGTACAGCGCCACCGGCCCGGCGTGCTGATGCCAACAGGGCATCAGCTCATGCCGGACCGGCAGGGGCTTGCATCAGCACCGGTCATCACGCGAAGATAATATATCGCTTCATCCGGATGGATGTAAGTGAAACTATCTCCCCCCTTCCCCGTCGTCGTTGTTGCTGGAGCCCCCATGTCCGCCCGCCTGCCCGCGTCGCCGCTCGGCCTCGCCATTGCCCTTGCGCTCTCCCCCATCGCCCCGGCCCTGGCCCAGGACGCCACCAACCTCGACACCGTGATCGTCACCGGCACCCGTGCCGCCGACCGCACGGTGCTCGAATCCACCTCGCCGGTGGATGTGCTTACCGCCGAGGACATCCGCAAGGCCGGCGTGGTCAACGGCGAACTCGGCAGTGCGCTGCAGGCGCTGTTGCCGTCGTTCAACTTCCCGCGCCAGTCCAATTCCGGTGGCGCCGACCACGTCCGCGCCGCGCAGCTGCGCGGCCTGTCGCCGGATCAGGTACTGGTGCTGATCAACGGCAAGCGCCGCCACCACACCGCCCTGGTCAACACCGACAGCAAGATCGGCAAGGGCACCACGCCGGTCGACTTCAATGCCATCCCTGTCAGCGCGATCAAGCGCATCGAAGTGCTTCGCGACGGTGCCGGCGCGCTGTATGGCTCCGACGCCGTGGCAGGTGTCATCAATGTGATCCTCGACAATGGTGGCGATGGCGGTGAGATCGAAGCCAGCTACGGTGCCAACCACACCGATCTGAAGCCGATCGGCCGCACCCTTACCGATGGGCAGGCCGGCAACATCAGCGCCAAAGTGGGCACCTCGCTGGGTGAGGACGGTGGCTTCCTGCGCGTCGGCCTGGAGTACAAGCACCGCAACGGGACCAACCGCGCCGGCTTCGACCAGATTCCACCGTGGGACCAGACCCCGGACAACCTGGCACTGCAGGGCAAGCGCAACTACGTGCTGGGCGATGGTGAGAGCAAGGACATCAACCTGTGGCTCAACACTGAAATCCCGGTCGGCCAGACCTCCACCTTCTATGCGTTCGGCACCTTCAACCAGCGTGACACCGAAGGCGCGAACTATTTCCGCTACCCGGACGGCGAGGCCAACTGGAAGGAGGTCTATCCGAACGGTTACCGGCCGGTCTCCGAAGGCGAGAACCGCGACGTGCAGGCGGTCGCCGGTGTGCGCGGCCAATGGGGTGAGTGGAGCTACGACGGCAGCCTGGACCATGGCCAGAACGATTTCACCTATCGCCTGCGTGATTCGCTCAACGCCTCATTGGGCCCGGCCAGCCCGACACGCTTCAAGACGGCTGATTATGAGTACGCTCAGACCGTCGGCAACCTGGACCTGAGCCGTGTGTTCACCCAGAGCGACAGCATCAGCCATACGCTTGGCCTGGGCGCGGAAGCGCGCCATGAGCGCTACCAGACCCGTCCCGGCGACCCCGCCAGCTATGCGGCCGGCCCGTTTACCGACCGTCCCACCGGCTCGCAGGCCGGCGGCGGCCTCACGCCGCAGGATGCCGCCACCCTGTCGCGCGATGTGACCAGCGCCTATGCCAGCCTGTCCAGCCAGTTCGGCGATCACTTCTCCAGCGACCTGGCTGCGCGCTACGAGCACAGCGATGATTTCGGCGGCGAACTGACCGGCAAGCTCGGCCTGCGTTACCAGTTCACCCCGGCCTTCGCCCTGCGTGGCGCGATCTCCAACAACTTCCGCGCCCCGTCCCTGGCACAGATCGGCTACGAGTCGACCTCCACTGGCTACAACGCCGGCGGCCAGCTGGTGCAGGGCCGGCTGCTGTCGGTCAACAATCCGATTGCCCGCGGCCTGGGCGCGCAGGACCTCAAGCCCGAAAAGTCGATCAACACGTCGCTGGGCTTCACCAGCCGCATCGGCGAGCACTTCGACCTGTCGCTGGACTTCTTCCAGATCGACATCGATGACCGCATCGCGCTGTCCGAAAGCATCACCGGCGATGCGCTGACCGATTATGTCGCCGCCAACTACGGCGTCAGTGGCCTGCAGAGCGCCAGCTTCTTCGTCAATGCCGCCGATACACGTACCCGTGGCGCCGAACTGGTCAGCAACTGGCGGCAGGCGCTGGGCAACGGCCAACTGCTGCTGACCGGCACTTACGCCTACACCAAGACCACGCTGAAGAACGTGCTGGCCACCCCTGCACAACTGCAGGCGCTCGATCCGGACTATGTGCTGTTCGGCATCGAAGAGACCAACACGCTGACCGACGCCACCCCGCGCACGCGCGGCAGCGTCTCTGCAGCATGGAGCAATGACCGCTGGTCACTCAGCAGCCGGGTGAACCGTTATGGCAGCGTCACCCGTGTCTTCAACTTCGGTGACGGTTACATTCCGCGCCAGACCTACCAGGCCGAATGGCAGCTGGATGCAGAAGTGGAGTATCGCATCAGCGCCCGATGGAGCGTGGCCATCGGCGGACAGAATCTGACCGACAACTACCCGGATCGATCCAATGAGGACATCCATTACTTCGGCAATCTGCCCTACGACGTGCTTTCGCCGATCGGCAGCAACGGCGCCTACTACTACGGCCGCGTCCGTTACACGTTCTGACCGCGGCTGACGCGTGTCTGCGGTGGTGCGGACCACGGGTCCGCACTGCCCCGCTCCGGTACCGCTCCCTTGTGCCGGCAACCGACAGACAGCGCAGACGCACCGTCGTCGCCTGCTCTCGACCCCACGTACACGCCCACGCTGGCAGGCTGGGCGTCATGGCTGAACCGCTCCCCCTGCGTCCGCCACCTCCATTGCTGGACGATGCCTGCGCGTTGTTCCTCGATGTCGATGGCACCCTGATTGAATTCGCTGCACGACCGGACGCCGTGCAGCTGCTGCCCGATGTGCGTGAGGCCATCGGTCGTATCAGCGACCGCCTGGAAGGTGCCGTAGCACTGGTCAGTGGCCGTCCTCTGGCACAGCTTGACCAGTTGTTCGCGCCTCTGCAGCTGCCTGCGGCCGGCCTGCACGGCCATGAACTGCGTGGCCAGGACGGACGCGTGCTGCGCGACGAACATGACGATGACACCGCCGAATGGCTGCATGCCCTGCATCAGCAGGCGATGCGTTTTGCCCATGGCCATCCCGGGGTACTGGTAGAAGACAAGGGTGTGGGCCTGGCCCTGCACTGGCGCGAGGCGCCGCACGCTGGAAGCGAGGTGCGGGCGTTCGCTGACCGCCATGTGCGCGGTCGCTCCAGCTACCGCCTGCAACCCGGCGATCACGTGGTCGAGTTCGTGCCCGTCGGCACCGACAAGGGCCGCGCGATCCGGCGGATGATGCAGTACTTGCCGTTCCGGGGCCGCCTGCCCGTGTTCCTCGGCGATGACCTGACGGATGAATTCGGATTCGACGCCGCCAACGGCCAGCATGGCTGGAGCGTGCTGATCGGCGAGCGTGAACCCAGCGCCGCCGTGTTCGCGCTGCCTGACATACGCAGCGTGCACGCCTGGCTGCGCGAGAATGCCTATTGACCCGGCCACCCCCACGGCCGCAACCGAGATGTACCGCGTGATGACCCAACCCGATCTTGATCTGGGCGTGGTCGGCAACGGCAGCTTCGGCGCCCTGGTCGACAAACATGCCCGTGTCGTCTGGAGCTGCCTGCCCACCTTTGACGGCGACCCCACCTTCTGTGCGCTGCTGGGCCCGAACCAGCAGACAGGCGGCGACTTCGCCGTCGAGCTGGAGGACTTCGCCGACAGCGAGCAGGAATATCTCACCAACACCGCCATCCTGCGCACGGTGCTGCGCGACACGCATGGAGGTGCGCTGGAGATCCTCGATTTCGCGCCACGCTGGCGGCAGAACGACCGCTTCTACCGGCCGGTCAGCCTGATCCGCCAGGTGCGGCCGTTGGCCGGCAGCCCACGTATCGTCATCCGCGCACGGCCGCTGGCCGACTGGGGCGCACGTGTTCCCGAATCCACGTGGGGCAGCAACCACGTGCGCTGGATCCTGCCCGACCACGTGCTGCGGCTGACCACCGATGTGCCGGTCCGGATGGTCCGTGATGGCCTGCCGTTCGTCCTCAACCACCCTGTGCACCTGATCCTGGGCGTGGATGAATCGCTCAACCGCTCGATCAGCGGCTATGTGCAGGAAGCGTTCCAGCGCACGCGTGACTACTGGCGCGAATGGGTGCGCTATCTGTCGATTCCGCTGGAATGGCAGGACGCGGTGATCCGCAGCGCGATCACTCTCAAGCTGTGCCAGTACGAGGACAGTGGGGCGATCATCGCGGCGATGACCACCTCGATTCCCGAAGCTCCCGGCAGCGTGCGCAACTGGGACTACCGCTACTGCTGGCTGCGCGATGCTGCGTTCGTGGTGCGTTCGCTGAACCGGCTTGGCGCCACCCGTACGATGGAGCAGTTCCTCGGCTACATCTTCAACCTCGCCACCACCGACGGCACGCTGCAGCCGCTGTACGGCATCGGATTCGAGGCCAAGCTGGACGAGGATGAAGTTCCCAGCCTGTCCGGCTACCGTGGGATGGGCCCGGTGCGCCGCGGCAACCTGGCCTGGGTGCAGCGCCAGCACGACGTGTATGGCAGCGTGGTGCTGGCCTCCACCCAGCTGTTCTTCGATCGTCGCCTTCAGGACCCCGGGGATGCCCATACCTTTGCCCGGCTGGAACCGCTGGGCGAACAGGCCTTTGCCCTGCACGACGTCCCCGACGCGGGCCTGTGGGAGTTCCGCGGCCGCACCGAGGTGCACACCTACACCAGCGCGATGTGCTGGGCCGCCTGCGATCGCCTGTGCAAGATCGCCGTGAGGCTCAAGCGCGATGACCGTGCACGCTACTGGCGCGAGCGCGCCGACATCATCCACGCGCGCATCATGCAGCGGTCCTGGAGCGAATCGCTGGGCCACTTCACCGACACCTTCGACGGCCATCGCCTGGACGCGTCGCTGCTGCTGCTGGCCGACATCGGCTTCATCGATGCACTCGACGCACGTTTCATCGCCACCGTCGAGGCCATCGGCCGCGACCTCAAGCATGGCAATTCGCTGTACCGCTACATCGCACCGGACGATTTCGGCGAGCCGGAAACCAGCTTCACCATCTGCACCTTCTGGTACATCGATGCGCTGGCGGCGATCGGGCGCATGGATGAGGCACGCGAGATGTTCGAGACGCTGTTGAAGCAGCGCAACCATCTTGGCCTGCTGTCGGAGGACCTGGCCTTCGACAGCGGCGAGGCGTGGGGCAACTTCCCGCAGACGTATTCGCATGTGGGTCTGATCACGGCAGCGATGCGCCTGTCGCGTTCCTGGCAGGAGGCGTCATGAGTCGTCTGGTGGTGGTCTCCAACCGCGTTGCCGTGCCCGGCGAGAGCCGCGCCGGGGGCCTTGCGGTGGGCCTGCTGGCTGCGCTCAAGGAGCGCGGCGGCATGTGGTTCGGCTGGAGTGGCAAGACCGTGCGTGATGGCAGCGGCGCGCTGCATGAACAGCAGGACGGCGACATCCGCTTCGTCACCATGGACCTGAACAAGCGCGAGGTGGACGGCTACTACAACGGCTTCGCCAACCGCACGCTGTGGCCGCTGCTGCATTTCCGCCTGGACCTGGTCGACTATGACCGCGGCACGCGCGAGACATATCACAAGGTCAATGCGATGTTCGCGGACAAGCTCGCGCCGTTGCTGCGCGAGGACGATATCGTCTGGATCCACGACTACCATCTGATCCCGCTGGGTGCCCTGCTGCGCGAGCGCGGCATCGGCTGCCGCATCGGCTTCTTCCTGCACATCCCGATGCCCTCGGCGGACCTGCTGCAGGCCATGCCCGACCACCTGCGGCTGTTCTCCGCGCTGTATGCCTATGACCTGGTGGGATTCCAGACCCAGCGCGATGCCGACCGCTTCCAGACCTACCTGCGGCTGTTCGGCGGCGGTCGCGTGCTCGACAACGGCGAACTGGAGGCCCCGGGGGGGCGCCGCTTCCGCGCTGCCGCCTTCCCGATCGGCATCGACACCGGGCTTATCGCGCGTCAGGCCAGCACCGCAGCGGCCAAGGCCGCCGTGAAGAACCTGCGGGCCAGTCTGCGGGATCGGCAGCTGGCCATCGGCGTGGACCGCCTGGACTATTCCAAGGGGCTGCCCGAACGTTTCCTCGGCTTCGAACGTTACCTGCAGCGCCACCCCGACCAGCGCGGCACCCTGACCTACCTGCAGATCGCGCCGGTCTCGCGCGGTGATGTCACCGAGTACCGGCAACTGCGCAGCCAGCTGGAACAGATCGCCGGGCACATCAACGGTGGCCATGCCGAGCCGGACTGGACGCCGCTTCGCTACGTCAACCAGAACTTCACCCATGCCACCCTCACCGGCTTCTACCGCGCGGCGGCCGTCGGTCTGGTCACCCCGCTGCGCGATGGCATGAACCTGGTCGCCAAGGAGTACGTCGCCTCGCAGGACCCGGAGGATCCGGGCGTGCTGGTGCTGTCCCTTCTGGCCGGCGCCGCCGATGAACTGAAGCAGGCGCTGCTGGTCAACCCGCACGATCTGGACGGCGTGGCCGATGCCATCGCCACGGCCGCCACCATGTCGCTGCGCAAGCGCCAGGAGCGCTGGCACGCCATGATGGAGCACCTGCGCACCTACGACATCAACCATTGGCGGCGCAGCTACCTGGACGCCCTCGAAGGCTGAATCAGGCGCATTCTGTACGCCGAAACTTGACGCTTTTGGCTCGAAAGTAATTGCGCATGCAACCATCCCGCCGCTGTGGCGTGATCTCCACAGCCGCTGTCGCAAGTGGCACTCAGGCAGGCGAACGTCCTGCTGCCCCAAGGCTTCCAGCCAGCTGCGTGGCGTCCTCGCGACGCCATCGCGGAAAACGAAAGAAAATGAACCGGCGATATTTCATTTCGCATTGACGCGACCTCCCCACAGTGGCGCCCCCAGAGCTCCTGCAATCGACAGAAGCCGCACCGTGCACGACTGCGTGCACATCACTCCGGGGATCCACTGCATGCACGCGTACGACCGTTTCATCGAAGAAGCCAGCCACCGCCTGGGACTGGGCCATCGCACCCGTTGGGTGGTTGATGTGATTGCCGGCTGGATAGCCTCCCACCCGCGGGGACTGGACGGACTGGAGCAGACCTTCGAGCAGGCGGGCCTGGGGGTTCACTTCCGATCCTGGCGGCGTCCCGGGCAGCCGCCGCTGCCGGTGCTGGCCAGCGACCTGCAGCGTGCGCTGGGTGATCCGGTCATGGACCGGCTGGCCCGGCGCAGCAGACTGTCATCGGGGGCGTTCCGGGTCGTGGCCTGCGATCTGCTGCCGGGGCTGATCGCATTGACGTCCCAGCCCATCGAGCCGGCCCCTTCGGAGCCGCGCCAGCTGCGCAATCGCCCGCAGCGGCAGCGACCGCAGATGGCCGACACCCTGCTCACCCCGCGGGTGCAGGGCATGGCCCTGCGCAGCCTGCTGTGGATGATGGCCGCCGTGGTCGTGCTCGGCGCTACCGCATGGCTGCAGCTGAAGGCACGCACGCCGCTGTGGACGCCACAGGCGATCGTCCGCGAGCACGACGCGCGGCTGTTCCTGCACCAGCGCGGCGCGCAGGTCTCGGTCCATGGCAGCCTGCCCAGCGACGCCCTGCGCCGCCGCCTGTGGAGCGCGTTGATTGCGGTGCATGGCGCAGGGCACGTCAGTGGCCGTATCGAGATCGATCCGCAGGCCCGGTCGCCGCGCTGGTTCGAGCGCCTGATCCGCACCCTGCCCTGCCTGCAGGGCGACGGACTGCGCCTGGAGTTCGCCGGCAACCAGCTGGATATCGACTCCACCGCCCTGAGCGAAGAGCGGCGCCTGGCGATCTCGCGGCAGCTCCGCCAGGATTTCCCCGCCCTGCGGATGAGTGGGCTGTGGGGTCCGGGCCGGGCGGCATTGTCGCGGCTGCCGGCCGATGCCGGCGCCGCGCAGCGGATCGCTGCGCTGAACCTGACCCGGCTGGAGTTCCATCCCGGCTCCAGCGAACTGCGCGGCAGCTCCAGCGAAACGCTGCAGGTGGTGGCCGACGCATTGCGCAGCACTGCGCCAGGCACACGGGTGGAAGTGGCCGCTCACACCGACAGCCAGGGCGCGTCCGAGGCCAACCGGCAGCTCAGCCAGCAGCGTGCGGACGTGGTGGTGACGGCGTTGCAGGCGCATGGCGTGCCGGCACCGACGCTGGTCGCGGTGGGGTACGGCGAGGAGCATCCGGTAGCCGACAACCGCAGCGAGGACGGCCGCGCGCGCAACCAGCGCATCGCCTATCGGCTGCTTGCGGCTCCGCACTGACACCGCGCGCGGACCGACCGGCACATCAGTCCAGGAAACGGCCGGCCTGCTGCGTCGTCGCCAGCGTGCAGCGGTCGTGACGACCGAACCAGCGGTATCGGTTGCGGGCCAGCCTGCGATAGGCGGCATCCCGCCAGCTGCGCGGCAACAGGCGCAGCACGCCCGCCAGCCGCCATGCGCCTCCCAGCCCGGTCAGCACGCGCAGGATCGCGTCCGTGTCAGTCCAGGCGCCCTGCTCGTCCAGCAGCAGAAAGGAGCGCGGGTCCTGCGGATCCAGCCCATGGCTGCGCAGCAGCAGGCTGCCATGCGTACCCTGCATCGCTGCGAAGCGATAGCGCCCGTGGCGGTCCACACGCAGCAGGAAACGCACCCAGCGGCTGCACAGCGCACAGACGCCATCGAACACGATCACTGCGTCACTGCGGGTCGAGCCAGCCTTCATAACGGATCAGGGGTCCAATCCAGGGCAATGTCACATCAACCAGGAAAGTGTAGCGCTCTGCGGCCCAGGCCTCGCGGCAGCGCACGCCGTCGAACCAGCGCGTCGGCAGCGGCAGCAGGCCGAACACGCGGACGCTGCGCACCGACCAGTCGATGCCGCCTTCACGCGCCCGCAGCTCGAATCCGAAGTGCACCGCACCGAGCTGCTCATGCAGACCGCCTTCCTGTGCCCACAGCCGCGACACCATCGGCCAGCGCCCGAAACGTCGCGCCCACTGCTCGCCTTGCCCGCAGACGCTGAACACCACCTCGACCGGCAAGGCGTGCGCCTCCTTCGGCAGCCGCGCCAACGCGGCCAGCATGGGCACCAGCCAATGGCGGCCCCGTGCGATCCGCGCCTGCCCGGTACGGCGGCACGGCAGCGGCGCCGCATGCAACGCCTGCACCGGTGCTGCCAGGGTGGCGAAGGCCGGCCCCAGCACCTGCGCGAACAGCGGCACGGTCAGGGAGCGATCCAGGCCAGCGTTGCCATGCGGCCGGTGCGGCGGTCGCGACGGTGCGAATACAGGTCCGGATCGGCAATGGTGGAGATCGTGCCGCCAGACACCTGGGCCGGGTCCACGCCCACGGACTGCAGGCGCTGGCGGGCCAGTGCGAACAGATCGACCTTCCAGTGCCCCGCGCGGGTGGCCACGAAGGCGGCGGCCGCCGCCGGTTCGTGGCCGACGAAGGCCTGATACACCTCTTCGCCGATCTCATAGTCGGCAGGCCCTGCCGCCGGGCCCAGCCAGACCCGCAGCTGCGACGGCGCGGTGCGCATCGCGGCTACCGTGTGTTCCAGCATGCCATCGGCCAGGCCTCGCCAGCCCGCATGGGCCGCGCCCACTTCGCTGCCGTCGGCGGCGGCAAACACCACCGGAAGGCAGTCCGCGGTCAGGATGGCCAGCACCACCCCCGGCACCGACGTCACCGCGGCATCGGCCACCGGCTCGCTGGCCCCGGCCACTGGCGGGCCATCAAAGCGCAGCACGGTGGTGCCATGCACCTGGCGCAGCCAGTGCGGCGCGGAGGGCAGCGCCAGTCCCTGCTGCAGCAGTTGCCGGTTGTGTTCGACGTTGGCCGGCGCATCTCCATCGGCTGCGTGCCGGTTGCCCAGGTTGAACTGGGCAAAGGGTGCCGGCGAAATGCCCGCGCCGTGCCGGCGTGTGGTCAGCGCCCGCACGCCCGGCGGCGCCGGCCAGTCAGCCTGCAGCAGCGGCAGCGCGGTCGCCATCACCAGCGATCCCGCTCGCGCTCGGTAAAGGCCTCGCTGTCTTCGCGCAGCACCTTCATCAGGTGCAGCATGTCGTCCGGTACCGGCGCCGAATTGCGCACCGGCTCGCCGGTGATGGGATGCACGAACTCCAGCGTCTCGGCGTGCAGGGCCTGGCGCTTGAAGCCACGCAGCGCGGCCACCAGTTCGTCGCTGGCGCCCTTGGGCAGCTTCAGCGCACCGCCATACAGCGGGTCGCCGATGATGGGGTGGCGCAGGTGCGCCATATGCACGCGGATCTGGTGGGTGCGGCCGGTTTCCAGCCGGCATTCCAGCGCGGTGTGCGCCCGGAAGCGCTCGCGCAGGCGGTAATGGGTGATCGCGTCCTTGCCGTCTTCGCGCACCGCCATCTTCAGGCGGTCGCGCGGATGACGGTCGATCGGCGCATCGGCGGTGCCGCCGGCCACCAGAGCGCCCATCACGATGGCCAGATACTGGCGGTGCACATCACGCGCGGCCAGCTGTTCGACCAGGGCCGTCTGCGCCTCCAGGGTGCGGGCGACCACCATCACGCCGCTGGTGTCCTTGTCGAGGCGATGCACGATGCCGGCGCGCGGCAGAACCGCCACCGACGGGTCGCGGTACAGCAGCGCATTGACCAGGGTGCCGCTGTGGTTGCCGGCACCCGGGTGGACCACCAGGCCGACCGGCTTGTTGATCACCAGCAGGTGCTCGTCCTCGAACAGCACGTCCAGCGGGATGTCCTCCGGCTGGGCATCGGTCTGGGTCTCCAGCACCACGTTCAGGGTCACCACCTCGCCACCGCGCAGCGGATCGCGCGGCCGCGCCTGGGCGCCATCGAGCAGGACGTCGCCGGCCTTGATCCATTCGGTCAGGCGTGAACGGGAGTACTCGGGGAACAGTTCGGCCACGACGGCGTCGAAACGCCGGCCGGCGGCGGTGTCGGGGACGATGGCCTGGCGGGCCGATTCGGAGGGTTGTTCAGACATGGCAGGGGGGCATCTTTGAAATTTTGGGGTCCCGGCGGTCGGTTTCAGTCGCAGGACAGGACACTAGGCTATCATCGACCCTTCGTATTCCAGACGCGTCCCGCCTTGACCCCATGATCCGACGCTCCGCCATGCTCTCCGCGCCCGTCCGCCTCACCGCCCTGCTGCTGGTGCTGGTCATCGCCGCCACCGGCTGCCATCGCGGCGCCAAGAAGGGTGATCGCCCCGACGAGGGGACGCCGGTCGAACAGCTGTACGAGAAGAGCCACACGCTGATGAAGGGGGGCAACTGGAGCGGCGCCGAAGCCAGCTTCCGTCGCCTGGTGGCCCAGTATCCCTATGGCCCGTACACCGAACAGGCGATGATCGAAACCGCCTACGCGCAGTACAAGGCCGGCAAGCACGACGATGCGGTGTCGAGCATCGACCGCTTCATCCGGACCTATCCGACCCATCGCAACATCGCCTACCTGTATTACCTGCGCGGCCTGGCCAACTCCAACCGCAATACGGTTTTCCTGCGTCGCGTATGGTCCCTGGACCCCAGCCGCCGCGATCTGTCCACGCCGCACCAGGCGTATTCGGACTTCAACATCGTCGTTGACCGCTACCCGAACAGCCGCTACGCCGCCGACGCCCGCCAGCGGATGATCGAGCTGCGTGACGTATTCGCCCAGCACGAGCTGGACAACGCGCTGTACTACATGCGCCGTGGCGCCTGGGTGTCGGCCGCTGGCCGCGCCAACTACCTGCTGGAAACCTATCCGCAGAGCGCCTTCCAGTACGACGCCGTGGCAGTCCTGGCCGACTCCTACACCCACCTGGGCAACAAGACCCTGGCCGACGATGCCCGGCGCGTGCTGGAGCTGAACCAGCCCGATCACCCGTGGCTGGCAGGCAACTGGCCGAAGTACCCCTGGATGATCCGCAAGCTCAACCCGTTCGCAGGCGAGAAGTCCGCCAGTACCGGCCAGCGCAACGCGCGGCTGGAAAAGAAGTAAGAAAAGGGCCCCGCAAGGGGCCCTTCCTTTTTGTGGGGCCCGCCATGGCCGGGCCCTGCGGAGGCGCGGGCCTCAGCCCTTGTAGCCGTTGCTGATCGGATAGCGGCGTTCGCGGCCGAAGGCGCGACGGGAGACCTTCGGCCCCGGTGCGGCCTGGTGCCGCTTCCACTCGCTGATGCGCACCAGCCGCAGCACGCGGTCGACCACGGCCGCATCGTAACCGGCTGCAACGATCTCGGCGCGCGACTGCTCCTGGTCGACGTAGCGGTACAGGATGCCGTCCAGCACGTCGTAGGCCGGCAGCGAATCCTGGTCCAGCTGGTTCTCGCGCAGTTCGGCCGACGGCGGGCGGCTGATCACGGCCGGCGGAATCACCGGCGCGCCCCCCACGGTATTGCGCCACTTCGACAGACCGAATACTTCGGTCTTGTACAGATCCTTCAACGGCGCGTAGCCGCCACACATGTCACCGTAGATGGTGGCGTAGCCGACCGCATACTCGCTCTTGTTGCCGGTGGTCAGCAGCAGGCCACCGAACTTGTTGGCCAGCGCCATCAGGATCACGCCGCGGCTGCGCGACTGCAGGTTCTCCTCGGTCACATCCGGGGTTGTGCCCTCGAACAGCGGCGCCAGCGATTCCATCAGGCCCTTGAACGCCGGCTCGATCGACACCGCTTCCAGCTTCACTCCCAACGCTTGGCACTGCTCTGCAGCCAGATCGTTGGACAGGCCTGCGGTATAGCGTGACGGCAGGCGCACGGCAGTCACGTTCTCGGCCCCCATCGCATCCACCGCCAGGGCCAGCACCAGGGCCGAATCGATGCCGCCGGACAGGCCCAGCCACACCTTCGTGAAACCATTCTTGCGGCAGTAATCCTGGATGCCACGGGTCACCGCGCGCCAGGCCAGGGCGTCCATGCTCTCGTCGCCATCGTCCATCCAGACGTGAGGCATGAAGCGACGGCTGGCACCGTCGTACTCCACCACCAGCCACTGGTCGACGAACGCAGCGGCGGCCGGGTGCACCGTACCGTCGCCATCGGCCACCACCGAAGCGCCGTCGAACACCAGTGCGTCCTGGCCACCGACAACATTGAGATACGCGATCGCCGCACCGCTCTCGCGGGTGCGCGCGGCCAGCACGGCATCGCGCTGGGCGTGCTTGCCGCGCTCGTAGGGCGAGGCATTGGGCACCACCACCAGCTGCGCGCCAGCACGCACGGTATCGGCCAGCGGCTCAGCGAACCACAGGTCCTCGCAGATCAGCAGGCCCACCGGAATGCCGTCGACGTCGAACACGCAGCTGCCGCCATCAGGATCGACGTCGAAGTAGCGGCGCTCGTCGAACACCGCGTAGTTGGGCAGCTCGCGCTTGCGATAGGTCTGTTCGACCCGGCCATCGCGCAGCACGCTGGCGGCGTTGTACACCACCGCGCCCGCCGCCTGCGGCCAGCCGACCACGGCGGTGATACCGCGGCAGGCAGCCGCAATGCGCGCGATCGCCTGCTCGCATTCGTACAGGAACCCCGGACGCAGCAGCAGGTCTTCCGGCGGATAGCCGCTGACCGCCAGCTCGGGGAACATCACCAGCCCGGCGCCATGCTCATCGCGCGCCTGGCCGATCATCTCGATGATGCGCTCGGTATTGCCGGCGACATCGCCGACCGGAAAATCGAACTGCGCCATCGCGATGCGGATCGAAGCCATGGAAGGTCCAGCCTGTGGTTGCAATGGCCCATTGTAACGCCGCACCGTGTGCCTGCCGGGCGGACCCTGCGGGTAGCGCCGGGCCATGCCCGGCGGATGACTGCGCGACGCCCAGACGCAGAAAAGCCGCCCGGAGGCGGCTTTTCCAAAGCAAGCCGAGCATGGGCTCGGCTCTACAGATCGTGCCGGCCGGAAGCCGGCAACAACCTTACTTCACCAGCTTGGCGATGGCAGCGCCCAGGTCGCCCGGCGAACGCACGGTGACGACGCCAGCCGCTTCCATGGCGGCGAACTTGCCTTCCGCCGTGCCCTTGCCGCCGGAGGCGATCGCACCGGCATGGCCCATGCGCTTGCCGGCCGGCGCCGAAGCACCGGCGATGAAACCGACGACCGGCTTCTTCACGTGGTTCTTGATGTATTCCGCACCGGCTTCCTCGGCGTCGCCACCGATCTCGCCGACCATGATGATGCCTTCGGTCTGCGGGTCTTCGTTGAACAGCTTCAGGCAGTCAACGAAGTTCAGGCCGTTGATCGGGTCGCCGCCGATGCCGATGCAGGTGGACTGACCCAGGCCGACTTCGGTGGTCTGCTTGACCGCTTCATAGGTCAGCGTGCCCGAACGCGACACGATGCCGATCTTGCCGGGCTTGTGGATGTGGCCCGGCATGATGCCGATCTTGCACTCACCCGGGGTGATGACACCCGGGCAGTTCGGGCCGATCAGCACGGTGTCCGGGTAGGAACGGGTCAGCACGTTCTTGACGCGCAGCATGTCCAGCACCGGGATGCCTTCGGTGATGCAGACGATGACCTTGATGCCGGCAGCTGCGGCTTCCAGGATCGCGTCAGCCGCGAACGGCGGCGGCACGTAGATGACCGAAGCATTGGCGCCAGTGCTCTGCACGGCGTCGGCAACGGTGTTGAAGACCGGCAGGTCGATGTGGGTGGTGCCACCCTTGCCCGGGGTCACGCCGCCAACAACCTGGGTGCCGTACTCGATCATCTGAGTCGCGTGGAAGGTGCCCTGCTGGCCGGTGAAGCCCTGCACGATCACCTTGGTGTTCTTGTTAATCAAAACAGACATGGGAATTTCCTTCGGTGTCGTGGATCAGGCGGCGTTCTTGACCGCTTCAACGACTTTCTTGGCGCCGTCGTTGATGTTGTCAGCCGGGATGATGGCCATGCCGCTGTCACGCAGCAGCTGCTTGCCTTCTTCCACGTTGGTGCCTTCCAGGCGCACCACGACCGGCACCTTGACGCCCACTTCCTTCACGGCGGCGATGATGCCCTCGGCGATCATGTCGCAGCGGACGATGCCGCCGAAGATGTTGACGAAGATGCCTTCCACCTTGTCCGAGGACAGGATCAGCTTGAACGCTTCGATGACGCGCTGCTTGTTGGCACCGCCGCCCACGTCCAGGAAGTTCGCCGGCTCGCCGCCGTTGAGCTTGATGACGTCCATGGTCGCCATGGCCAGGCCGGCGCCGTTCACCATGCAGCCGATGTTGCCGTCCATGGTGACGTAGTTGATGTCCAGCTCCGAAGCGGTCACTTCGGTTTCATCTTCCTGGGACTTGTCGCGCATCGCGACCAGTTCCTTGTGGCGGAAGTTGGCGTTGTCGTCGCTGTTGAACTTGCCGTCCAGCGCGTACAGGTTGCCGTCGTCCAGGATCGCCAGCGGGTTGATCTCAACCAGCGCCAGGTCCTTTTCGTTGAAGATGCGGTACAGGTTCACCATGATGTTGGCGAACTGGCCGGCCTGCTTGGCGGTCAGGCCCATCTTGAAGCCGATGTCACGGCCGTGGTAACCCTGCACGCCCTCGACGAAGTCCACATTCAGGGTGTGGATCTTGTCCGGGGTCTCGGCAGCCACCTGCTCGATTTCCATGCCGCCTTCCGAGGAGGCGATGTAGCTGATGGTGCGGGTGCCGCGATCCACCAGGACCGACAGGTACAGTTCCTTGACGATCTCACCGGCGGTGGTCACCAGCACCAGGTTGATCGGCAGCTCGACGCCGGCGGTCTGGTAGGTGGCCATCTTGGTGCCGAGCATCTTGGCCGCTGCGGCCTTCACGTCATCGACGGTCTTGCAGAACTTGACGCCGCCAGCCTTGCCGCGGCCGCCAGCGTGGATCTGCGCCTTGACCATCCAGGGGCCCTGGCCCAGCGACTGGGCGACTTCAACCGCCTCGTCCGGAGTAGCCGCGACCTTGCCGGCCGGGACCGGGATGCCGTATTCGGCAAGCAGTTGTTTTGCCTGGTATTCGTGGAAATTCATGCGTCACCGTGGGAATAGGAACGACCGCACGCAATTCCTCAGGGCCTCCGGGGGAGGCACCGGCACGGACCGCGGCGGGCCCACTATTGTGGCCGAGCCGGCGCCGGGGCGCAAAGAAGTCTGTACGCAGTACCGGATCCGGGCGGATTTCCGCTGTCATTCAGGCAGTTGCGGATCGCCGGCAGCCGCCCGGCCGCCCTCGCCACAGGCCGATTGCGCGACGCGGACCCGCGGCCGGGCATCGCCACGACCGTATACTGGGCATCTGCGTCCGCTCGGGCATGCCCGTCGCACAACCCAGATCCAGGCAGCCAGAAGGGGAGTTCCGGCGTGTCACCCAGTGCTTCATTGATCGACCGCATCGAATCGATTCCGCGGCGCGAGCTGTACTTCTTCGCCCTGTACCGGGTGCTGATCGCAGCCGTGATCGCCGCCCTGCTGTACAGCCCGTTGTCGATGATGGTCGGCGAGGCCCACCACCCGCGGCTGGCCTACACCGTCGGCGCGGCCTACCTGGCGTTGTCGCTGCTGGCCCTGGCGATCGGCCGCAACGAACGCTGGCTGCGGCCGATCGTGGTCACCGGCGTGCTGGTGGACATCATCGCCGCCATCCTGCTGGCCCACGCCCTGCCCGGCGCCAGTGCCGGCATCTCGATGTCGCTGCTGTTCAACATCGCCGCGGCCGCCACCCTGCTGCCGCTGAGCTGGGGCCTTGGGCTGGCCCTGGCGGCGAGCCTGGCAACGGTGGGCGAATACCTGTGGAAGCTGCTGGAGGGCGGCGACCCGACCCGCACCCTGGCCGAGCTGGCGATGTTCACGACCAGTTACCTGGCCCTGGCCTTCATCAGCTACCAGGTCGGCAGCCGCGCCCGCCGCAACCAGCAGCTGGCCAACCAGCGCGGTGACGAGGTGGCCAATCTGTTCCAGATCAACGAACTGATCATCCGCCGCATGCGCACCGGCGTGCTGGTGGTGGATGCCGACAGCCGCATCACGCTGGCCAACGAGGCTGCCTCGATGCTGCTCGGCGACAGCGACGGTGCGGGCGGAACCGGCCGCCTCGATCTGGCCAGCGTCGCACCCGAGCTGGCCCGTCGCCTGCAGCGCTGGCGCAACGGCTGGACCCAGGACGAACTGCCGCTGCAGCTCAACCCGGACCAGCCCGAAGTGCAACCGCGCTTCGCGCGCCTGCTGGCCGGCAGCGAACTGGCCCTGGTCTTCCTGGATGATTCCAGCGTGGTGTCGCGGCGCGCCGAGTCGCTCACCCTGTCGGCGATGGGCCGCTTCTCGGCCAGCCTGGCCCATGAGATCCGCAATCCGCTGGCGGCGATCAACTATGCCGTGCAGCTGCTGGAAGAAGGTACCGGCTTCAACGAAAGCGACCGCCGCCTGCTGCAGATCATCCGCCAGCAGTGCCAGCGCACCAACGGCATCGTCGAGAGCGTGCTGGGCCTGGCCCGGCGCGAACGTGCCACGCCGGAGAACGTGGATCTGGTCGCCTTCGTGCGCCGCTTCGTGCTGGAGTACAAGCAGGGCCAGACGCTGGAAACCGACAGCATCGAACCGATCGTCAGCGACACCTCGGTGCCGGCGCAGGTCGACACCCGCCACCTCTACCAGGTGCTGACCGTGCTGGTCCATAACGCCCTGAAGTACGGCCGCATCGGCCAGCAGCCGGCCCGCGTGCGGCTGCGTGTAGCCCGGCACGAACGCAGCGCGGTGATCGACGTGATGGACCGTGGCCCCGGCATTCCCGAAAGCGTGGCGGCGCAGCTGTTCCGGCCGTTCTTCACCACCTCCGAGCACGGCACCGGCCTGGGCTTGTACATCGCCCGCGAATTGTGCAGGGCCAACCAGGCACGGCTGGATTACATCCCGGTGCCAGCCGGCGGCTCGTGCTTCCGCTTGGTCCTGCCAGGTCCGCACACCCTGCTGCCCGATGGTTCCTGATTCTGTGCGTCAAACATTTGTCGCTTTCAGCCCCCTCGTTTATCTTTTCCGCCCATGAACGAAACCCGCAGCGCCCTCGTCGTCGACGACGAACGCGACATCCGCGAACTGCTGGTGCTGACGCTCGGCCGCATGGGGCTGCGCATCAGTACTGCAGCCAACCTCGCCGAAGCGCGCGAGCTGCTGGCCAGCAATCCTTATGACCTGTGCATCACCGACATGCGCCTGCCGGATGGCAACGGCATCGAGCTGGTCAGCGAGATCGCCCAGCACTACCCGCGCACACCGGTGGCGATGATCACCGCCTTCGGCAGCATGGATCTGGCAGTGGAAGCCCTGAAGGCGGGCGCCTTCGACTTCGTCAGCAAGCCGGTGGACATCGCCGTACTGCGCGGACTGGTCAAGCACGCGCTGGAATTGAACAACAGCGAGCGGCCCGTACCGGGCCCCGTCGCAGAACAGGGCGCCCGGCTGCTCGGCAATTCGCCGGCGATGGACGTGTTGCGTGCCACCATCGGCAAAGTCGCGCGCAGCCAGGCCCCGGTCTACATCCTCGGCGAATCCGGCGTCGGCAAGGAACTGGTCGCGCGGACCATCCACACCCAGGGGGCACGTGCTGCCGGGCCGTTCGTGCCGGTCAACTGCGGCGCGATTCCCGGCGAACTGATGGAGAGCGAGTTCTTCGGCCACCGCAAGGGCAGCTTCAGCGGCGCCCACGCCGACAAGCCCGGCCTGTTCCAGGCCGCCCATGGTGGCACCCTGTTCCTGGATGAGGTCGCCGAGCTGCCGCTGCAGATGCAGGTGAAGCTGTTGCGCGCGATCCAGGAGAAGTCGGTGCGCGCGGTGGGTGCGGCCAGCGAGGAACCGGTCGATGTGCGCATCCTGTCGGCCACCCACAAGGATCTGGCCGAGCTGGTCGAGGACGGCCGCTTCCGCCACGACCTGTACTACCGCATCAATGTGATCGAACTGAAGGTGCCGCCGCTGCGCGAACGCCGCCAGGATCTGCCGGAGCTGGCCGCTGCCGTGCTGGCACGGCTGGCCCGCAGCCACGGCCGCACCACGCCGCTGCTCGCGCCCTCGGCGCTGGAGGCACTGGCGCAGTACGCCTTCCCCGGCAACGTGCGCGAACTGGAGAACATCCTTGAGCGCGCGCTGGCCCTGGCCGAGGAAGACCGCATCGGTGTCGACGATCTGCGCCTGCCGCAACACGCCCCCCGCATGCCCGGCAACGGCACGGCCGCCGAAGCCGTGGTCGATCTGCAGCCGGGCAGTGCCGCCCTGCCCTCGTACATCGAACAGCTCGAACGCAGCGCCATCCAGCGCGCGCTGGAAGAAAACCGCTGGAACAAGACCCGTACCGCCGCGCAGCTGGGCATCACCTTCCGCGCGCTGCGCTACAAGCTGAAGAAGCTGGGCATGGAGTAAGGGCCGCAAGGCCCAGTGGTCGGATCCCTTTCCGCAGGAAAGGGCTCCGACCCCGTCAGCACAACCGCGTCAATCCTTGGTAACGCGGTTGATCTCGGCCAGGCTGGTCACGCCCGCCGCGACCTTCCTCAATGCCGACTGCCGCAGGTCATTGACCCCGATCGCCTGCGCGGCTTCGGCAATCTGCAGCGCATTGCCACCGGCCAGCACGATCGTGGCGATCTCGTCGGTCATCGGCATCACCTGGTAGATACCGGTGCGGCCCTTGTAACCCTCGGTGCATTCATCACAGCCCACCGCCTCATGCAGCTGGATGCCCTCATCCAGCTGGGCCTGGGTGAAACCCTCGGCCAGCAATGCATGCTCCGGCAGCTGCGCCGGGCGCTTGCAGTTCGGGCACAGCCGTCGCGCCAGACGCTGGGCGATCACCAGGGTCACCGAGCTGGTGATGTTGTACGGCGCGATGCCCATGTTCATCAGGCGCGCGATGGTCTGCGGCGCGTCGTTGGTATGCAGGGTGGACAGCACCATGTGGCCGGTCTGCGCGGCCTTGATGGCGATCTCGGCGGTCTCCAGGTCGCGGATTTCGCCGACCATGATGATGTCCGGATCCTGGCGCAGGAACGAGCGCAACGCAGCGGCGAACGTCATGCCGCGCTTGTTGTTCTGCTGCACCTGGTTGACGCCGGGCAGCCGGATTTCCACCGGGTCTTCCGCCGTGGAGATGTTGCGCGTCTCGTCGTTTAGAATGCCCAGCGCGGTATACAGCGACACCGTCTTGCCCGAACCGGTCGGCCCGGTCACCAGCACCATGCCGTATGGCTTGTGGATCGCATCCAGGAACAGCTTCTGCTGGTCGGGCTCATAGCCGAGCTTGTCGATGCCCAGCTTGGCGGCACTGCCGTCGAGGATACGCAGCACGACCTTCTCGCCGAACAGCGTCGGCAACGTGCTCACACGGAAATCGATCTGCTTGGACTTGGACAGGTTGAGCTTGATGCGGCCATCCTGCGGCACGCGCTTCTCGGCGATGTCCAGCTGTGCCATCACCTTCAGGCGCGCGGCGATGCGCTGGTTCAACTTCACCGGCGCGCGCGCGACCATCTTCAACAGCCCGTCGATGCGCAGGCGCACGCGGTAATCGTCTTCGTACGGCTCGAAATGGATGTCCGACGCGCCCTTGCGGATCGCATCGACCAGCACCTTGTTGACGAACTTCACCACCGGGGTGTCGTCGCCCTTGGCATCGATGCCGGAGTCGCCGCCCGCGCCATCCTCATCGCCCAGGCCCACGTCGAGGTTGGCCATCCCCTCATCGTCACCGCCCAGCGCGTCACCCAGCGTGTCGTGGCTGGCGTGCCACTGTTCCAGAGTGCGGCGGATCTGGTCCTCGTCGACCAGGATCGGCTCCACCACCAGGTTGGTGTGGAACTTGATCTCGTCCAGTGCGTGGGTCGGGTTGCTGGTGCCGACGAACAGCTTGCCGCCACGCTTGAACAGCGGCAGTACGTTGTGCTTGCGCAGCAGTTCCTCGCTGACCAGGCTCATCGCGTTCTGGCTGGCATCGAAGGTCGAGACGTCGAACAGCGGCATGCCGAACTCAACCGCATTGGCCGCGGCCAGCTGTGCTGCCCCCACCACCTTGTTCTGCGCGAACCACTGCGGCAGCGGCTGCCGCGCGGCGGCGGCCCGGGTCATGGCGTCGCGGGCGGTGGCCTCGTCCAGCGCACCATCCTGGACCAGGCGGCGCGCCAGCCCGGTGATGCCGACAAGGTTGGGGGATGAAACAACGCTCATGGGATTCCTCGTTACTCGTGCCCTGACGGCCGGAATTCAGTTTCAGAAACGGGTTGCCGGCCCATAGCGGCCAGGTAGCTCAGCAAACGCAGGGGTCCGTTTCCTCGCGCATCGGGCGCGAGCGCCTTCCAGTACTGGTCCGTCAGTTGCCGCGACGCCGTGGTATCCCCCAGCTGCCGCGCAGCGTGCTGCATTGCACCGAACAGATAATAGCCGGTGGCAGGGTCGGCCAGCAGCATCGGCGCATGCTCGCTGCCCAACAATCGCCGGCCTTCCGTGAGTACAGCGTGGTGGTCGTCGGTGGCCGCGGCGGCAACCAGGGCAAGGCTGGCGGACACGACGGGATCTGCCGGGGTGCAGTCCATCCAGTCGCGCTGCGCCCAGAGGGCCGCCCGCTGCGCTGCCGGCAGGAACGGGATCGTTTCTCCGGCCAGCACGAACAGCAGCCGGGTGGTTTCCATCGGAGATCCGTCCAGTTCGCAGCGCGCTGCCAGCCCACGCAGCGCCTGCGCACTCATCCAATCGGCATCCGCCACATCCGTGGGCGCCTCGCCCTGCAGGAAAGCTGCCACGGCCCGTGCGGTCGGACGTTTGTCATCCCGGCTGGACGCCGGTTGCGGCAGACCCGCCGCAGTAGCCGTCACCTGCCCCGTTGGCGGGGCGCTGACGATCCGCCAGGGGGCCGTCATCACCTGCTGGAAATCACGGGTGAACGCCCCCTGGAAACGTGCCACCGGGGCATTCAACTTCAAGGTCGGGAAGTAATCGGAATTGCGCGCGGCCGGATACAGAGGAACGAAGGCGCGCAGCGCTGCGTCATCCATGGACAGGGCGTTCTCCAGATCGGCCACCGAATGCACGCCGATCCGCGCCAGTTCCCCGCGCAGCTGCGGCTGTTGGAACAGGCTGCCCTTCATCGGCGGCAACGTGCCCTTCGGCGTCGCCACCAGGATCAGGTCGCCACGATTGGCCAGGTAAGCGCGCACATCGGAGAACTGTTCCAGCAGCCCCGCCAGTACCGAGCTGACCAGTTCGGGGGTGATCTCATACAGCTGCAGCCACTGCACGAACACGCCACCTTCGTTGAGCTGCTGTGGCACGAACGCATAGAACTCGTCGCTGAACAGCGCCGCCGTTCCACCCACCCAGGGATTGGACGGCTCGGAAATGATCAGATCGTACTTGCGCGGACTGGCGGCGAAATAGGACTTCGCATCGTCGATCACCACGTGCGAGCGCGGATCGTTGAAGGCGCGCTCGACACGCTCGCCGAACAGACGCGCGCCCTCCACCATGGCCGGCTCGATCTCCACCGTTTCCACGCGCCCGACGCGCTGGTCGCCCAACAGCGTGTGCGTGCTGAGCCCGGATCCGAAACCGATTACGCCGACGCGCTGGTAATCATCGCGCAGCGCCAACGGCAGAGCCGCCAGCAGGATCATGGTCGATTCGTCGCTGGTGGGTGCCTGTACCATCGACACGGCCATGCCTGCATCCACTTTGCCGTTGGTGGCGATGGCACGCATGCGGCCGATCGGCTGGGTGCTTTCATAGACCGCCACGGTGGCCGTCTGCCCATCGCGCGAGAACAGCATCGTGGCGGTATCCGCCAGACGGGCCGTGCCATGGCGGTACACCGACGAATTCAGCACCAGCGGATCGAAGCGGACCAGCACGACGGCCGCCACTACGCCAGCGACACCCAGCGCGCCAGCCTGCCACAGTGGCGAGCGCAGACGGCCCGGGGCCGCAAGCCGAAGGCGCTGCAGCAGCACCAGGCCCAGCACGATGTCGACCACTGCCGCGACCAGCAGCGCGTACTTCAGCCCCAGCAGCGGCATCAGCAGATGGATGGCCGCCAGCACACCGACGATCGCGCCGAGCGTATTGAACGCATAGGCCTGGCCGATCGCGCGCTCGCCCTGCCCGGCGCGCAGCAGCGCCAGGGTCAGCAGCGGCAGCGTCATGCCGGCGAAGAACGCCGCCGGGAACATCACCAGGCCGGCAATGGCGGCACTGGCCAAGTTGTACAGCACGTAACCATCCGCGCTGCGCACGATGACCCGCATCAGCCAGCCGACCCAATCGAAGGCCTGCGCATAGACGAACATCGAGGCCAGCGCCGCCAGCCCCATCCACACCTGCACCCAGCCTGCCACGCGCAGGGGCGACGGCATCCGGTCGGCGCGGCGGCGCAGCCACAGGCCGCCGAAGGCGATGCCGAGGATGAACGCCGCCAGCATCAGCTCGAACGAATGCAGCGTGGTGCCGAGTGCGAGCGACAGCATGCGCACCCAGGTGATTTCGTAAACGAAGGATGACGCGCCGGTCGCCGCTGCGACCAGCAGCACCAGCCGCACCGGCACTGCAGTCTCCGGTCGTACGCCGCCGGCAGCCGGCGCGGCGGAGGCCACTACCGCAGGCGCGCTGCCGTCGCGGGCCAGTGGATAGACCAGGATGGCCACCACGATGTTGAGCAGGCCGGCACTGAGGACGGTGCCCGGAAGCCCTACCGCCGGCAGCAGCGCGTAGGTGGCCACCAGGGCGCCGGCGGCCGCGCCCAGGCTGTTGGAGAAATAGAGCCCGGCCAGCACCTCACCCTGCGATCCGGGCTGCAGGCGCATGTAACCCGCACTCATCAGCGGGAAGGTCGCGCCCAGCAGGATGCATTGCGGCAACACCAGGGCCGTGGCCAGCGCCCAGCGCAGCGCCGTGGACGAGGTGCCCTCCATGCCCGGCATGAGGTGGGTGTACGCCCAACCGGTCACGCTCTGGAACAGCCCGTCGAAACCGATGCCCAGCACCCCGATCACCAGCTCGATGACCGCGTAGGCCAGCAGCGGCCGGCGCAGCAGCGCGCTGCGGCGGCTGACCAGCCACGCCCCCAGCGCCATGCCGCCCATGAACAGGATCAGCACCAGCGATTGCGCGTGCGAGGAATGCCCCAGGAACAGCCCCAGGTACTGCGTCCAGATGGACTGGTAGATCAGCCCGGCGAAGCCGGAGAGCACGAAGATGAGAAGCAGCCATGGGCCATGGCTGAATGAAGGACGGCGCATTGCGAACTCCCCAGTCGCACGGTCGATTTCAACAGAAGAACAAACTTCGCGGACTCAATGCAAGCGCGCGGCCAGAAGGGATCCGGACAACCCGCAGCGCCCAAACGAAAACGGGGAGCCTGGGCTCCCCGTTTCCATACGCGAGCAGCAAACGCCAATTACTCGGCAGGTGCGGCCTCACCCTGGCACGAACCCGGGCGGTACTTCGAAGCGATGGAACCTTCGCAGGTCCACTTCGGGATGACGCCGTTCGCCACGTTGCTGTCGTCGGCCTTCAGCGTGATGGTATCGCCATTGATGTCGTCAGCAATGTTACGCGCGGTCGCGGTGATGGTCTTGGTGGTCGCATCCCATTCCAGCTTGTCCACATACTGGGTCTGCTGGAAATCCGGCTCCCAGGTGGCCGGCGGCAGGGCATTGTTGCTGGCCACGTATTCCGACACGTCGGTACGCAGCGAAGAAGCCGCAAGGATCACTTCCGAGACCTTGGCCTTCTTGGTGTAGTTCGAGTAAGCCGGCAGCGCGATGGCGGCCAGGATGGCGATGATCGCAACGACGATCATCAGTTCGATCAGGGTGAAGCCCTTCTGGTTCTTCATGGTGGTACGTCCCCAAGTAGTGGTGGTTGATTTTCCGGGTACGGCAACCGGCCGGCCAGATGACCGGATGAGCAGGCTGCCCGCCCCCGCGGGTGGATCAACGCAGGTTGCGTGCCAATCTCCCATGGCCACGCCTCCCCCGATTTCCCCGCGCCAATGATGGCAGCTATTTCGCGGATGGGAACCCCCCTGCTCCGAATCTGCGATGGACGCGGCAATGTGACGCAGCGCGTCACCTTCCGCCTCGACGCGTCGAAAACCCTGCACGCCGTCACGCCGGCAGGCTCCCCGGACGGGTCTGAACCAGCTACCATCGCCGCTCAGGATGCCCGCCTGGGGATGGCGGGCCTGGGGAGCCAACATGTCTGTGAGTCGCAGTGCGATCAAGAAGGAGCCCGTGGCCCGCGCCACGATGGAGCTGCAGCCGTTTGTCTGGGAGGGGACCGACAAGCGGGGCATAAAGATGAAGGGCGAGCAGCTGGCGAAGAACGCCAACCTGCTGCGCGCCGAACTGCGCAGGCAGGGCATCAGCCCGGGCCAGGTCAAGCCCAAGCCGAAGCCGCTGTTCGGTGCGGCCGGCAAGCCGGTCTCTCCGAAGGACATCGCGTTCTTCAGCCGGCAGATGGCCACGATGATGAAGTCCGGCGTGCCGATCGTGTCGGCGCTGGAGATCATCGGCAGCGGGCACAAGAACCCGCGCATGAAGAAGATGGTGGACACGATCCGCACCGACATCGAGGGCGGCTCGTCGCTGCACGAGGCCATCAGCAAGCATCCGGTGCAGTTCGATGAGCTCTACCGCAACCTGGTGCGGGCCGGCGAAAGCGCCGGTGTGCTGGAGACCGTGCTGGACACCATCGCCTCCTACAAGGAGAACCTCGAGGCACTGAAGGGCAAGATCAAGAAGGCGCTGTTCTACCCGGCCATGGTGCTGGTGGTGGCGTTCCTGGTCAGCACGATCCTGCTGGTCTGGGTGGTCCCGCAGTTCGAGGAAGTCTTCCAGAGCTTCGGTGCCGACCTGCCGGCATTCACCCAGATGGTGGTGAACCTGTCGCGGTTCATGGTGTCGTGGTGGTGGCTGATCGCCATCGTCGCCATCGGCGCGGTAGTGGCGATCGCCATGACCTACCGGCGATCGGAGAAGATGCAGCACACCGTCGACCGGCTGATCCTGAAGGTGCCGGTCATCGGCCAGATCATGCACAACAGTGCGATCGCCCGCTTCTCCCGCACCACAGCGGTGACCTTCAAGGCCGGCGTGCCGCTGGTGGAGGCCCTGGGCATCGTCGCCGGCGCCACCGGCAACAAGGTCTACGGCGAGGCGGTGCTGCGCATGCGCGACGACGTTTCGGTCGGCTATCCGGTCAACATGGCGATGAAGCAGCTGAACCTGTTCCCGCACATGGTGATCCAGATGACCGGCATCGGCGAGGAGGCCGGCGCCCTTGACACCATGCTGTTCAAGGTCGCCGAATACTACGAGCAGGAGGTCAACAACGCCGTGGATGCCTTGAGCAGCCTGCTGGAACCGATGATCATGGTGTTCATTGGTACCATTGTCGGCGGCCTGGTCATTGCGATGTACCTGCCGATCTTCAAACTGGGCGCCGTCGTCGGATAAAAATACATGGCTTTTCTCGACCAGCACCCCGGCCTCGGCTACCCCGCCGCGGCCGGACTGGGACTGCTGCTGGGCAGTTTCCTCAATGTTGTCATCCTGCGCCTGCCCAAGCGGCTGGAATGGCAGTGGAAGCGCGATGCGCGCGAAGTGCTGGAGGAACCGGACTTCTACGAGCCGCCGCCGCCGGGCATCGTGGTCGAGCCGTCGCACTGCCCGCATTGCAAGCACAAGCTGTCCTGGTACGAGAACATCCCGCTGTTCAGCTGGCTGATCCAGGGGGGCAAATGCCGCCACTGCAAGGCGCCGATCTCGCTGCAGTACCCGCTGGTGGAAGCGATGACCGCCCTGCTGGTGCTGGCCTGCGTGTGGCAGTTCGGCTTCGGCTGGCAGGGCTTCGGCGCCATCGTGCTGACCTGTTTCCTGATCGCGCTGTCCGGCATCGACCTGCGCACCCAGCTGCTGCCCGACCAGCTGACCCTGCCCCTGATGTGGCTGGGCCTGATCGGCAGCATCGACAATCTGTACATGCCCGCCAAACCGGCCCTGGTCGGTGCGGCCGTGGGCTATCTGTCGCTGTGGACGGTCTGGTGGCTGTTCAAGCAGCTGACCGGCAAGGAGGGCATGGGCCATGGCGACTTCAAGCTGCTGGCGGCGCTCGGCGCCTGGTGCGGCCTGAAGGGCATCCTGCCGATCATCCTGCTGTCCTCGGTGATCGGCGCCATCGTCGGTTCGATCTGGCTCTACAGCCGCGGACGCGATCGCGCCACGCCGATTCCGTTCGGCCCGTACCTGGCCATCGCCGGCTGGTTGTTCTTCATGTGGGGCGAACCGCTGGTGGAGCGCTACCTGGCCCTGAGCGGCCTGCGCTGAGGGGGCCGCCGTGAGCCGCTACGTGGTCGGCCTGACCGGCGGCATCGCGGCCGGCAAGAGCGAAGTGACGCGGCGCTTCGAAGCGCTGGGCATCGTGGTGGCCGACGCCGATCTGGCCGCCCGCGCGGTGGTGGCCACCGGCAGCCCGGCACTGGCCCGCATTGCCGACCGGTTCGGCACGGACATGCTGCTGGCCGATGGCAGCCTGGACCGGGCGCGCCTGCGCACCCATGTCTTCGCTGACCCGGCCGAACGGACGGCACTGGAAGCCATCACCCACCCCGCCATCCGCCTGTTGATGCAGCAGCAGTGCACGCAGGCGCCGAGCCCGTACGCCATTGCTGCGATTCCGCTGCTGACCGAGGTGGGCGGCCGCCAGGCCTATCCATGGCTGGACCGGATACTGCTGGTGGATGCACCCGAGGCCGTACAGCACGCCCGGCTGATGCAGCGCGATGGCATCGACGCCGCCCTGGCCGACCAGATGATCGCCGCCCAGGCCAGCCGCGCGCAGCGCCGGGCACTGGCCGATGACGTGGTGGTCAACGATGGGCAGCCGGACGACCTGCAGGCGCAGGTGGAGGCGCTGCACCAGCGCTATCTGGCACTGGCCGCGGGCTGACCCGCCGGGCACGTGCCCGGCGTTGCAGAATCGTCGTGGCAGTGCCCCCGACCATCACTGCAATGTGGCTGTCCCCCTGATTCTCTCGGCCTGCAGCTGCTGCTGCACGTGACACGTCAGTTCCCGCGCGGCCAGAATCAGGCCTTCCATCGCGCCCGGTGGCAGCACGTTCTGCTGGCCACCCCGCGTGCGCGCGATGTGCGCGGCGTACATCATCCGGGTCAGGGTGCCGAGACCTTCGACGGCGCGCCTGAGATCGGCAGGCTGCACTGCGTCGGCGCTGACGCCGCCGGCGTCGATTGGCGTCTGCTGGGCCGGCATATGGCCGTCGCAGCGGGACAGTACGTCCTCGACGCGCTGGGCGACGTCCGGAGACAACTGGCTGATCGAATCACCGACCAGTTGATGCAGGTTGGGGTAACGGATGCGATGCGACATGGCGATGCTCCTGGCAGCCGGCAGAGTGCGCGGACTGGCATCTTGGCCATCTGCACGTCCGGCAATCAGGAGGTAAAAGCGTCAACTGCCCTATGACTATCCGGAACCGTGAGATCGGACACGCAGCGGACGCGGCAGAGCGTGCGCGCGCCGGGTGTCTGGTCGTGCAGAACAGATACGTTCATGCCGTTAGCGACAGCGACGCCCTGGAAGAGGCGTCCCTGTAGGGCCGGGCCCTGCTCGGCAGGCAAAGGATCTGCTACAGCGGCCTGGGCGAGAACGTCAGCGTTGCGATCACGCCGCGCTCGCCCCCGGGGCGCACGCTGACCTGCCAGCCGTACAGGTCGCAGAGGCGGCTGACGATCGACAGGCCGATGCCGCCGCCCTGCGAATGGCCCGCGTGCGTACCGCGGTAACCGCGCTGGAACAGCTTGGCCGCATCTTCCTCGCTCAGGCCCGGACCACTGTCGGTGACCGAGACCGAGTTGGCCCCTACGTGCACGCGCACTTCGCCATCCTGCGAGTACTTCACCGCGTTGCCGATGAGGTTGCCCAGCGCCACCGAAAGCGCGGCCTCAGGCGCGTCGATCACCAGGTTGCGCTCGCCCTCCAGTGCCAGTTCCAGCGGCTTGCCACCCAGCTGCGCGCGGTGCGCGTCCAGCAGCTGCTCGGCCACACGGGCAACATTGCTGGTGCCCTGCCCCCGCTCGTTCCGCGACAGCAGCAGCAAAGCGCCGATCAGATCACTGCACTGCTGCTCGGCACGCTGGATGCGCTGCAGGCGCTGCAGCACCTTTTCATCCAGGCCGGGACGGGTCAGCAGCAGCTCGGTGGCGCCGCGGATCACCGCCAGCGGCGTGCGCAGTTCGTGGCTGACGTCCGCATTGAACTCACGGTCGCGCTGCACCACTTCGGTCAATCGCGAGGAGTAGTCGTCCAGCGCCTGGGCCAGCTGGCCCACTTCGTCGTCGGGGAAGCGCGGCGCCAGCGGCTCAGGCTCGCTGGTGCCGCCCCGGTAGGCGCGCAGGCGGGCCGCCAGGTCCGATACCGGCTTCATCACCTTCGAGGCCGACCACCAGCCCAGCACCAGCGACAGCAGGCTGAACACCAGCACCGACAGTACCAGGGCGCGGTTGAGCTGCTTGCTGCCGCGCATGCTGTCGGTCATGTCATAGGCCAGGAAGAACCACGCATCGTCGGCCTTGCGCACGGCAAGCTTGTAGGCGTACGGCTGCCCCTGTTCGTCGGTCCCGCTGAGGTTGTAGTTGCCGGTCTGCAGGTCAGCCCATTGCGGCCAGGACTCACGCGCCTTGTCGAACTTGTCCGCCGAATAGGCATACGCACGGATCTGCTGCACCGGCACGGCCGGATTGCGTCCGGGGTGCTCGTAGAAGCGACGGGCGTATTCTTCAATGTTGTGGTTGATCACATCCTCGACCAGCTGGTTCTCCACCCGTATCCGGGCCCAGTTGGTAGCGAACGCGAACAGTGTTGTCAGGCAGAAGCCCAACAACACGAATGACACGATGATTCGACTGCGCAGGCGGCGCCGATACGGCGTGCGCCGGCGCTCCCCCTTGGTTGCCACGGGATCAGCTTTCCGGGGTGGCGATGCGGTATCCGATGCCATGGCGGGTCTGGATCAGCGGCACTTCGAACGGCTTGTCGACCACGGCACGCAGACCGTGGATATGGACGCGCAGCGAATCCGAGTCGGGCAGTTCCTCGCCCCACACGCGGGTTTCCAGTTCCTGGCGGGTGACCACGGCCGGCGCCGCTTCCATCAGCGCCTGCAGGATTTTCAGTGCGGTCGGGTTGAGCTGCAGCAGCTTGCCCTGGCGGCGCACTTCCAGCGTGTCCAGGTTGTACTCCAGGTCGCCGGTTTCCAGCACGCGGGTCTGCACCCCCTTGCCACGTCGGGACAGCGCGTTCAAACGCACTTCCACTTCCTGCAGCGCGAACGGCTTGATCAGGTAGTCGTCCGCACCGGAATCAAAACCCGCCAGCTTGTTGTCCAGCGAGTCACGAGCGGTCAGCATCAGCACCGGGGTCTGCTTGCGCGCTTCGTTGCGAAGCTTGCGGCAGACCTCGATTCCGTCCATTCCCGGCAGGTTGAGATCCAGCACGATCGCGTCGAACTCGTGCACTACGGCCAGATGCAGTCCGGTCACGCCATCGGCGGCGAAGTCCACGGTGTGGCCCCGGTCCTCGAGGTAGTCGCCCAGATTGGCCGCAATGTCGCTGTTGTCTTCGATTACCAGGATTCTCACTGTCACCTCTAGTTGACGAATTTTCCGACGCGCTGGGCCTGGCCCATATCACGCTGTGCCTTGTCCTTCTGCCGGGCGCGCTCGGCGACAGTCATGCACTGCGTCGTGTGCCGGTTCGAACCCGTGGCTTTCTCACGTTGGCATATTAGACGACTATCTTCACGTGACTGTGTCAAAACCGTGTTCACGACCTGCTGGTCGTTGATGACATCGGTTCGTACCCGTTCAGGCATCAGATCCCGGTTCGGGTACTGCTCCACGGCAGCGCGCAGGCGCACCAGCGCTTCGCGGACCCGGCTGCGGTCGGCCATCGTCAGCTCGCTGTAGGTCTCGCCGTCGTTGAGTTCGACTTCGATGCGCTCGAGCTGCTGCTGAAGCGGCTTGCCGGAGGCAAAGACCTCGCCGCCCTGCTTGGATGCGGAGGCGGTGGCGGCCAGGGCCAATCCGGAGAACAGGAGCGCAGGCAAAAGGAGGGACTTCATGGCAAACGGATCCTTGTCTGAGTTGAGAGCCGACTGTATTCGCACCACCTTCACGCCAGCAAGTGCCACGCGTGGGGGCGGCGGACGGCCTACCGGTTGCTGGCAGGGTTGAGATTGTTGAACGTGCGCTGGTCATTGATCAGCGCCTTGCCCTTTTCTTCGATGCGGCGACGTTCGGCGACAGTGAGGCAACGGCCCTTGGGCATGTTGCTGCCGGTGGTGCGCTGGTAGGTACAGACCTGGCGGCTGTCGTCGTGCGCGCGGGCGAGCAGCTGATTGACCCGCTCCTGGTCGTTGAACACCTGCGCCTGTATCTGCGGCGGCAGCTCATCGACCCGCTGCCGGCCCCCCATGCGCTGGGTGATGCGGGCCAGCGCCTGCTGGATCTGGCTGCGGTCATCGGCGCTCAGTTCGGCGTACTCCGGCGCCTGCAGCGCCTTCTCGACCTGTTGGACCTGGCCGGCAACCGGAGCCTGGCGATCCATCTGCAGGGCGCTCTTCTCTGTCTTGGCGACAGCAGCGCCCGACAGGCACAGCACCAACGCGATCATCGTGACGCGATACATCGCCTACCTCCCGGTCCATCGGAACGAAGGCCCAACTCTACGAGCGCCTCCGGGCCGCCACAAGTGGCGCGTGGCCTACGGACGCGCATAAAAAAGGCCCAGGCGGTGCACCCGCCTGGGCCTGAAGTCGTATCCCGATACCGATCCTGCTGAGAGGCAGAGCTGCGGTTCGCTGAAGCCTACGCCCGCACCGATTAAAGGCATGTTAAAGCAGCGTCTCGCCGCCCAAGGAGAATCTCAACTTACTGAAAAATCAGGATTTTTTCAGCTTCTCGACGTGCTCGATGATGCGCATGGCCACGTCCACCCCGCAGGCTGCCTCGATGCCTTCCAGGCCCGGGGTCGAGTTGACCTCCAGCACCAGCGGGCCCCGCTGCGAGCGGATCAGGTCGACGCCGCAGACCGACAACCCCAGAGCCTTGGCCGAGCGCACCGCGACCTGCTGTTCGGCGCGGCTGGCCTTGGCCGCCACGGCGGTGCCGCCGGCGTGCAGGTTGGAGCGGAAGTCGCCTTCAGGCGCCTGCCGCTGCATCGAGGCCACCACCTGGTCGCCGACCACGAAACAGCGCAGATCGGCCCCCTTGGCTTCTCCGATGAACTCCTGCATGAGGAAGTTGGCATACAGGCCACGCAGCGCCTCGACGATCCCGCGCGAGGCACTGGCCTTTTCGGTCAGGATCACGCCGCGCCCCTGCGTTCCCTCGTTGAGCTTCACCACATGCGGCGGCGGCCCCAGCATCGACAGCAGATCGACGGTGTCATCGGGGTTGTCGCCGAACACCGTGACCGGCATGTCGATGCCTTTGGCCGCCAGCAGCTGATGCGCGCGCAGCTTGTCGCGCGAGCGCAGGATCGCGTCGGAGGGATTGGGCGTACGCGCGCCCATCAGCTCGAACTGGCGCAGGACCGCAGTGCCATAGCGCGTGATCGACGCACCGATGCGCGGAATGACCATGTCCACACCGGTCATCGGCCGCCCTTTGTAGTGCATCGAGAATCCGTCGGCAGCGATGCGCATGTAGCAGCGCAGCGGATCGAGGATGCGCACCGTGTGGCCGCGCGCACGCCCCGCCTCGACCAGCCGGCGGGTGGAATACAGGGAGCTGTTGCGGGACAGGATGGCGAGCTTCATCGCGGCGGGATCGGTCGGCAGGCGCGCAGCATAGCGCGGCCGTGTGGCGGGCGGATGATTGCCTCAGGTGCGTGAAGGAGGCCGCCGATCAGCGACGTGGTACGCGGAGTGTGAAGCGTCCGTTGCGTGCATGCACGATCAGCGCTGTCTCCCGCCACTCCAACGCCAGCTCCAGCCAGGCATAGGTGACAGCTTGGCGATGCATCGTACTGCCGTCCCACGTCTCCGTGTAGGCCTCACACTGCACGATGCCATCATCGCTCACGTCCAGCACATCCACCGAGACGGATTCACGGGACGTCTCCACCCTTGCCCACGCGCTCGTGCTTATGGCCTGCCACTGACCATGCTGGTGGACCAGCCAGATGCCCTCGAGCGGCCGCATGTCCTCGCGCAACACTACGCCGCGCACCACCAGGCATTGGTCGCCAGGACTGACCATCACCCGCTTCAAGTCGCAGACATGCCGTTCACTGTCGACATTGTCCAGCTGCAGCGCATAGGGCCTTACCTTGGAGAACAGCTCAGGGTGGGCCGTCAGGCGCAGATCGTCCGGCAGCAGCAGCGAAGCCCGCAGAATGCGGCCGTCGGGCAGCACATGACGCAGCTGCGACTGCGGCGGGTCGGCCAACGCCGGATGATCGGGTGCCAGCCACAGTCCATGGTAGGCCTGGAGTTGCGTCCGCTCGCCAGGCAGGCTGCGCACCCAGTCGGCGGCAGCACGATCACCGTACTGCCGCCGGTGCCCATCCAGGGCTTGGTGAAGTTCATGCGGCAGTAGACCCGGCAGTTGCATCAGCACCTTGCGCCGCTCGTCATAAACCATCACGGCCTGGCGGTATCGGATCCAGGCGTGAGCAAGACGCAACGATGTGCCTTCCAGATCAAACCACCCGGCGCTGCAGCCCTGGCCCCCTGAAACATCGATACCATCGACGATGGCGCCGTCACGCAACATCTGCGTGCTGAAAACGGGCCCTCCCATCCCAATCTCACCGTAACCCAACAGCACATCGTCAGAGGGCGGCTCCGTGGCGAAGGGCTGCAGCGGCTCCGAGCGCAGCGTCGCGCCTCCGGCGTCGGCGCCAATGAGTGGGAAACGCCGTAGCACGCTGCCGACGGCGCCGCCGGCCGCCAGTCCAGCCACCACACCCAATGGCGACCACCACACGAGGCACACCGCCACCAGCGTCAGCAACGGCAGCCATTCGATGATGAGCCGCAACGCGGTACGGGTCAGGGCCATGCAGGTCAGCCGCCGCAAAGTGTCTGGCAGCTATCGAAGACCGGCTCTCTTGGCCAGCACGAATGCCAGAAGCCCGAATGCAACCGCTGCGCCCTCCAGAAGATGTGAGGGGAAAAAGCCAAGAAAGATGTTCGCGCCCGCCAGAAACGCCGCGATGGCGGCAAGAAACGCAAACACAATCACGCCGACAGGCCGAACCGGTACAACAAGATCGGGGCCACGGCCAGCTTCCTGCTTCGACTGCTCATTGTGTTCCATCACATGACTCCGTGTGTGTGCATCCGCAAACTACGGGAAGCAGGAGGTGATTGCCATCTTCTCCTTCACCGTATGCCGCCGACGCGATTCTGGCCGGCTTCCGGTGTCCGATGGACACGGGCGGTTCCGGTCAAAAGCGACAGAAACCGCCTTCACCTGGAAACCGCGGGATCATCCGGAAGTTCATCGGACGGTATTCAGCGTTCAGCAGCGCAGAGCAGCGCACCGAGGATGCGCACCGTGTGGCCGCGCGCACGCCCCGCCTCGACCAGCCGGCGGGTGGAATACAGGGAGCTGTTGCGGGACAGGATGGCGAGCTTCATCGCGGCGGGATCGGTCGGCAGGCGCGCAGCATAGCGCGGCCGTGTGGCGGGCGGATGATGCCCCGCGGTTGCCGGGACAGGGGGCCACAGTCCAGCCAGCAACAGCCCGACACCGATGCCGTCGGGCTGCGGCTGCCGCGTTTTATCGGCCCGTATTGATCCGTGCAACGACCTCCCGCACCCTCTTGGTGTAGGCCGCCAAAAGCTCTCTGGACTGCTCCGGCGTGACCGCCTTGCCGACGTGGCCAGGCTGTGCGGCATAGTCCCGCTGGAAATCGCACATTTCCACGGATACCGCGCTGCTGACGTCGTCCTGCGCAACGGAGGGCGCACCGGTACTGCCATCCGCATTGACGTTGATCATGAACGCGCGGTCGCCCGTGTAGCCGCCGAAGCTGTTCTTCGCGTTGACCATCCCGCAGACAATCGTACCGTCGAACATCGCAAACGCCTGACGGATGACGATCTTTGCCGAGTCAGGATCCTTCAGCGCCCGACGGACCCCCGCCTCCGCTATGGCCCGATCAGCCTCGACCTTCTGTTTTCTTGCATCTTCTTCGGTCGGCGTGCATGCCGCCGCAATACCCATCAACGCAACCGCAAGAATCCGATTCCGCATTCCCCCCCCCTGCCACTGGCTTGAATGTTGCCGCACTTTACCGGCTTATCGCCCCGCCAGACCATCGGCAAGCACGGGAAGCGCCCACGCTTCACCGACTCACAGAGCCGGCAGGCACAGAAAGATGCAAAAGGGGAAACATCCAGGTTCGCGGCCGATCCGGAAAACACACGCATCGTTGCGGAAGATGGAGCGGGCGATGGGAATCGAACCCACGTCAGTAGCTTGGGAAGCTACAGCTCTACCATTGAGCTACGCCCGCGTCGCGTGGTGAAAGTCTATGCGGTCGGGCCGGTGTTGCGCAATGGTGGCCACCGCATGCGCCGGGCATGGCCCGACGCTGCCATGCAGCCTTCCCAGGCCCTTGCGGGGCCTGGGAAGGTGCGTTCGTCAGAAACTGCCGCTGAAGCTGGCAAACAGCGTCGCGTCACGTGCACGCTTCTGCGCGGTGGAGGTGCTCAGGCCGATGTTGCTCTGCAGCCCGAACAGCTCCGTGCGGGCGCCCAGCACCACGGTGGCGTAATCCTTGTCGAACTTCAGGCCCGGCACGCGGTAGCTGCCCAGCTCCGGCAGGGACTGCAGCCAGGCGCTGGCCTGCTTGGTGTCTTCGAACTCGTGGTCGTAGGTGGCCTGCACGTAGGGCTTGAAGGTGCCGCCATCGAAGCGCGCCTGCCAGCCGATGCGACCGACAGTGGAGTCCAGCTCCTGGTTGTTGTAACCCAGCGCAGTGGCCAGCGTGCCGGCGTCGGCGCTCTCCGTATAGCCGTCGATCTTCACCTTCTGCCAGATCACGGCAGCCACCGGACCGTGGCGGAAGCCGCCCTCGGTGCCGAACTCGTACCCCGCATTGATGGCGGCGGTGAGATTGCTGCCATCTGCCGAACCGCCATGCTCACGGGTGGCCGGACCCAGCTGCACCTTGCGGGTCACGTCGTAGTCGAGCCAGCTGTAGCTGACCTGCCCGTTGACCCAGGCACGCTCGCCGTACCAGCCAGCGAACAGGCCCAGCGTGGTGTCGGACTGGGTGAAATCGCCGCGGCTGTTGCCGAAATCGGCATCCATGCGTCCATAGCCACCGAAGCCGCCAAAGACCATGCCGTCACGCGACCAGTCGACACCGAACAGGCCGGCCGGCGCCAGGCCGTCGTAGAGATCGGCGTGGTCATAACGCTGCATGTCGCCGCGCACACCGCCCCACCACGACAGGCCGTCAGCCGGACGACCGCCCAGATGCATGCCGACCTGGTCGGCGCGCGAACGGCCGATGGTCTGCGCCGAATGGCTGAGCACCTGCTGCAGGCGCGGGCCTTCCAGCACGGATACCGCGTACTGGCCCAGCAGTGCATGGCCTGCCGTGGTCGGATGCACGCCGTCGGCGAACAGGTAGGTCTTCGCGGCATCCGGGCTGACGTAGGACGTCGGGTTGCAGCCGATGATGCTCTGCGTCGAATTGGCCGGGTCGATGGTGCAGGCCGTGCTGGTGACGTTGGTGAAACCGTACATGGCCGGATTGGCGGCCACTTCACTGAGCACCGTGAAGGTATCCAACGGGATGAATTCGATGCCCGCCTGCTTCAGCCCGCCATACAGGGCGTTGTTGTAGCCGGCCGACAGCGCGGTGGCGGCGGCGGCATTGGGGCCACGGAAGGACGGCGTCAGGCCGACGTTGGGCAGGTTCGGCACCAGCACGTACTGGGCGCCCGCCTGCTTCAGCGCGCCGACCAGGGCGATCTGGTCGGTGACGGCCGCGCCGATGATGGCCTGCGCCTGTGCCGGCGCCGCAGCGGCCGCGAACAGGTCGTTGGCGCCGCCCCAGACGGTGTACAGCGCGTTGGCATCGGCTTTGCCGCCATTTGCGGCCAGGTAGCGGGTGAGTTGCGTCTTCAGCGACGGAATGGGCCCCAGGGCACCAGTGACCTCCACCGACACGCGCGCACCGCCGGCGGCATAGTTGTCGCCGTTCTGGCCGTTGCCGTTGGGCGTACCGTTCAGGCCGTAGTAGTTGGCGACCTGCTGCGACCAGACCCAGCCCGGATTGGTGGTGAACTGGCCGGTGACCTGCTGTGTTGCCGGGGGCAGCAGCGGCCGGAAATAGCCCGCGTCGGTCAGGCTGTCGCCGAAGAACACCGCGTGCGAGTAAGGGGATTCGCCTGCCATGGCCGGAACCGCGGCCAGTGCGATCGCGGCCGCCATCAGGGAGCGGATCGGGCGTTTGCTGAGCAGCATGTAAAGAACTCCTGTGGGGACGTCATTGAGGATCCGGCGTGCGTACGCCGGCGCACGGTGAATGGTTTCACCGCACCGACGATTGCTCACGCTGCGCCGCCGCATGAATTGCCGCGCAGCCCGCCAATCGCAGGCTGCGCCGATGCGGGCGCCGTGCGGAGGAACGGATGGTTTCCGTCCTGACGGGCCATACGCGACAATGCCGCCATGAACATCCAGCTCAACGGCGAACCCCGCACCCTGCACGCTTCGGCAACCCTCCATGACCTGCTCGAGGCCGAGCAGCTGCTGCAGCGCCGGGTGGCGGTCGAGGTCAATGGCGAGATCGTCAGCCGCAGCCGCCATGGCGAGCACCGCCTTGCCGAAGGTGACGTGGTGGAGATCGTGCACGCCCTGGGTGGGGGTTGAGGCACGACGCCCACGCTGCGCGCTCGCCGGGCATGGCCCGGCGCTGCCCCTGCACCTGCCTCCCGGCGGCATCGAAGTGACGACCCCATCTTCAGGCGGATAAGCGATAATCGCGCCATGAACGTTCATGTCTCCCCCGATTCGCTGGTGATCGCCGGCAAGACCTACGGCTCGCGGCTGCTCACCGGCACCGGCAAGTTCAAGGATCTGGAAGAAACCCGCCTGGCCACCGAGGCCGCTGGCGCCCAGATCGTCACCGTGGCCATCCGCCGCACCAACATCGGGCAGAACCCCGGCGAGCCGAACCTGCTGGACGTGCTGCCGCCGGAGCGCTTCACCATCCTGCCCAACACCGCCGGCTGCTACACCGCCGAAGACGCGGTGCGCACGTGCCGCCTGGCCCGTGAACTGCTGGACGGCCACAACCTGACCAAGCTGGAAGTGCTGGGCGACCAGAAGACCCTGTACCCGGACGTGATGCAGACCCTCAAGGCCGCCGAACAGCTGGTCAAGGATGGCTTCGAGGTCATGGTCTACACCTCCGACGACCCGATCCTGGCCAAGCGCCTGGAAGAGATCGGCTGCGCTGCGGTGATGCCGCTGGCCGCGCCGATCGGTTCGGGCCTGGGCATCCAGAACAAGTACAACCTGCTGCAGATCATCGAAGACGCCCGGGTGCCGATCATCGTCGATGCCGGCGTCGGTACGGCATCGGATGCGGCGATCGCGATGGAGCTGGGCTGCGATGGCGTGCTCATGAACACGGCCATTGCCGGCGCGCGCAGCCCGGTGCTGATGGCCAGCGCGATGCGCAAGGCGGTCGAAGCCGGCCGTGAGGCGTTCCTGGCCGGGCGCATCCCGCGCAAGCGCTACGCCAGCGCGTCGTCGCCGGTGGATGGGTTGATCGGCTGATGACCAATCCTTTCGACAGCGCTGGGTCCAAGGCCCCGCCCAAGCCGTTCACCGTCAGCGAGGGGCGCCGCGAGGTGCGCAGTTTCGTGCTGCGCCAGGGCCGCTTCACGCCTGCCCAGCAGCGCGCGTTCGACGAACGCTGGCCGCGCTTCGGCCTGGATTACAGCGGCCAGCCGCGCGACCTGGACGCCACCTTCGGTCGCCCGGCGCACAAGGTGCTGGAGATCGGCTTCGGCAACGGCGCTGCACTGCGCTTTGCTGCCCAGCATGACCCGTCGCGCGACTACATCGGCATCGAAGTGCACGCGCCCGGTGTCGGCCGCCTGCTGAACGCCCTGGCCGACGACAACGCCGACCACGTGCGCCTGTACCACCATGACGCGGTGGAAGTACTGCAGAACGAGATCGCCGATGGCGCGCTCGATGAAGTGCGCATCTACTTCCCGGACCCGTGGCACAAGAAGCGCCACAACAAGCGCCGACTGCTGCAGCCGGCCTTCGCAGAGCTGCTGGTGCGCAAGCTGCGTGCGGGCGGCCGCCTGCACTGCGCCACCGACTGGGAAGACTACGCCGAACAGATGTGGGACGTGCTCGATGCGACCGCCGGCCTGGTCAACCGGGCCGGTCCACGGGGCAGCGTGCCGCGCCCGGAATGGCGGCCGCAGACCCACTTCGAGACCCGCGGCCAGAAGCTCGGCCATGGCGTCTGGGACCTGTTGTACGACCGCACCTGACGATCGCCCGAGGACGCCGCGCCCCACATGGATACCGCGCTGACGCTGACCAACGACATGAAGCTCGTACTCGGGCTGGTCGGCTTCACGATGGCGATGTTCCTGTTCGAGCGGATCCGCGCCGACGTCGTCGCGCTGGTGGTGCTGGTGGTACTGGGTGTGACCGGCCTGATCGCCCCGGAGGAAATCTTCGGCGGCTTCTCCGGCAACGCGGTGATGAGCATCATCGCCACCACCATCCTCGGTGCGGGCCTTGACCGCACCGGCGCACTGAACCGGCTCGCGGCCTGGCTGCTGCGACGCGGACATGGCATCGAGCAGCGCCTGCTGATGATGACCACGGCCATCGCTGGCCTGAACTCGTCCTTCATGCAGAACCCGTCGGTGATGGCGCTGTACCTGCCGGTCGCCTCGCGGTTGGCGGCACGCACCGGGCTGACCATGCAGCGGCTGCTGCTGCCGATCTCGGCGGCGATCGTGATGGGCGGTGCGCTGACCATGGTCGGCAACTCGCCGCTGATCCTGCTGAACGACCTGCTGGCCTCGGCCAACAACAACCTGCCCTCCGGCCTGGCCAGCATCGAGCCGCTGCGCATGTTCGCGCCGCTGCCGATCGGCGTGGCGCTGCTGATCGCCTCGCTGCTGTACTTCCGCTATTACGGCGACCGCAAGCTGATCGAGGAAGAGACCCTGGTCAACGATGGGGTCACCCCGGCCCGTACCGAGAGCTACTTCGCCAAGACCTACGGCATCGAAGGCGATGTGTTCGAACTGGTGGTCACCGCCGAAAGCCCGCTGGTCGGCATGACCCTGGGCGAGGCCGAGAGCCTGCATGACGCGCCGCTGCTGCTGGCGCTGAAGACCGGCAACGATACGCGGCTGGCGCCACCGGCGGAAATGCGCATCTGGGTGGGCAGTGTGCTGGGCGCGATGGGTCCGCGCGAGCAGATCGGCGATTTCGCCCAGAACCAGTTCCTGCGCATGTCCTCGCGGCTGAAGCACCTGGGCGACCTGTTCAATCCCAGCCGCGCGGGCATTTCCGAGGCGGTGGTGCCGCCGACCTCGAACGTGATCGGCAAGAGTGCGGCCGACCTGCGCCTGCGCAAGGAGCGCGGCATCAGCCTGCTGGCGATCAACCGCGACAAACAGGTGATCCGCGAGGACGTGCGCGACGTGCAGCTGCGCGCTGGCGACATGCTGGTCTTCCACAGCATCTGGACCGACCTGGCGCAGGCCGCCAAGAGCCGTGACTTCGTGGTGGTCACCGACTACCCGACCGGCGAACAGCGCCCGCACAAGTTCAAGATCGCCATGGCGATCTTCGCGCTGACGATCCTGATCGCGCTGACCAGCAAGCTTCCGGTAGCGCTGACCCTGATGACCGGCGTGGCCGGCATGTTGCTGACGGGCGTGCTGCGGATGGACGAGGCCTATGCCTCGATCAACTGGAAAACCGTGTTCATGATGGCCGGACTGATCCCGCTCGGCTGGGCGATGGACTCCAGCGGCGCGGCGGCCTGGGTCGCCGGCCATACCATCGACAAGCTCCCCACCGGCATACCGGTGTGGGTGCTGGAGCTGGCCCTGGCGCTGCTGACAACGGTGTTCTCGCTGGTGATCAGCCATGTCGGCGCAACCATCGTGATGGTGCCCATCGCGGTGAATCTGGCGCTGGCGGCGGGTGGCAACCCCACCGCGTTCGCACTGATCGTGGCGCTGTCGGCCTCCAACAATCTGATGACGGCGTCCAATCCGGTCATCTCGATGATCACCGGCCCGGCCAACTACACCCCGCGCGAGATGTGGCGGGTCGGCGGACCGTTGTCGCTGATCTACACCTGTGTGGTGGTGCTGATGATCAACCTGATGTTCTGAGGGTCGGGTTCATCGGCAGGGCTGCGCCCTGCACCCCAGTAGTGCCGGCCGCTGGCCGGCAACCTCAACGGCAAAAGCGTGCATTTCGTGGGATGGCGGGGTGGGTCCGACAGATTTCTGCGATCTGCCAGAACGGCGTCGTGCACCGCTTTGGTAGGTGTCGACCTTGGTCGACACGGTAGATCCACGCCATGCGTGGATGCCTTTGCAGAGTCGAGCCATGCTCGACTGCTCCTGGCTTGGTGGGTCAGAGCCGTTCTCCTACGGAAAACGGAGCCGCCCCCTAGCCGGCCTCAGGCCAGGTAGACCTGCCCATCACGCACGTCCACCGGCACCGCGCGCAGGCGGTCGCCCTTGCAGGGGCCGGCGATGCAGTCACCGCTGTCCAACGCGAACGAGGCGCCGTGGGCGGCGCAGACCAGATGCCCCTCGCGGCTCTTCAGGAACTGCCCCGGCGCCCAGTCCAGGCGACGGCCGGCATGCGGGCAGATGTTCAGGAAGGCGCGCACCTGTGCGCCGTCGCGATACAGCAGCAACGACTCGGCATCGCCCTCGACCACTGCTTCGACCTCGGCAAACGCACCATCGGCAATGGCATCAAGGGCGATCAGGGCAACAGCGGCAGTCATGGCGAAGGCTCGGACAGTAAAGAAGCATTGTCGCACGCCTGCTCAGGTGACTGGCTGCAGGATGAACACAAGTCATTGATTCGTAATAAGCACAGGCTATATTTAACGAGTTTTTCACTCAATGACAGTGCGGGCTCCCGATACTCTGGTTTCGCTGATTTCCCAGCCTATCGAGCCGCCATGTTCAATCGCGATTCCGCCTTCAACCAGTTCCGCACCCTGTTCGCGCCGCGCAAGCCGCGTCACCCGCTGGTGCGCGTTGCCGTGGGCCTGCTCGGCCTGGCGATCCTGGCCGCGATGGTGTTCATCGGCGTGTTCGTCGGTGCGGCGATGATCCTGGTCGGCCTGGCGTGGAAGCTGCTGGCCTCGCGCAAGGCGGGTGCAGCCCGACCGGTCGACCCGACCGTGGTCGAGGGCGAGTACCGGGTGGTGCGCAAGCCGGTGCTGCCGGCCTCGCGCTGAGCCCTGCCGGCCGGCGTGCCCGCTGACGGCGGGCGCCATGCGTTCTAGACTGCGGGCATTCCCTTCCTGGATGCCCGCATGTCCGACGTTTCCGATGTGATCCCTGCACCTGCCACGCCGCGTGTTCCGGTGGTGGGCGGTGGCAGCTTCCCCGTGCACCGCGTCTACTGCGTGGGTCGCAACTTTGCCGACCATGCGCGCGAAATGGGAGCCGCGGTGCCGGCGGCCGATGACCGCGGCCGGCCGATGTTCTTCAGCAAGCCTGCCGATGCGCTGGTGGTCGGCCATGACGATGCCATCCCCTATCCGCCCGCGACGGCCAACCTGCATCACGAAGTGGAGCTGGTGGTGGCGATCGGCCGTGATGCCCCGGCCGGCGAGCTTCCCGTGGCCGATGCCGAAGCGCTGGTGTACGGCTATGCCGTCGGCCTGGACCTGACCCGCCGCGATCTGCAGGCGGCCGCCAAGGAGAAGGGCCATCCCTGGGATGCCGCCAAGGGCTTTGATGCCTCTGCACCGATCAGCGAGATCGTGCATGCCGGCGAAGTGGGCGATCTGGCGGCGCTGAACCTGTCGCTGGAAGTCAACGGCGAAGTGCGCCAGCAGGCCCTGCTGGACCAGATGATCTGGAACGTGCCGGAAATCCTGCACGAGCTGTCCAAGCTGTGGCAGCTGCGCGCCGGTGACCTGGTGTTCATGGGCACGCCGTCCGGAGTGGCCGCACTGAAGCCGGGCGACCGTTTCAGCGCGCGCCTGGAAAACGTGGCCGAGCGTCACGGCGTGATCGCCGGCTGACACCACCTGCGCTACTCTGCGCGCTGTCCACATCCCCCACAGGAGAAAACACATGGGAGTGCTCACCGAATTCAAGGAATTCGCGATGCGCGGCAACGTCATCGACCTCGCCGTCGGCGTGGTGATCGGCGCCGCCTTCGGCAAGATCGTCACTGCACTGGTCGAGAAGATCATCATGCCGCCGCTGGGCCTGCTGATCGGCAAGGTGGACTTCTCGCAGCTGGCGTGGACGCTGTCGCCGGCACGCATCGGGCCGGACGGCAAGGAGATTCCGGCGGTGGTGATCGGCTACGGTGATTTCATCAACACCCTGATCCAGTTCGTGATCGTTGCGTTCGCCATTTTCCTGGTGATCAAGGTCATCAACCGTCTGTCGCGCAAGAAGGAAGCCGCTCCCGCCGCCCCGGCCGAGGAAGTGGTGCTGCTGCGCGAGATCCGCGACAGCCTGAAGAAATAAGGCGTAGCGCCGGGCCGTACCCGGCGAGGCCGCCGCATGTGAAAGTCCCGCTCCGGCGGGGCTTTCGCTTTGCCGGACGTGGCGGAAAACAGCGTTCGCTCCGGACATGACCTCCCGCCCATGCGCGCGTCTGAACGACTGTTAAGCTCCAAGGCTTGGTCCCTTCCCGGAGTTGTCCATGCGTCGCCGCGTCCTTGCCATCGCATCCTCCCTTGCCCTGCTGGCCGCCCCGGCCTTCGCGGCACCGCGCGCCACCACCCTGCCCCCGGCGTCGCTGGCCACGGCCGCGCAGCTGCGCGATCAGGCCCTGGCCGATGACACCGGCTGGAAGGTGGTCGAGTCGCTGACCACCGAAATCGGTCCACGCATCGCCGGCAGCGAAGCCGACGCGCGTGCGGTCGCCTGGGCCGAAGCCAAGTTCAAGGCCCTGGGTTTCGACAAGGTCTGGAAAGAACCGGTGACCTTCCCGAAGTGGGAGCGCCGCAGCGAACACGCCGCCGTGACCGGCAGGAACCCGCAGCCGCTGCAGATCACCGCACTGGGTGGCAGCCCGGGCGGTACCGTTGAAGCAGAGGTCGTGCGCTTCGCCGACCTGGCCGCGCTGCAGGCTGCGCCCGCCGGTTCATTGAAGGGCAAGATCGCCTTCGTCGATTACCAGATGCTGCCGTTCCGCGATGGCCGCGACTACGGCCGTGGTGGCGCGATCCGCAGCAAGGGACCGTCCGAGGCGATCCGCAAGGGCGCCGTCGGTTTCCTGATGCGCTCGGCCGGCACCGATTCGCACCGCGTGCCGCACACCGGCATCACCCGATTCGATGACGGCCTGACCCCGGTACCGTCCGCGGCCCTGTCGGTGCCCGATGCCGACCAGCTGGCACGTCTGCTGGCACGTGGCAGCACTACGGTGAAAGTCGCGCTGGACTGCGGCTGGGACGGTACGGCGACCTCCTACAACGTGATCGGCGAGATCACTGGCCGCACCCTGCCCAAGGAAGTCGTGGTGATCGGTGGCCATCTGGATTCGTGGGATCTGGGCACCGGTGCCGTCGATGACGGCGCAGGTGTCGGCATCACCATGGCCGCGGGGCATCTGATCGGCCAGCTCAAGCAGGCCCCCAAGCGCACGATCCGGGTGATCGCGTTCGCCAACGAAGAGCAGGGGCTGTACGGCGGCAAGGCTTACGCCGAAGCACATGCAAAGGACGTGGCGCTGCACCAGCTGGCTGCCGAGAGCGATTTCGGTGCCGGCCGCATCTATGCGTTCAATACCGGCTCGCCAAACCCGGAAGGCTCGCGCGAAGCGACCCGGCAGATCGCCGAGGTGATGAAGCCGCTGGGCATCGAGTACGCAGCCGACAAGGGCGGCCCGGGGCCGGATATCGGCCCGCTGGCGGCCAAGGGTGGCGCCTGGGCGTGGCTGGCACAGGATGGTTCGGACTACTTCCACCTGCACCACACCGCCGACGACACGCTGGACAAGATCGACCCGAAGGCGCTGGCGCAGAATGTGGCGGCATACACCGTATTTGCCTATCTGGCCGCAGAGGCCGACGGCAACTTCGGCAGTGAAGCCAAAGCGACCACACCGCCGAACGAGTGAGGGGGCCACGCCGGGCGATGCCCGGTGGGTGCTGCGGGAAAGGAGGTGCGGACCGAGGTCCGCACCCACCAGAGGGGATCGCATCACCAGAGGGGATCGCACCCACCAGGCTGGGTCGCCCCATCTGCCCGGAGAGTTACCGTTCCCACGCGCAGGTGTTGCGAACACCAAGCCGGTGCGGATCGAACAGGGGATCCGTCCCCAAGCGACGGTGGTGCTCGTAATCGCGCAGCGCGGCCAGCGCCGGCTTCTGCAGCAGCAGGATGGCGAGGATGTTCAACCAGCTCATCAGGCCCACGCCGATATCCCCCAGCGACCAGGCGACCGTGGCACTGTTCAGCGCCGAGTAGCCGGTGGCCAGCAGGAACAGCAGCTGGAACCCGCCCATCACCCACGGCATCGGGCGGTCCCGGCACAGGTAACTGATGTTGGTCTCGGCCATGTAGTACAGCGCCAGGATGGTGGTGAACGCAAAGGGCAGGATGGCCAACGCCACGAATGAACGGCCGAAGCCCGGCAATGCCGATTCCACCGCGTGCTGCACGAAACGCGGTCCGGCCTCGACGCCCGGCAGATTGCCCAGCAGCAGGCGCGCATCATCCGGAATGCCGTTCACCGCCGGGTCGTAGACGTTGTACAGGCCGGTCGACAGAATGAGGAAGGCGGTCGCACTGCACACCACCATCGTGTCGATATAGACCGAGAACGACTGCACCAGGCCCTGCTTGACCGGATGGGAGACCTCCGCTGCGGCCGCCGGGTGCGCACCACTGCCCATGCCGGCTTCGTTGGACAGCACGCCGCGGCGCACGCCCCACTGGATCGCCGTGCCGATCATGGCGCCGAACGCTGCATCCATGCCGAAGGCACTGCGCAGCACCAGCGCTGCGACCTCCGGCACTTTGTCCGCGTTGAGCACCATCACCATCGCGGCCACCAGCAGATAGGCGATGGCCATCAGCGGTACCAGCCACTGGGCGACACCGGCGATGCGGCGTACACCGCCGACAAGGATGGCACCCAGCGCAACCAGCAGTACGCCGGTGGTGAACACGACCGGTACGTCCCAGGCTTCATTCACCGCGCTGGTGATCGCATTGGACTGCGTACCCGCCAGCATCGCGCCGGCCAGCACGGCGACCAGTGCAAACAGCACCGCATACCAGCGCTGGCCCAGTCCCTTCTCGATGTAGTAGGCCGGGCCACCCCGATACTGGCCACCGGCGTCGCGATCCTTGTAGATCTGCGCCAGCGTCGATTCGATGAAGGCGCTGGACGCACCCAGGAAAGCGACAACCCACATCCACAGGATCGCACCGGGACCACCGAAGGCGATGGCCATCGCCACACCGGCGATATTGCCAACGCCCACCCGGCTGGACAGCGACAGGGACAACGCCTGGAACGGGGAGACCCCTGCATCGGACCGCTCATGGCGGAACACCAGGCGCAGCATGTCAGGCAGCGCGCGGAGCTGGATGAAGCGGGTGCGCACGCTGAAGTACAGGCCGGCGAGCAGGCACAGCACCACCAGGTAAGGGCTCCACACCACGCCGAGAAGGGCATTGACGATCGATTCGACGTTCATCGCGCCCCCTCAGAAGGACATGCCCAGGGCGACCTGGGGGCTGATGAGGCGGGCGGCATTGCGGCCGGCCACCGTGACCTCCACGCCGGCGATCAGGCCAAGCGAGGGACTGAAGTGGTACTGCAACGCAGGGGCGAAAGTCAGCGTACGGCTGGCCGGGCGCCATTCGTCGACGCGCGCGATGGCGCCGTCCGCGCCGGGAGCGAAGCCGCTGAGGCGTTGCCGGGTCTCGCGGCTGGCCGCCACTTCCATCACCGCCACCCAGCGGGGGTTGACGCTGTATTCGGCGCCGATCAACAGGCCCAGTACCGAACCGCGCGCGATGTGGCCCTGGAAGCCCGCGGCGGTACCGTACACGCTGGCACCGGTGAGGGCCGTGCGGGAAGGCGCCGGACCCGCACTGAGCTGGGCACGCCAGCGCAGTGGCCGCTCGTTGCCCAGCCACACCACCTGCTGCACGCCCAGCGCGGCAACGGTACGCTGCACGCCGTCACCCTGCGCGTCGAGCGGATTGCCGGTGATGCGGTCATGGCTGCCCGTGCTGAAGCGCTGCACGAGCGCTACTGAAACCGCGGGCCGGGTGCCATCCGCATTGGCCGCCTGCAGCAGATACTGCAGGCGCGCAGTGGTGTCACCCGCGCGGAAACCCCGGCTGTGGGCGGCACCGGATTCGGCGCGCGACGCGCTCAGGTTGACCTGGCCGGTGATCCGCTCACCCAATCCATAGGCGATGGGCACCACCACCGTCCAGCCGCCACTACGTTCACCGCTGCGCTGGCGCTGGCCACGGTCATCGAAGTGATCGCGGCTGTCGACACGTACCAGATAGGGTTCGATGTAGCCGTGCCCCTTCGGCATGCCGGCCGGATTCGGGGTGATCAGCGGACCCGTGAAATTGACGCCTTCCAGACTGCGTGCGCCGGCATACACATCGACCGACGCAAGCAGGCTTGACAGCGAGAGGAGCGCGCCGAGGGCGCAACGATGACGACCATGCATGTGGACCACCTTGCCTGACAGGAATGGAACTCCAACCTGCGTCGAGCAAGAGGGCGCAACAATGAGGCAAGTTTCAAAAGCATGCTTGATCGGAAAAATCAGGCTGTACGCAACGCAAGACGACGCAATCCGCCTTAAGCCGCCTTGACGCTGCGCGACGTCCGCGGTGGTCCCGCCGGCACATCGCGCAAAAGAAACCCGGCCACGGGGGCCGGGTCCTGGCAGCCGATGGCGGCGACCGGTCCGTCAGCCGTCGCGACGGCTCGCCCACTGCGCCAGCAGCACTGCGGTGGCCGAGGCCACATTGAGGCTCTCCACCGCGCCACTGCCGGGAATGGAGACCTGCAGGTCACATTCACCGGCCAGGTCGCGGTCCATCCCCTCGCCTTCGGCGCCCATGACGTAGACCAGACGCGCCGGCAGCGACGTGCGGAATACATCGTCACCGCCATCGACGAGTGTGGCCGCCAGACCGAAGCCGGCATCGCGCAGCTGGGCCATCGCCTGCGGGGTCGCAGGCAGCTGCACCAGCGGCACTGCTTCGGCACCGCCTTCGGCCACGCGGGCAGCCGCACCGGACAGCGCCAGCGTGCTGTCGGCCGGCAACAGCAGCGCCTTCGCGCCGAAGTGCGCCGCCGAACGCAGGATCGCGCCGAGGTTGTGCGGATTGCCTACGCCATCCAGCCACAGCGCCAGTGACGGGCCTTCGCCGATCTGCTGCAGCCACTGCGCCAGCGGCACGGTCGGCGCACGCAGCACGTCGGCCACCACGCCTTCGTGGTGGGTGGTGCCGGCCAGCTTGTTCAGATCGCCTTCCTCGACCACGCGGTAACCCACGCGGTTGGCCACGCACCACTTCAACAGCGGCTGCAGGCGCGGAATCCGGGCCTCCAGCAGATACAGCTTGCGCAGTGCCTGCGGCCGCGCTGCGAACGCGGCCAGCACGGCATTCAGGCCGTACAGGCGCAGCTCATCGCTGCCTCCGCGTCCACCGCCGCCCGTTGCCGGCAGGTCCGTGCGCGGCAACGGTGTGGCGCGCGGCGGACGAGCGGACGGGCGGCGGTTGTTCCAGGGGTTGTTCACTTACACGTTCTCCTGCTTGCGCTGGCGCCAGAAATCGGCGTTCCGGATGCCCAGTGCATCGGGATCGAACGTCGGATCCAGGCCCAGCTTCTTCTGTCGTTCGTAATCGCGCAGCGCCAGCATCGCGGGCTTCTGGATGATGAAGATGGCGATGATGTTCAGCCAGGCCATCAGGCCCACGCCGATGTCACCCAGGCCCCAGGCCAGGGTCGCGTTGTGGAACGCACCGAACACCACCATGGCGATGATGCCCAGGCGCAGACACAACACGGTCAGCGGACGGTGCTTGTTGTGGTTCACATAGCTGAGATTGGTCTCGGCCATGTAGTAGTACGCCATGATGGTGGTGAAGGCGAAGAAGAAGATCGCCAGCGAGACGAACGACGCGCCCCAGCCCGGCAGCACGGCTTCAACGCCGGCCTGCGCGTAGCCCGCCCCTTCCGGAATGCCGGCCAGGCCCTGGAACACCGGAGCCGCGCCTTCCACCGGCGAGTACACGTTGTAGGTACCGCTGGCCAGGATCAGGAACGCGGTGGCGGTGCACACCATCATGGTGTCGAAGTAGATCGCGAACGCCTGCACGTAGCCCTGCTTGGCCGGATGCGAGACTTCCGACGCCGCTGCCGCGTGCGGGCCGGAGCCCTGTCCCGCTTCGTTGGCGTAGATGCCGCGCTTGACGCCCCATTCGATCGCCAGGCCCATCATCGCGCCGAACGCCGCATGGGTGCCGAACGCGCTGTTGAAGATGATGCCGAACATCTCCGGCACCTGGTCGGCATTGAGGATCATGATGACGATGGCCATCAGGATGAAGGCCGCCGCCATGAACGGCACCACGATCTCGGCGAAGGTGGCGATGCGCTTGACGCCGCCGAAGATCACCACGCCCAGCAGCAGCGCGACCACGATGCCGATGCCGAGCTTGAGCGCGGCAACCGATTCCATGCCGAAGGCCTGGCCATCCAGCGGCCCGCACAGCGCACCGCCACGGCAGGCATTGATGATGCTGTCGGCGATGGCATTGGCCTGCACGCCCGGCATCAGGAAGCCGGCGGCGATGATCGTGGCGATGGCGAAGGCCATGGCATACCACTTCAGGCCCATCGCCTTTTCAATGTAGTACGCCGGGCCGCCACGGTAGCGGCCTTCGGCATCCTTGGTCTTGTAGATCTGCGCCAGGGTGCATTCCACATACGAGGTGGATGCACCGAGGAAGCCCATCACCCACATCCAGAAGATCGCACCGGGGCCACCGAAGGCGATGGCCGTGGCCACGCCGGCGATGTTGCCGATACCCATGCGCCCGGCCATGGACATGGCCAGTGCCTGGAACGAAGAAACGCCGGCGTCGGACTTTTCGCCCTTGACGGTGAGGCGGCACATTTCCACGAAGCCGCGGATCTGCATGAAGCGGGTGCGGACGCTGAAATAAAGGCCGGCCGCCAGGCACACGAAGATCAGTGCCTTGCTCCAGATGATGCTGTTGACGAAATGTACGGTAGCTTCCACGCGCGCTCTCTCCAGTCGGCGGGGTGAATGGACGTCCCGTCGGCTGGAAGGGACCGGTCGATTCTCCCTGATCGAAGGTCGCTGCGATAGCGCCGGAACGCATCCGCCAGGCATGGCCCGGCGCTACCGGTTCCGCCGCAGGCAACCGCCGGGCATGGCCCGGCGCTACCGGTTCCGCCGCGGGTAGCGCCGGGCCAATCCCGGCGCCGTTCAGGGCAGCTCGGTGCGCACCCGCGCGAACCGGCGCAGGTCATGCAGGGTGCCGCGCTTGTAGATGGCGCAGCGCTCCACGCCCTCTTCCTGGAAACCGTTCTTTTCCAGCACCCGGGCCGACCCCAGATTGAAGTCCACCACGGTGGCCTGAAGCCTGAACAGGCGCAGTTCGTCCATCACCCACGGTGCGAAGACGCCCACCACGCGGGTCATGATGCCCCGCCCCCAGTACGCCCGGCCAAGCCAGTAGCCCAGCTCGGCGGTATGCCCACGCTCGGCCACGCCCGGCTGGGCACCGATACTGCCGCAGGCCTGGCCGTCGATCTCGATGGCCAGTGCCAGGGTGCCCGGGGTCAACACGCGACCGGCAAGGAACGCCTCACCGTCCTCACGTGTGTAGGGATAGGGGAAGCGATCGCGCAGGCCGCGTGACACCTCGGCATCGTTGGCATGACGCAGCAGCGATTCGAGGTCGCCGCCGCGCCATGGACGCAGCTGGAAACCGTCGCCGCGCAGCACTGGGGTCGGGGCCCTTTCCTGCGGGGAAAGGGATCCGCCCCCGTCGGCGCGACGGTCAGGCATGCCCGCCCACCGAGGGCGACGCTGCTTCCTGCTTTTCCAGCTCGCGCTTCACTGCTTCCGGCGAGCGCGTGTACGGGGCCAGACGTGCGTAGAACGCCGGCACCACGAACAGCGACAGGAAGGTGGACAGGGTGACGCCGAAGATGATCACGATACCGATCGTGCCACGGCTCGCCGAACCCGGTCCACCGGCCACCACCAGCGGAATCGCGCCGACCACGGTGGCGATGGACGTCATCAGGATCGGACGCAGGCGCACCATCGATGATTCGATGATGGCCTCGCGCACGCTGCGGCCGTCGTCACGCAGCTGGTTGGCGAACTCGACGATCAGGATGCCGTTCTTCGCCGCCAGGCCGACCAGCATCACGATGCCGATCTGGCTGAACAGGTTCACTGTGCCCCCGCTCAACCACAGGCCGACCAGCGCGCCGAGCACGCCCAGCGGTACCGTCAGCATGATCGTCAGCGGATGGATGAAGCTCTCGAACTGTGCGGCCAGCACCAGGTACACCACCAGCAGGGCCATGGCGAAGGTCAGCAGGACCGCACCGCCCGCGCTCTGGTACTCGCGCGACTCGCCCTTCCAGTTCACCTGCGCGTACTGCGGCAGCTCCTCGCGCGCGACGTTCTGTGCCCAGGCAATGGCCTCGCCCAACGGGTAGCCCGGCGCAAGGCCTGCGCTGATGGTGATCGAGCGCAGGCGGTTGAAGCGGTTCAAGGTGCCTGCCTCGGCAACCTCGCTCAGGGTGACCAGGTTCGACAAGGGCACCAGCTCACCGGAGGTGGCACGCACGCGGATCGCGGCCAGATCGGCCGGCGTGGCGCGTCCGTCGCGGCCCGCCTGGACCAGCACGTCGTACTCTTCGCCGTTGTCGACGAAGGTGGTGACGCGACGCGAGCCCATCATCGTTTCCAGCGCCGAGCCGATTGCGGTGACCGGCACGCCCAGGTCGGCCGCGCGCTGGCGGTCGATGTTCACCCGCATCTGCGGGCGGGTTTCCTTGTAGTCCGAGTCGGGGCCGACCAGGCCGGGATTGTCGGCCATGCGCAGCAGGATGCGGTCGCGCCACTGCGCGATCTCGGCGTACTCCGGGCCTCCCAGCACGATCTGGAAGGGCTGGCCGCCGCTGCGGACCAGGCCACCGCCGACCTGCGTGCGCACGCGCACGCCCTGGATGGTGTCCAGCTCCTTCTGCAGCTCATTGGCGACCTCCGGGGTGCCTTCGCTGCGCTGGCGCCACGGCTGCAGGAAGATGCTCACCCGGCCGGTGTGCATTTCCTCGCTTGCGCCCCAGCCACCGGGCACGCGCGGGTTGGCGCGCACGATCGGCTTGTCCGCTCCGACGTGGGGCGCCAGCATCGCTTCGACCTGCTGCACCTGCTGCACGGTGTAGTCGTAGCCTGCGCCTTCCGGGCCGTCGATCATGATCTGGAACGAGCCACGGTCTTCGGCTGGCGCCAGTTCCGAGGGCAGCACCTTGATCAGCAGCCAGCTGGCAGCCAATGCCGCCGCCATCACCAGCAGGTAGATCCAGGTGCGATCGACGTGGCGCTGCAGGATGCGGCCATAGGTGCCGGCCAGCCGCTCCAGGTTGCGGTTGACGAAGCCATGCAGGCCACGCGGCGCCTGCCCGGTATGCGGCTTGAGCAGTTTGGAGGCCATCATCGGTGTCAGCGTCAACGCCACGAACGCGGACAGCGCCACGGCCGCGGCCAGCGCCACCGCCAGCTCGCGGAACAGGCGTCCGGTGTTGCCCTCGAGGAAACCGACCGGCAGGAACACCGCCACCAGCACCGCGGTGGTCGCGATCACCGCGAAGGCCACCTGCGTGGTACCCCGCTTGGACGCCACCAGCGGCGGCTCACCCAGATCGATCCGGCGCTGCACGTTCTCCACCACCACGATCGCATCGTCGACCACCAGGCCGATGCACAGCACCAGCGCCAGCAATGTCAGCAGGTTGATCGAGAAATCGAACGCGTACAGCGCGATGAATGCGGCCACCAGGCACACCGGTACCGTCACGGCCGGAATCAGCGCTGCGCGGAAGCTGCCGAGGAACAGCCAGATCACCGCCAGCACGAGGATCATCGCCTCCACCAATGTGGCATAGACGCGATCGACGGCCGCTTCGATGAAGGTGGTGTTGTCGAAGGCAACGAAGATCTGCGTGCCCTTGGGCAGCGTCAACGCGACCCGCTCGGCTTCGGCGCGCGCGGTGCGCGCGACGTCCAGCGAGTTCGCGGTGGAGGTCTTGACGATGCCCAGGCCGATGCCCGGCTCGCCATTGCTGCGGTAATAGGCGCGGCGCTCGGCCGACGCCAGCTCGATCTTCGCCACGTCGCCCATGCGCACGACGTAACCGTCGCTGCCCTTGCCCAGCGGGATGGTCGCGAAGTCTTCGGGCTTGATGTAATTGCGTTCCACGCGCAGGGTGAAATCGCGGTCGGTGGATTCGATGCGCCCGGCGGGCAGTTCCACGTTCTCGTTGCGCAGCGCGGTTTCCACATCACCGGTGGTCAGTCCACGCGCGGCCAGCTGATCGCGGTCCAGCCAGATGCGCATCGCATAGCGCTGGCGACCACCGATGCGGACCTGGGCGACGCCATCGAGGCTGGAAAAGCGGTCGACCACATAGCGGTCGGCGTAGTCGCTCAGCTCCAGCGTATCCATGGTCGAGGAGACCATGTTGAACCAGATGATCGGATCGGCATCGCTCTCGACCTTGGCGATCTCCGGCGGGCGCGCCTCTTCCGGCATGCGGTCGGCAACCCGGCTGACGGCATCGCGCACGTCATTGGCCGCGGCCTCAATATCACGGTTGGAGGTGAACTCGATGCTGACCTGCGAGCGGCCGTTGGTGCTGCGCGCGTTGATGGTATCGATGCCTTCGATGCCGGCGAGCGCATCTTCCAGCACCTGGGTGATCCGGCTTTCGATGACCGCTGCCGAGGCACCGGTGTAGTCGACCGACACCGACACGATGGGCGGATCGATGGCCGGCAGTTCGCGCAGCGTGAGGCGGGTGAAGGACATGATGCCCAGCACCACCAGCAGCAGGCTCATCACCACGGCGAACACCGGCCGCTGGATGGAAACGTCGGACAGCTTCATCCGCCCTGTTCCTCGGTCGCGACCGGCGCAGGCGCATCGGCAGGCTTGGCACCGCTGGCCGGCGCCGCATCACGGGCGGCCACCTTCAGACCCGGGCGCAGCTTGCCGGTGCCGTCGACCACGATGCGCTGACCGGCGGCCAGCCCCTGCTTGATCTCGACCACGCCGGCACGGCGCGCGCCGGTGACCACGTCCACGCGCTCGACGCTGTCGTCGGCGCCGATGCGGTACACGAAACTGTCACGGCCCACCTGCACCACCGCGATCTCCGGGATCACCAGCGCCGGGCGCTCGGGGCGGAACAGGCGCACATCGAGCAGCATGCCCGGGCGCAGCGCATGGTCGGCGTTGGCGAAGTCGGCCCGCACGGTCACCGCGCGGGTGGCCGGGTCGATACGTGCATCGATGGTGGTGACCTCTCCTTCGAACGTGCGCCCCGGCCACGCGACGCTGGTCGCGCTGACCTTGTCGCCCGCCGAAAGCGCGGCCAGTTCCACTTCGGGCACCTGGAAATCGACGTGCATGCGCTCGATGTCGTCCAGGGTGGCAATCACCGTGGTCGGCGTCAGCAGCGTGCCAGGGCTGACCTGGCGGATACCCAGCACGCCTGCGAACGGCGCACGCACACGACGGTCGCCGATGTCGGCCTGCATCTGCGCGACACGGGCCTCGGCGGCATCGCGGATCGACTTCTGCGTATCCAGCGTGGCGCTGGACACCAACCGCTGCGTGGCCAGTTCGCGCTGCCGGCGGTACAGCTGGTCGGCCTCGTGGAAGGTGGCCTGCGCCTGCACCAGCGCCGCTTCCTGGGCCTGGCCGCGCAGAGTCACGATCGGCGCACCCGCAGCGATCTGCTGGCCGCTTTCGAAGTGCACCTTCTCCACGATCTCACTGACCTTGGCGGTGACGCTGATCGACTCCCGCGCCTTGGCCGTACCCAGCGCCTGCAGGGTGTCGTTCCATTGCGTGGGCTGCACGATCTGCGCGGTGACCGGCACCGCTTCCCCCTGCCGTCGCGCGGCGGCCTCCTGTTTGCCTGCGCACCCGGCCAGGACGGCCAGGCTGAGGCCAAGGGCCAGGGTCGAAGCGATACGAGCCAACATGAACGGTCCTGATTGATCCACGGCCGCCGAGTGTAGGCATCCCCCCGCGAAGGCGGTATATGCCAAGCGTTTACCGGCGTGGAACCGGCGTCGCGATAGCGGCCTGAACCCGTTCCATGCAAGGGTCTGTGCGGCGGTGTCGGCGTATGTCGGGATGTATCCGGGCGACCGCTGGGCGTGCGGCTGCCGTAGAGTCGGACAGGTCCGGCGGAGGGCGTCGGACCGGGTCGGATCCTGGCGGGGATCCGATCCGGTTGTTCCTCTCCGCGGCCGATCCATCGGGGCCTGGCCGCGTTGTTGCTGTTGCGCCAGTTCTTCGCAGGTGCAGGGCGCAGCCCTGCCCGAGCACCCTCACACCGTGATGGTCTGGGTCAGCGATTCCCAGGTCGGCGGCAGCGGCCACGCGGCCACCTGGTTGCCGTCCAGCACCCGGCGCAGGTCCCGCGGATCGATCTGTGGCGCCAACACATGCACCAGCTCCAGCGCGTAATCGCGCAGCACGCGGTCACGCGGCAGCACCGCCCAGGCGATGCACTCGGCGATCGGAGCGGGTGCCGGCCATGCCTTGAGGTCTTCGTCGAGGGAACTGACCGCCATTTCGGCCAGCAGGCCCACACCCAGACCGGTACGGACATAGGTCTTGATCAGATCGGCGTCCAGCGCAGTCAGCGCCAGATCCGGAACCAGCCCGTTGGCAGCAAAGGCACGCTGCAGCGACGAGTTCGGGCGCGTGGACGATTCATAGCTGATCAGCGGCTGGCGGGCGAGCGCCGCCAGGTCCGGTGCGCGGCCCGCGCGATCCAGCGGATGGCCCTTGGGCACCACCACCAGCCGCCGCCAGCGGAACAACGGTACGGCGATGCCATCGCCAGGCTCCCCACCAGCCGTACTGATGATGGCGATGTCCGCATCACCCTGGTTCAACCGATCCAGCGCATCGGCTTCGGCGGCCTGCTGCAGGTGCACGCTGACCTGCGGATACGCCTGCTTGATCGCCGCCACCGCCGGCGGCAGCACGAAACGCGCCTGGGTATGGGTGGTGGTCAGGATCAGCTGGCCCTGGCTTTCGCGGCGCTGGTTGGCCGCGTAGGTGCGGATGTTGTTGGCCTCGGCCAGCACGGCGCGCGCGCGGGAGATCACCTCGGTACCGGCCGGGGTAACGGACTCCAGGCTGCGACCCTTGCGTACGAACAACAGGAAGCCCAGCTCGTCCTCCAGCTGCTTGAGCTGCTTGGACAGGCCGGGTTGGGTGGCGTGCACGCGCGAGGCAGCCAGCGTGATGTTCAGCTCGGCGTCGGCGATGGCGACCAGATAGCGCAGCTGGGTCAGCGTCATGGGCGGGCAGGCAGCAGGGGCGGAGGTCCACTCTAGGGTCAATTACCGTCACCAGCTTATAACCAAAGGTTGTTTAAGAAAGGCATCTGGTCATTTCCGGGCGTCATATGCCGGCGCTACGGTCAGCCGGCAGCCGCTGGCGTGAACAGCCAGCCCTCCCTCTTCCGCCCGCCGTCCTGGCGTGGCCCCGCCTCCGGAGCGCTTCCATGGCCCTGTACGACTCCATCCTCGACACCGTCGGCAACACCCCCATCGTCAAGCTGCAGCGCCTGGCGCCGCCGCAGGTCAGCCTCTACGCCAAGGTCGAGTCGTTCAATCCCGGCGGTTCGGTCAAGGACCGCCTGGCGCTGGCGATCATCCTCGACGCCGAGGCCCGTGGCCTGCTCAAGCCGGGTGACACCATCGTCGAAGCCACCTCGGGCAACACCGGCGTGGCGCTGGCGATGGTGGCCGCCGCCCGTGGCTACAAGTTCGTGGCGACCATGGTCGAGACGTTCTCGGTGGAACGCCGCAAGCTGATGCGTGCCTACGGCGCCAAGGTGATCCTGACCCCGGCGGCGGAACGTGGCAGCGGCATGGTGCGCAAGGCGCGCGAACTGGCCGAACAGCATGGCTGGTTCCTCGCCAGCCAGTTCGCCAATCCGGCCAACCCGGCCTACCACCGCAACACGACGGCGGCGGAGATCCTGCGCGACTTCGCCGGCAGGCGCCTGGACTATTTCGTCAGCGGCTGGGGAACCGGCGGAACCCTCACCGGTGTCGGCGAGGTGCTGAAGGTCGCACGGCCGCAGACCCGCATCATTGCCACCGAGCCAGCCGGCGCCGCGCTGCTCAAGGGCGATGACTGGAAGCCGCACAAGATCCAGGGCTGGACGCCGGACTTCGTGCCGGACGTGCTCAACCGCGACGTGGTGGACGAGCTGCTGAGCGTGGACGACGAACGCGCCATCGCCACCGCGCGCCGGCTGGCCGCCGAGGAAGGCATCTTCGTCGGCATCTCCGCCGGCGCCACGGTCGCCAGCGCGCTGGATGTGGCCAGCCGCGCCGAGCCGGGTTCGGTGATCCTGGCGATGCTTCCGGATACCGGCGAGCGCTACTTCTCCACGCCCCTGTTCGCCGACGTGAACGAAGGTTCCGACGACGACTGGCTGGCCGGCCTGCCGTGATACACAGGGTCGGATCCCTTTCCCGTCCGGGAGAGGGCTCTGACCCTGCCTGCGCACCTCGGAAACATGGGGTCAGAGCCTTTTCCATCCGGAAAAGGCTCTGACCCCTTTCTGCTTCAGCCTGCGTGAAGGTGGCGACCGCCATCGTGCGTGAAGACCGTCGGATCGCAGCGCGTGAGACGGTCATGACGCAGCATCGATGGCCTGTCCCCTACGCTGGGTACAGCCGCCGCAGGTACTGCGCGGAACATCCGACAGGCAGGAGACGGACGCATGAAGATCGAAGTGTGGCAGGGCGACATCACGACCCTGGCGGTGGATGCGATCGTCAACGCGGCCAATGAATCGCTGCTGGGCGGCGGCGGAGTGGACGGTGCGATCCACCGTGCCGCCGGCCCCGGCCTGCTGGCCGAATGCCGGCAACTGCCGGAACTGCGCCCAGGCGTGCGCTGCCCGACCGGTGAAGTGCGCGCCACCGGCGCCCATGCATTGCCGGCGCGGCACGTGCTGCACACGGTGGGCCCGGTCTGGCACGACGGCCTGCGCGATGAACCCGCGCTGCTGGCCAACTGCTACTGGAAATCGCTGCAGCTGGCCGAATCGCTCGGGGTGCAGTCGATCGCGTTCCCGGCCATCAGTTGTGGCGTGTACGGCTATCCGCTGTACCAGGCCGCGCAGATCGCCGTGACGGAAACCCTGGCGTGGCAACGCAGCCATGCACAGCCGATGCGGATCGTGCTGGTTGCTTTCAATACCGCCACGGCCAAGGCGTATCAGCAGGCCCTGGCCAGTGCCGGGCAGAACGCGGACAACGAAGTGCGCGGCACGCTGCTGCCGCCACTGGGCGATACCGGCTTCGCTGCCGCGCATTGAACACGGGGCAGCGGCACTGAAGAAAAGGCCGGGCAATGCCCGGCCTTTTCATTGCGGCAGTGCCCCTGGACGCGTCAGCGGCTGGCCGCGTCGACTGCGGCGTCATCCGGCACGGCCGCCGCATCCGCCGCTGCGCGGGCCGCCGACGCCGCGGCACCGGCAGCGCTGGCGCCATCGATCTGCACGCGCACCTCGACCAGGCCCTGCTCGTCGCTGAGGCTGGAAACATCGACGGTGTAATGACCGGCCGGCAGCGATTCCTGCAGACGCGCGTTGGTGCCGTTGCCGCCGTCGTCGTCGACCAGTTCGACATCACCGCCGACCACACGCAGCACGGTGTCCACCTGACCGGAAATCGCATCCAGGCGAACGTCGCCCGGACGCTCCAGTGTCAGCAGGAAGCGACGGCGACCTTCGCTGTCGAGCATGGTGAACACGCTGCCCGACTGCGGCAGTTGGGTACCGTCGCGCTCGACGATGTTGCCCGGCAGCTCGGTGCGGGCAACGGTCAGCTTGAAGGTGCCGGACGCATCGTCGTCCAGCCCGCGCACGCCCAGCGTGTACTTGCCGGGCTGCAACGGCAGCGAGAGGCGCGAATTGGTGCTGTCACCGCCATCGTCGTTCTCCGCGTCGATCTCGCCGCCCTTCAGCTTCAGCACGGTATCGAACGCATCGGACGACAGGTTGACTTCATAGAGGCCGGCCTTGTCCACCTGCAGGGTGTAGTCCTGCGATCCGGATACCAGCATGTCGACGACTTCGCCACTGCCTGCGATGGGCTTGCCGTCGTAGGGCACCAGCTTCTCCACCCGCAGGCGATACGGGCCGTAGGCGGTCGGGCTGTCGGCGTTGACCGCCACCTGGTAGGTGCCGGCGCCGTTGGCGCGGAACGCCAGCGATACATCCCCGCTGCGCTCATAGCCGGTGCGGCTGCTGGCGACCAGGCTGCCATTGTTGAACACGGCAATCGAGCCACTGAGGGCACCGGTCAGCTTCATGCCTACCAGCTGCTTGTCCTCCAGCGTGATCTGGTACAGCTGGTGGTGGCTGCCGTCATTGAAATTGATGCCGCTGCGCGAGGTGATCTCGCCGGAAACGGGCTTGTCGAACTCGAGCGACGGGGCCTTGCCCACATCCGCATTGCTGCCGGAACGGTTGCAACCGCCTGCGGCGAGGACCGTAGCAACGGCCAGCGTGATTGCTGCCAAACGCATGTTTTTCTCCTTGGCCTTCCATGTGTGTCCCGCGGGCCGGCCGGGCCCGCGGGAGGCGGAAAAGATACCCGCAAAAGCAAACGCCGGCGTGAGGCCGGCGTTGCCCTGTTCATCCTGCGATGGAACCGATCAACCGTTCCACTTGCCCAGTGCAGCCAGGCCGTTTTCCTTGGCGCGCTCGAACACGGTCTTCTGCGCGGCGGCGTAGTTGCCCTTCATATCCTTGGCCCACAGCTTCAGTGCCGCCTGCTGCATGGCACGGCCGTAGGAGAAGCTCAGCGGCCACGGCAGGTTGCCCAGCTGGTTCATCGCATTGAGGTGGGCGGTGGACTGTTCATCGCTCTGGCCGCCGGACAGGAACACCACGCCCGGCAGGATCGCCGGCACGGTGCTCTTCAGGCACATCACGGTGGACTCGGCCACTTCCTCGACGTCGGCCTGCTCTTCGCAGTCCTTGCCCGAGATGACCATCGAAGCCTTCAGGATGGTGCCTTCCAGCAGCACGTTCTGCTGGTACAGGGCGTCGAACAGCGAACGCAGGGTGGCTTCGGTGACTTCGTAGCAGGTCTCGATGTCGTGGTCGCCGTCCATGATCACTTCCGGCTCGACCATCGGCACCAGGCCGCATTCCTGGCACAGCGCGGCGTAGCGGGCCAGCGCATGGGCGTTGGATTCGATGCAGGTGCCCGACGGAATGCTCTCGCCGATGTTGATGACCGCGCGCCACTTGGCAAAGCGCGCACCCAGCTTGTAATACTCCTGCAGGCGCTCGCGCAGGCCGTCCAGGCCTTCGGTCACCAGCTCGCCCGGGCAGCCGGCCAGCGGATGCGCACCCTTGTCCACCTTGATGCCCGGAATCATGCCGTGGTCGGCCATGTACTTGGCGAACGGCACGCCGTCCTTGGTCGACTGGCGGATGGTTTCGTCGTACAGGATGGCGCCGGAAATGTGCTCGTTGAGCTTCGGCGTGGTCAGCAGCAGTTCGCGATAGGCGCGACGGTTCTCCTCGGTGTTCTCGATGCCCACGCCGGCGAAGCGCTTGGCGATGGTACCGGTGGATTCGTCGATCGCGATGATGCCCTTGCCCGGGGCAACCATGGCCTGGGCGGTTTCAGCCAGCTGTTCGATGCTCATGTACTTCCTGTGGCGGGTGCGGGAAAAACGTAAGTATAGCCCCGCAGCCCGTGGCCTCGACGTGGAGGCCAGACTGGAAACGATTCCAATGTCCGTTCAGGACAGGCGCTGTCCTGCGCCGTTCCGGTCAGAGCCCCGGTGGGGCTCCGACCCGGTTCCGCAGCGGTTACAGATCGCCCAGACCGCTGGCGCGACCGTCTTCGCCCACCTCGAGCAGGCGCAGGGTGTTGGTCGCACCGTGGGTTTCCATGTGCTCACCGCTGGTGAACACCACCCGATCGCCGGCCTGCAGCAGATCCGATTCGACCAGCAGGCGGATGCTGCCACGTGCGGCTTCGCGCGGGGTCAGGCCACGGCTGTCGAAATTGATCGGAAACACATCGCGCATCAGCGCCATCTGCCGGCGTGCGCCGTCATGGCGGGTCACCGCGAACACCGGTGCCTTGGCACGGAAGCGCGACAGGTAGCGCGCGGTACCGCCGGACTCGGTCATGGCCACGATGGCACGCACGCCCACGTGCTGGGACAGGAACATGGTCGCCATCGCGATGGCCTGGTCGGCGCGCTCCAGGTTGCGCGGCGACGCATTGAAGTCGGTCTCGGTCTGGAACTGGCGCTCGGCGCCCAGGCAGATGCGCGCCATCGCCTCCACGGCCTTGACCGGATACGCGCCGGCAGCGGTTTCGGCCGACAGCATCACCGCATCGGTGCCGTCGATCACCGAGTTGGCCACGTCCAGCACTTCCGCGCGGGTCGGGATCGGGCTTTCCACCATCGACTGCAGCATCTGGGTGGCAGTGATCACCACCTTGTTCTGCGCCAGCGAAGCCTTGATGATCTTCTTCTGCAGGCCCGGCAGTTCGGCATCGCCGATTTCCACGCCGAGGTCGCCGCGCGCCACCATCACCACGTCGCTGGCCTCGACGATCTCCTCCAGGTTCTCGATCGCTTCGGTGCGCTCGATCTTGGACACCAGCGCGGCGTAGCAGCCGTGCGATTCGGCGATCGCGCGGGCATCGTTCATGTCCTGCGCATTGCGGCAGAAGGAAACGGCGATGAAGTCGACACCGATCTTGGCGACGATCCCGATCAGCTCCTTGTCGCGCTCGGTCAACGCGCCCAGCGACAGGCCACCGCCCTGCTTGTTCAAGCCCTTGCGATCAGACAGCACCCCGTCGTTGAGCACGGTGCTGATGATCCGCTCACCCTGCACCTCGACGACCTGCAGCTGCATCAGGCCGTCATCGAGGAGCAGGACATCACCGGGGCCGACGTCCTGCGGCAGGCCGAGGTAGCTCACGCCCACCTGCGTGGCATCGCCGGCCGGTGCGTTGGGCGAGGCGACCAGATCGAAACGGTCGCCCGCCTTGAGATGGATCTTGCCTTCGGCAAAGCGCTCGATGCGGATCTTCGGGCCCGGCAGGTCGGCCAGGATGCCCACTTCCACGCCCACCCGCTGCGCGGCAGCGCGCACGTCGGCGGCACGCTTGGCCTGGCCGGACGGGTCACCGTGGCTGAAGTTCAGGCGCACCACGTTGACGCCGGCGCGGAACAGATCCTCCAGCACGCCCGGCGGATCGGTGGCCGGACCGAGGGTGGCTAGGATCTTGGTGCGACGCTGACGCTCGAACATGGTGAATGGGCCTCTCCCGTTAAAGCACGGAAATTAGCACATCCTTCACGCCCCATGTATGCGGTTACAACCTTGTGCTGCCTGACTCTGCGGGACATGTAACGGACATCGCCCGGACATACGCCGGCGCAGGGTGCCCGGGGGCGGGGGGGGCGGACCCGCGGGGGGCGGGGGGCGCCCCCCCGGCGGGCGGCCCCCCCCCCCCGCCACAAGACACAACACCACCC
>NZ_JBDJOB010000020.1:0-78556 GCF_039674705.1 Stenotrophomonas sp. TWI169 | reverse complement strand
CCCCCCGGGGCCGGGGCGCCCCCGCGGCCGCCGCCAGGCCCACCGCCGTAGGCCTGGACAGCCTGGCCAGCGGCAGCAATGCCGCAGCGGTGGGCAGCAACGCACAGGCCACGGGTGAAAACAGTGCGGCACTGGGCAACGGTGCGGTTGCCAGCGAGATCGGCAGCACGGCGACCGGCGCGGGTGCACAGGCCACGGCGGTGTACAGCACCGCCAATGGCTCGGAGGCGCTGGCCAGCGGTGCGCAGTCGCTGGCCAGCGGCTTCCGCAGCGCGGCGTCGGCCGATGGCACCACGGCGGTCGGTGGTTACAGCGAGGCAACGGGTCGCCTCGGCACCGCGCTCGGCTATGGCACCGCCGCGACCGGCGCCAACACCACGGCCGTCGGCTTCGGTGCGGCCGCGGCTGGTACCGGAGCCGTGGCGGTGGGCCAGTCCAGCGAAGCCAGTGGCGAGGAGAGCGTCGCCATCGGTGGCAGCACCTTCTTTGGTCTGATCCCGGCCCGCGCCAGCGGCTACGGCGCTGCGGCGTTCGGTGCGGGCGCATGGGCCACCGACGACTACGCGACCGCCATCGGCTGGAACTCGTGGGCCGACGCAGCTGATTCCACAGCACTGGGCGCCAATGCCACCGCCAACGGCAGCAACAGCGTCGCCCTCGGTGCTGCATCGAAGGCAGACCGCGACAACACGGTGGCGGTTGGCAGCACGGGCAGCGAACGCCAGGTCACCCATGTCGCCGCAGGTACCGAAGGCACCGATGCGGTCAACAAGGACCAGCTGGACGCCGTGGCGTCGGTGGCCGAGAACACCAGCCGCTACTTCCAGGCCAGTGGCAGTGCCGACAGCGACGCCGGCGCCTATGTGGAAGGTGACAACGCGCTGGCCGCCGGCGAAGCGGCCAACGCGATCGGCAATGGTGCCACCGCACTGGGCAGTGGCGCGACGGCGGTCGCCGCCAATGCCGCTGCCGTGGGCTTCAACGCGGTGGCGACGGGTGAGGATGGCGTGGCCATCGGCAACAGCGCCAGCAGTACCGCTGGCGGCGCGATCGCCCTCGGTGCGCAGAGCAGCAGCACCGGGCCGGCCAGCGTCGCCCTGGGCGCGCAGTCGGAAGCGGAGGGCATCGGTGCCGTTGCGGTAGGTGGCATCGCCCAGGCCAGCGGCCTGGCCGCCACCGCCGTCGGTTACGGGGCCACGGCCGACGGTCGCGAAGCGACTGCGGTCGGCAACTTCGCCTATGCCAATGGCTGGCAGTCCACAGCCTACGGTGCGGGTGCCACGTCCAGCTTCTTCGGCACGGCCCTGGGCAGTGGCGCGCAGGCGGCCGACGTCGCCACGGCGGTCGGCCAGGGCACCACCGCGCAGATCGCCGGTGCGGGTTTCGGCGTACAGGCACGCGCCGGCGAGTACGGTACCGCGCTCGGCAACAACGCGGCCACCGGCCTCAATGGCGTGGCGGTGGGCTTCAACGCACTGGCCGGGCAGGATGCCAACAGCGTCGGCAGCGGTCAGCACACTACCGCCATCGGCAGCGAGGCGTGGGCGACCGAGGACGGGGCCACCGTGGTCGGCTACAACAGTTACGCGCAGGCAACCAATGCCACGGTGCTGGGCAGCAACACCTGGACGACCAAGGCCGCCGACAACAGCGTCGCGCTGGGTGCCGGATCGCTGGCGGATCGTGCCAACGCGGTATCGGTCGGTGCGGCGCAGGACTGGGTTGATGCGGCGGGCGTTACCCACAGCGCGATCAACCGCCAGGTCACCAATGTCGCGGCCGGTACCCAGGCGACCGATGCGGTGAACAAGGGCCAGCTGGATGTGGTGGCGGCCACCGCCGATGCCACCGGCCGCCACTTCCGTGCGACCGGTACCGGGACCGCCAGCGCCACGGGCAGCAACGCGGTCGCCGTCGGTTCCGGTGCCAGTGCCAGCGGCAACCGCAGCAATGCGCTGGGCAGCAGTGCCAGCGCCATCGGCAATGCGGCGCTGGCCGTCGGCGCCAACGCCGGCGCGACCGGTGCGAACTCGGTGGCGCTGGGCAGTGGCGCGCGCGCGCTGGACGCCAATGTGGTGTCCGTCGGCGGTGGCAACGGTACCGATGGTCCGGCGACGCGCCGCATCGTCAACGTCGCCGACGGTCGCATCGCCGCAGGCAGCAGCGACGCGGTCACCGGTTCGCAGCTCAACGTCACCAACCAGCGCGTCGGTGCGGTGGAAACCCGGGTCGGCGATTTCGATTCGCGTATCGCGACCGTGGAAACGTCCACTGCCAATGCGGTCGGTTATGACGACGCCAGCCGCGACCGGCTGACCCTGGCCGGCATCGAGGGCACCACGATCGACAATGTCGGCGCCGGCAGCATCGCCGCAGGCAGTCGCCAGGCGATCAATGGCGGTCAGCTGTTCCAGTCGCTCAGCGATGCCGCCAGCTTCCTCGGCGGTGGCGCCAGTGTCGGCATGCAGGGTGTGTTCGTCGCGCCGAACTACGTGATCCAGGGCGCCAGCTACAGCAATGTCGGCGATGCGCTCGGCGCACTGGACCGCAAGGTCAGCGAGATCGACCAGCGCACCGGGGGGGCGCACCGCTCCCGCACCGCCAGCCTGCGTTCGACCAGCACGCCGCTGGAAGGGGGTGCCGGCAGCCTGGCCGCGGAGACGGCCAGCGCCGATGCCGTCCCCACCGTGGCCACTGCCAGCAGCGCCCGGGTACAGGGCGCGCCGACCGCCGCCGCAGCGGGCTCGGGCATCCCGGTCGCCACACCGGCAGCGGGTTTCAACGCGGTCACCGTGGGAGAGGGCGCCGTTGCCAGCGGCGCGTCGTCCACGGCCATCGGCCAGGGGGCCAGTGCGACGGCCGCCAACGCCGTGGCGCTGGGCCAGGGCTCGGTTGCCGATCGTGCCAACACCGTCTCTGTCGGCAGCGAAGGCAACGAGCGCCAGGTCACCAATGTCGCGGCCGGCAGCGCTGCCACCGACGCGGTCAACAAGGGTCAGCTGGACCGTGGTGTCGCCACGGCCAACAGCTACACCGATGGCCAGGTGAAGGCCGTGACCGACAGCTTCGATGTGTTCAAGGGCGAAGTCGATGGCCGCCTGCGTCATATGGACCGTCGCATCGATCGTCAGGGCGCGATGAGCGCGGCGATGCTCAACATGGCCACCAGCGCCGCCGGCATCCGTACCCAGAACCGGGTCGGCGTCGGTGTCGGCTTCCAGGGCGGCGAGTCGGCGTTGTCGCTGGGTTACCAGCGTGCAATCAGCGACCGCGCCACGGTCACCTTCGGCGGTGCCTTCAGCAGCGACGACAGCTCGGTCGGCGTTGGTGCCGGCTTCGGCTGGTAAGCCACTCCATCGCGCCGGCGGCCACCCACGCCGGCGCCACACCCGCAACGAGGGCCTGGGGGGAGGTCACGGCAATCCCGGCTGGGCCGGCCGGGAGTCGTCAAGGAATGATGGCCGCAGTGTTGGTTCGATCCATGACCCAGAAGAGGAATTTCGACGTGATCAAGAAGCAGAACCTTCGCATCAACGTGCTTGCCGCCGCTGTGCTGTCGATGACCGCGGTCGGTGCCGTCCATGCCGCCGGGTTGCCGACGCAGGAACCGGCACGCCAGGCGCGCACCGCACAGCCGGGCACCGACCGCATCATCGTCAAGTACCGCGCCGGCACGGCCGCTGCGCTGGATCGTTCGGCCAAGCTGTCCACGGTGCAGTCGGCGCTGACCCGCGCCAGCCTGTCCGGCGGCACTGCGCGCGCCAGTACCCTGGGCCCGCAGGTCGTGCGCAAGCTCGGCGTCGGCGCCGATGTGATCCGCCTGCAGGGCCGTCTGGCCCCGGCTGAACTGCAGCGCGTGCTGAAGGAGCTGAAGGCTGATCCGGCGGTGCAGTACGCCGAGGCCGACGTGAAGCTGCGCCGCAGCGAACTGCGTGCGGGCGATGTGCAGCCGGCGCTGGTGCCGAACGACCAGTACTACCAGCAGTACCAGTGGCACCTGCACAACGCGACCGGCGGCATCAACGCGCCGGCGGCCTGGGATGTTTCGCAGGGCGAGGGCGTGGTGGTGGCGGTGCTCGACACCGGCATCCTGCCGCAGCACCCGGATCTGGTCGGCAACCTGCTGGAGGGCTACGACTTCATCAGCGATGCCGAGACCTCACGTCGCGCTACCGACGACCGTGTACCGGGCGCACAAGACTATGGCGACTGGGTCGAGAACGACAACGAGTGCTACACCGGTTCGCTGGCTGAAGACAGCTCCTGGCACGGCACGCACGTCGCCGGCACCGTGGCCGAGCAGACCAACAACGGTGTCGGCATGGCCGGCGTCGCGCACAAGGCCAAGGTGCTGCCGGTCCGCGTACTCGGCAAGTGTGGCGGCTACCTCTCCGACATCGCCGACGCCATCACCTGGGCCTCCGGTGGCACCGTGACCGGCATTCCGGCCAATACCAACCCGGCCGAAGTCATCAACATGAGCCTGGGTGGCAGCGGCAGCTGCGATGGCACCTACCAGGATGCGATCAATGGCGCGATCTCGCGCGGCACCACGGTCGTGGTGGCCGCCGGCAACGAGACCGACAACGCGTCCAATTACCGTCCTGCCAGCTGCGCTGGTGTGGTGACGGTGGGGGCCACCCGCATCACCGGCGGCATCACCTACTACTCCAACTACGGCACCCGCGTCGATCTTTCCGGCCCCGGTGGTGGTGGCAGCGTGGACGGGAATCCGGGTGGCTATGTCTGGCAGGCAGGTTCCGACGCGGCGACCACGCCGGATTCGGGCAGCTACAGCTACATGGGCATGGGCGGTACCTCGATGGCCTCGCCGCACGTCGCGGCGGTGGCGGCACTGGTGCAGAGCGCGTTGATCGCCGATGGCAAGGAGCCGCTGGCTCCGGCAGCCATGCGTACCCTGCTCAAGGAAACCGCACGCCCGTTCCCGGTGGCCATCCCGTCGGCGACCCCGATCGGTACCGGCATCGTCGACGCCAAGGCCGCACTGGCCAAGGCGCTGGAGGAACCGTGCACCGAGGACTGCGGCCCGGTAGCCACGCCGCTGACCAACAAGGTCGCTGTCGGCGGCCTGTCCGGTGCGACCGGCGGCAGTGCCCTGTACAGCTTCGAAGCGGTGGCGGGCAAATCGCTGAGCGTGATCACCTACGGTGGCAGTGGCAACGTGTCGGTGTACCTGGCCCAGGGCCGCGAGCCCAGCGCGAGCGACAACGATGCCAAGTCCACACGTGCGGGCAACGCCGAAACCGTGCGCGTCAACAAGCCGGTGGCCGGCACGTACTACGTCAAGGTGGTGGGTGAAGCCGCCTACAGCGGGGTGACCATCCTCGCCACGCAGTAATGCCATCGCACTGTCGTAGATGAACTGGCGACGCCCGTCACCCCGCGGTGGCGGGCGTTGTCATTTTTCGAAAGGCGGCGCGATGGCGGCGGAAACCACGGCTTAACTGCTAAAGTCGGGCCGATCGACAGGAGAGTCACGTGAACGCGCTCGCTGCAACCACTGCCGACGACGCCGAGAGCCGCATCCTGGATGCGCTGCTGGCGCGTGGGCGGCTCAAGGAAGGAGACCTGGCCCGGGCGCGGCCGCTGCATGCCGAGGCCGGCGGCAGCCTGCTCGGCCTGCTGGTGCGCCTGGGACTGGTGTCCGAGCGGGACCAGGCGCAGGCCAGCGCGGATGTGCTGGGCCTGCCACTGCTGGAAGGCAAGCAGGTGCCCGAGACGCCGCCGCAGTCCCTCGCCGAAGGCCTGCCGCTGTCGCTGCGCTTCCTCAAGCAGTTCCACGTCTGTCCGCTGGCGCTGGATGAACACGGCGTACGGCTGTGGTTGGCCGATGCCCACGACGTCTACCCGCAGCAGGCCGTGCAGCTGGCCCTGGGCGTGCCGGTCACGCCGGTGCTGGGCATGCGGGCGGAGATCGACGATCTGGTCGAGCGCTGGTTCGGCCAGGGCCGCAGCGCGATGGGGGCGATCGTGGAAACCGCTGATGGTGAAGGCGGCGCGGTGGACGACATCGAGCATCTGCGTGACCTGGCCTCGGAAGCGCCGGTGATCCGCCTGGTCAACCTGGTGATCCAGCGCGCGGTGGAACTGCGTGCCTCCGACATCCATGTCGAACCCTTCGAAAGCCGTTTGAAGGTCCGTTACCGCGTCGATGGCGTGCTGGTGGAGGGCGAGAGCCCGCCCGCCAACCTGACCGCCGCGGTCATCAGCCGCATCAAGATCATGGCCCGGCTCAACATCGCCGAGCGCCGCCTGCCGCAGGACGGCCGCATCATGCTGCGCGTGCAGGGCAAGGAGCTGGACCTTCGCGTCAGCACGGTACCGACCGCACACGGCGAGAGCGTGGTGATGCGCCTGCTTGACCGCGAAACCGTGGTGTTCGATTTCCATCGGCTTGGCTTCACCGATGCATTCCTGCCGCAGTTCCGCAAGGTCCTGGAGCAGCCGCACGGCATCCTGCTGGTGACCGGCCCGACCGGTTCGGGCAAGACCACGACGCTGTACACCGCGTTGAGCCAGCTCAATACCGCCGACGTCAAGATCATCACGGTCGAAGACCCGGTCGAGTACCAGATCGAAGGCATCAACCAGATCCAGGCCAAGCCGCAGATCGGCCTGGACTTCGCCAATGCGCTGCGCAGCATCGTGCGCCAGGATCCGGACATCATCATGATCGGTGAAATGCGCGATCTGGAGACCGCGCGCATCGCGATCCAGTCGGCGCTGACCGGCCATCTGGTGCTGTCCACCCTGCACACCAACAATGCCGCCGGTGGCATCACCCGGCTGCTCGACATGGGTGTGGAGGACTATCTGCTGACCTCCACCATCAACGGCATCCTCGCGCAGCGTCTGGTGCGCCGTCTGGAACGGACCCACGCCGAGCGCTACCTGGCGTCGCCGGAAGAGATCGATCGTTTCGAGCTGCGCCGCCTGCAGCCGGAGGGGGCGATTCACCTGTACCGGCCGCGCCCCTCGGCACTGGCACCGACCGGCTACCTGGGCCGCACCACCATCATGGAATTCCTGGTGATGAACGACGCGCTGCGGCGCGCGGTGATGCGCCGCGATGGCATGGGCGAGCTTGAGCGCATCGCGCGCGAAGGCGGCATGCGCACCATGTACGAGGATGGCCTGGCCAAGGCCCTTGCCGGGCAGACGACCATCGAGGAAGTCCTGCGTGTGACGGAGGAGAGCTGATGCGCGCCGGAGCCCGGGGCTGACATGCCTAACTACCGCTACAAGGCCCTCAATCCGCATGGCGAGATCTTCGACGGGCAGATGGAAGCGGCCAGCGAGGCCGACCTGATCGCGCGCCTGCAGGACCAGGGGCATCTGCCGATGGAAACCCAGCTGGCCGATGCGGGCTCCATCGGGGGGGGCAACTGGCGCAACCTGTTCCACCAGCGCCCGCTGCAGGGCCCGGCGCTGCTGCAGTTCACCCAGCAACTGGCGACCCTGCTCGGTGCCGGCCAACCGCTGGATCGCGCGCTGTCGATCCTGCTGGGCCTGCCCGAGGACGAGCGCTCGCGTCGTGCGATCACCGACATCCGCGACGTGGTGCGCGGTGGTGCGCCGCTGTCGACCGCGCTGGAGCGCCAGCATGGCCTGTTCTCGCGCCTGTACGTGAACATGGTGCGTGCCGGCGAGGCCGGCGGCAGCCTGCATGAGACCCTGCAGCGGCTGGCCGATTACCTTGAACGCGCGCGTGCGCTGCAGGGCAAGGTGATCAATGCGCTGGTCTACCCGGCCATCCTGCTGGTGGTGGTGGGCGGCGCGCTGCTGTTCCTGCTGGGTTACGTCGTGCCGCAGTTCGCGCAGATGTACGAGAGCCTGGACGTGGCGCTGCCGTGGTTCACCAACGCCGTGCTGCAGCTGGGCCTGTTCGTGCGCGACTGGTGGATGCTGCTGCTGGTGGTACCGGGCGTGCTGGCCCTGCTGTTCGAGCGCAAGCTGCGGCAGCCGGCCTTCCGGCTGGCCCTCGACGGCTGGCTGCTGCAACGGCGCAGCATCGGCCGCCTGCTCGGCGAGCTGGAAACCGCACGGCTGGCGCGCACGCTGGGAACGCTGCTGCGTAACGGTGTGCCGCTGCTGGGTGCGCTGGGCATCGCCCGCAACGTACTGGGCAACCGCGCGCTGGCAGCCGACGTGGATACCGCCGCCGACGAGGTCAAGAACGGTGCGGGCCTGTCGCTGGCACTGTCGCGCGGCAAGCGCTTTCCGCGGCTTGCCCTGCAGATGATCCAGGTCGGCGAGGAATCCGGCGCGCTGGACACCATGCTGCTGAAGGCGGCGGATACCTTCGAGCAGGACAGCGCCCGGCGCATCGATCGCCTGCTGGCGGCGATGGTCCCGGCGATCACCCTGGTGCTGGCTTCGGTGGTCGGTGCGGTCATCGTCGCCGTGCTGGTCCCGCTGTACGACCTGACCAATGCCATCGGTTGACGATGGACTCTTCCGCACTTCGACCCAACGCAACCGAAAGGACCGATCATGATCGCTAACCGTCGACCCATCCGCCTGTCCTTCACCGCCGCGCGGCACCAGTCGGGCATGAGCCTGCTGGAGATCATCATCGTCATCGTGTTGATCGGCGCGGTGCTGACCCTGGTGGCCAGCCGCGTGCTGGGCGGTGCCGACCGGGGCAAGGCCAACATCGCCAAGGCGCAGGTGCAGACCGTGGCATCCAAGATCGACAACTACCAGATCGATACCGGCAAGCTGCCGGGCGCGCTCACCGATCTGGTGACCGCACCGGCCGGCGTTGGCGGTTGGCTCGGCCCGTACGCCAAGCCGGCCGACCTCAACGATCCGTGGGGGCACGCGCTGGAGTACCGCGCACCCGGCGAAGGCCAGCCGTACGAGCTGATCAGCCTGGGCAAGGACGGCAAGGCCGGTGGCAGCAGCGTCGATGCCGACATCCGCTACCAGCCGTAATCCCGCATGACGTATTTCCTGCCGCGCCGGTTGCCCCGACCGCGCCTGCACGGCAGGCGCCCGGCGGGGCTGTCGCTGCTGGAGATGCTGCTGGTGATCGCGCTGATCGCGGCCATCGGCCTGATCACTGCGGCGGGACTGTCGCGTGGCTTCGCCGGCATGCAGCTGCGCAGCGCCGGCAAGGACATCGCCAACCAGCTGCGCATGGTGCGTGCACAGGCGATCGCGCGCGGCGAACCGCAGCGGTTCGTGATCGAGCCGGCACGGCATCGCTGGCAGGGGGCGAACCAGCGCCAGGGTGAACTGCCGGCACAGTTGACGGTGCGTTTCGAAGGTGCGGCGCAGCTGGCCACTGCGCCGGGGCAGGGTGTGATCGAGTTCCATCCCGATGGCGGTTCCAGTGGCGGCCGCATCCGCCTGCAGCGTGATGCCGCTGAATGGCGCATCGATGTCGGCTGGTTGACCGGTGAAGTCCGCTCCGGCCCATGGCAGGCGCAGTGATGCGGCGCGCGCGCGGTTTCACGCTGCTGGAGGTGATCGTGGCCTTCGCTCTGCTCGGGCTGGCGCTGACCCTGCTGTTGGGCAGCCTGTCCGGCGGTGCCAGGCAGGTGCGCGAGGCCGAACTGCGCACGCGCGCCGTCCTGCATGCGCAATCGCTGCTGGCTGCGGCGGGCGTGGATGCGCCGCTGCAGGTGGGGCAGCAGCAGGGCGACTGGGAAAACGGGCGCTATCGCTGGGAGCTGCAGGTGCAGCCCTGGACCGAGCCACGCGCCGGCAACGCCGCGGCCACGCAGTCGCCGGGTGCCCCGTGGCTGGCCGAACTGCAGTTGCAGGTGCGGTGGGGCGATGGCGAGCGCGAACAGCTGCGCTGGCGCAGCCTGCGCCTGCTGCCGCCGGACCTGGAGCGCGCGCGATGAAGCGGAGCGCTGCGGGATTCACTCTGGTTGAGGTGATGCTGGCGACCGTGCTGCTTGCCGGTGGCCTGGCGCTGGCGTTCGCCAGCGTGCGCTCGGCGATGGCGGTCAGCCAGCGGGGTGAACAGATCGCCGCCGAAAGCGAGCGGATGCGCGCGGTGCAGGCCCTGCTGCGGCGACAGCTGGCCGGGGCGATGCGCAGCCCGCTGGAAGTGCCTGACCCGACCCGCGAGCCGGTGTTCTTCCAGGGCGAAGAGCAACGGATGCTGTTCGTCGCCGATCTGCCAGGCTACCTCGGACGCGGCGGGCCCTATCTGCATGCGCTGCAGGTGGACGGCAAGGCCGGGCAGCAGCGTCTGCTGCTGGACCTGGTCCTGCTGCAGGAGGGCGAGCGCATCGCCGAAACGCCACCACGCCCGCCCGAGGTGCTGGTGGATGGCCTGCAAGCAGTGGAGATGCGCTATCGCGGCATCGATGCCGGCAGCGGGCAGATGACCGAGTGGCTGCCGCGCTGGGAAGACACCCGTCGCCTGCCTCTGCTGGTGGAACTGCGGATCGTGCCGGTCCGTGGTGCCGCATGGCCGCCCCTGGTGGTGGCCCCCCGCCTGGGCGGCGGTGGAGGGGGGCGTTGATGCGGTCGCGCGGGGCCGCACTGGTGCTGGTGCTGTGGTTGATCGCGCTGATGACCGCACTGGTCGGCGCGTTCGCGCTCAGCGCCCGCGTCGAGCATCTGCAGGAGCGCGTGCTCGACGACGATGCACGTGGCCAGGAGCGTGCTCGTGCGGGACTTGAGTACGCACTGATGCGGCTGTCACCGGATCCGCTGCGCGCGCCGTGGCAGGCCGATGGTCGCACCTATCGCTGGCAGTTCGACGGTGCCCGCATCGAGATCCAGGTGCTGGACGAGAACGGCAAGATCAACCTGAACCTGGCCGACGTGGCGCTGCTGACCGCATTTCTGCAGGCACTTGGCGAACCGGTGGACAACGCGCGCCAGCTGGCAGGCGCGATCGTCGACTGGCGTGACGAGGACAGCCTGCTGCAGCCCGGCGGCGGTGCCGAGGCACAGGATTACGCTGCGGCCGGGCTGCCGTATGGGCCCCGCAACAAGCGCTTCGAGACGCTCGGCGAGCTGCAGCGGGTGCTGGGCATGAACGGGCCGCTGTACCGGAAGATGCTGCCGCACCTGACCCTCTACAGCCGCCAGGCACGACCGGATCCGCGATTCGCCAGCGCTCCCGTGCTGACCGCGCTGGGCCTGGATGCCGACCTCGTGCTGGCGCAGCGGAACCAGCCGGAGCGTGACGGCGATCCGGCGGATGGATCTTCAGCGCTTGCCAGCAGCAGCGGCACCTATAGTATCGAGTCCCGTGTCATCGACGGCAGTGGACGCAGGTCGGTGTTGCAGGCAGTGGTTCGCAATGGCTCCGGGGGGATTCCCGGGCGGTCCTACACAGTGCTTCGCTGGGAGCAGGGAATGACGGCAAGATGACGGCTTGGCAGGACAGTCTGCGGCAGGTGCAGGGCCAGATCGGTCCTGGCGCCGGCCGTTTCCTGCGCTGGTGGCGGCACTCGTTGCTGGCGTGGGTGCCGGCGCGCTGGCAATGGGCGCTGGGCTGGGCCCAGGCACGGTTGCTGCTGCAGCGCGAGGGTGACCAGCTGCAGGTCTGGCGCGAAGCGGGCGAGCGCCGCGAGGCGGTGGTCACCCTGCCGTGGCCCTCGTCTCCGGCCGCACTGGATCGCGTGCTGGAGCCGCGCCTGCGCAGCCTGCCGCGATTCTGGCTGCTGCCGGTGGAACGGGTCCTGCGTCGCACCCTGCGGCTGCCGGCGGCGGCCGGCGACCGGCTGCACGCGGTGGTCGGTTATGAGATCGACCGGCAGACCCCGTTCGAGGCCAGCCAGGTCAGCTATGACGTGCGTGAACTGGGCGCGGCAGGGGAAGGCCAGCTGCAGGTCGAACTGGTGGCCTGGCCGCTGCGCCAGATGGAGGCCTGGCGTGCCAGCGTGGGCGAGTGGGGCGACGCCCTGGCCGGCGTCGACGCGATCGATGCACAGGCTGGCACGCTGCATGTCAACCTGTTGCCGCCGGCCCAGCGCCAGTCGCGGCCCGATCCGATGCGGCGCTGGAACCTGCTGCTGGCCCTGGCCGCGCTGGTGATGCTGGTACTGGCTGGACTGCAGTTGCTGGACAACCGCCGCGCCGCCGCCGACGCACTGCGTGCGGACGTAGAACGCAGCGCGCGCAGTGCCCGGGGTGTAGCCAGTGAACGCGCCCAGCTGCAGGCACTGATCGACGGCGCGGCCTTCCTGGAGTCGCAGCGCCGCCAGCATGCCGGCACGGTGGAAATCTGGAACGAGCTGACCCGCCGTCTGCCTGAAGGAACCTATCTGGAGAAGCTGGCCATCGAGAACAACGGTCTGCAGCTGATCGGGCTCAGCCGCGAAGCCTCGCAGCTGGTGCAGCTGCTGCAGGATGCTCCGCAATGGCGCAAGGTCAACCTGACCGGTGTGCTGCAGGCGGACGGCGCCGGCAGCGGCCGGGACCGCTTCACCATGACTGCCGAACTTCAGCCGTTGCCCGCGGCGGCACCGGCAACGCCGACAGCAGCGACTCCGGAGGCGGCCGATGCCAAGCGCACGCCGTGACCGCTGGCTGGCGCTGGCGCTGCTGCTGGCGGTGCTGGGCCTGGCTTACCTGTTGCTGGTGCACCCTTGGTTCACCCAGCCGCTGCGCGAGATCGATGCCGATGTCGCGGCCCTGCGCGAGCGCCAGCAGCGCGTGCAGGCGCAGCTGCAGCAGCAGCCCCAGATCGAACAGCGGCTGCGCGCCACCCGTGAAGCCTTGCAACGGCAACCCGGCTTCCTGCAGGAGGCCACTGCCGAAGCCGCGGCCGCCGCGCTCGGCGCGCGCCTGCAGGATGCGGTGGCCACTGCAAGCCCCGGCAACCGCAGCTGCACCATCAGCAATCGCACGCCGCTGACCGACAATCGCCGTGATGCCGAGTTCGTCCGTGTCGCCATGCAGGTACGCCTGCGCTGCGGCGTGGCGGAACTGGCGACCGTGCTGCACAGCCTGGAAACCGGCAGCCCGCGGTTGTTCGTGGACAACCTCAATCTCATCGCGCAGCGCTTCCAGCAGTCGCCGAACGAATCCGGGCTGGGCCTGGACGTCTCCTTCGAACTGGCCGGCTACCTGTTGCCCGGTGCCGCCAGTGGCGCTGCGGCAGTACCTCCCGCAGCGGAGCCCGCCGCGGCCGCCCCGGCCCCGGTCGAGCCGCCGCCACCGGCGGCCGTCGAGGGAGAGGAGGTCGCCGATGAAACGTGAGCCCATCAGCCTGCGCACCGGTTTCCTGCTGGCCCTGGCCGGCTGGTCCGCGGCGGTATGGCTGGCCACCGGTTTCGGACTGGGCAGTCGCCTGCCGGCCGGCGGGGCCGACGCCGACCCCGCGGCAGCACTGCCGGTGCTGCCGGCGTTCGCTCCGGAACGGATGGCCAGTGCGGACAGCTACAGTGCCATCGCCGCGCGTCCGCTGTTCGCCGAAGACCGCAGGCCGCGCCCTTACCTGCTGGGCGGCAGTGAACCCAGCGCCAGTGCCGCATTGCGCCTGACCGGTGTGCTGCTCACGGACGACTTCGGCCTGGCCACGTTCAGTACGGAGCAGAACCGCTCGCTGCGCCTGCGCCTCAATGGTGACGCGGTCGACGGTTGGCAGCTGGTCGCGCTGCAGCCCCGCCAGGCGACGGTGATCGGCCCGGGCGGCAGCCAGGTGCTGGAACTTGCCGTGTTCAACGGGCAGGGCGGGGAGCCACCGACGGTCCTGCGCGGCAGTGCCGGTGCACCCGCACCGGGCGTGCCGGTGCCACCGCCGGTAGTGCCGCTGCCGGCGCAGGCCGCGCCGGCACAGGCGGCGACCGCACCGCAACGTGCAGCCGACGCCACACCCGCGCCGGCGTCTGCTGCCGCACCCCCGCCGCCGGCCAACAGCAACGGGCCCAGCGAAGCGCAGATGCAGGCCATCCGCGAGCGCATCCAGGCCCGCCGCCGCCAGCTGCAACAACAACAGCAACAGCAACAACAGTCGCCGCCGCCTTCGGGCAATGGCGCCAACCGGTAGAGTGAGAGCATGAGCCTGCGTTTTCTTCCTTGGTCCTTCGTGCTCGCGCTGCTGGTGGGCTGCGGTACCGTCTCCAGCCCCCATGTGCAGCGCAAGGGCGCCCTGCAACCTGCGGCCAGCGCCGGCCAGGCCGCAGCGGACGTCCAGGCCGATGCGGCGGCCGACAGCCAGGGGGCACCGCAGGCGGTCATCCGCCGTGGCACCGGCACGATGATCAATCGCGAGGCCGCGCGCGCACCGTCGCCGGCATTGCATGCGGCCGGCACCGGCAGCGCCACGTTCAACTTCGAGGGCGAATCGCTGCATGCCGTGGTCAAGGCGATCCTCGGTGACATGCTGGGCCAGAACTATGTGATCGCGCCGGGGGTGCAGGGCACGGTCACGTTGGCCACGCCCAAGCCGGTCTCGCCGGCACAGGCGCTGAACCTGCTGGAGATGGTGCTGGGCTGGAACAACGCGCGCATGGTGTACAGCGGTGGGCGCTACAACATCGTTGCCGCCGACCAGGCGCTGGCCGGCACTGTCGCGCCGAGCACCGCACCGGCCTCCAGCGCGCGCGGCTTCGAGGTCCGGGTGGTGCCGCTGCAGTTCATCTCCGCCACCGAGATGAAGAAGGTACTTGAGCCGTACGCGCGGCCCAACGCCATCGTCAACGTCGACAGCGGCCGCAACGTGATCACCCTCGGCGGCACCCGTGCCGAGCTGGAGAACTACCTGCGCACGGTCGAGATCTTCGATGTGGACTGGCTGTCGGGCATGTCGGTGGGCGTGTTCCCGATCACGTCCGGCAAAGCCGAGCAGGTCGCCAGCGACCTGGAGAAGGTGTTCGGCGAGGAGAGCAAGACGCCCAGCGCCGGCATGTTCCGTTTCCTGCCGCTGGAGAACGCCAACGCGGTCCTGGTGATCACCCCGCAGGTGCGCTACCTGGACCAGATCCAGCAATGGCTGGACCGCATCGATACCGCGGGTGGCAGTGCCCGCCTGTTCTCCCATGAGCTGCGCTACATCAAGGCGCGCGATCTTGCCGAGCGGCTCAGCGAGGCGTTCGCCAGCAGCGGCAAGCGGGGCGGCTCAAGCCCTGCATCGCTGGCCCCGGGTGCCATTCCGTCGCAGCTGGACAGCGACAGCGACCGTGGCATGGACAACAACAACAACAGCAGCAGCTTCGGCTCGACCCTGGGCAGCAGTTCCAGTGGCGGCAATGGCAGCTTGAACCTGCCGCAGCGCCAGTCCGGCAACGTCAGCGTCAGCCTGGAAGTGGAAGGCGACCGGGTCGGCGTGTCGGCAGTGGAGGAAACCAATACGCTGCTGGTGCGCGCGACGCCGCAGGCCTGGCGCTCGATCCGCGAAGTGATCGAGAAGCTGGACGTGATGCCACTGCAGGTACACATCGAAGCCCAGGTGGCCGAGGTCGCTCTGGATGGCGACCTGAAGTACGGCGTGAACTGGTTCTTCGACAACGCCGTGGCCGGGCGTGCACTGACGGGAGCCTTGAGCGGTGTGACCCTGCCTGCCGCGGCGGGTGGCTCCTGGAGCAGCTTCGCCGGTGCCGCGACCGGCGGCGAAGGCCTGGGCTGGGCGTTCACCGGCCACAATGGTGCAGCGGTGGTGAGCGCGCTGGACAAGGTCACCGATGTGCGACTGCTGCAGACCCCGTCGGTGTTCGTGCGCAACAACGCCGAGGCCACGCTCAACGTGGGTGACAAGGTGCCGATCAGCACCACCACGGTGAACACCGGCGTCGGCACCAGCAGCTACAGCTCGGTGCAGTACATCGATACCGGCGTGATCCTGAAGGTGCGCCCGCGCGTGACCCGAGACGGCACGGTGTTCCTGGACATCGTGCAGGAAGTCAGCAGCGCGTCGGACGTGCCGGAGAACTGCAATCCGCAGGAGCGCAACTGCAACCCGCGCATTTCCACCAAGAAGCTGGCTACCGAGGCCGCCGTACAGAGCGGCGACACCATCATGCTGGCCGGTCTCATCACCGACTCGGCCACCGACGGCAGCAGCGGCATTCCTGGCCTGAGCCGGATTCCGGTGATCGGCGCACTGTTCGGGCAGAAGAGCCGCACCAGCCGTCGTTCGGAGGTGATCGTGCTGCTGACGCCCAGCATCGTTCGCAATGCGCAGGAAGCGCGCACGCTGACCGACGAGTACAGCGAGCGTTTCCGGGCGATGGAGCCGCTGAACCAGCCGCGCGCAAAGAAGTAGAGGGTTACGGCGGGGCGACACCCGCCGTTTCCATGAACCCCGCTTCGGCTCCGGCCTCTGCACGTGCCGGGTGCAACCCGGCCAACACCCTCCCGGTGCTACGCTGTGGCCACCGACAACCACGGAGGCGGGATGGGGGCGATCGTGTTGTTGCCGCTGTGCGTGGACGATGCGGCGCTGGACCGGTGTCTGGCCGCACTTGATGCCGGTACGGCACCGGGTACCGCGGTCTGGTTGGCCGACGATGCCCAGACCGGACCACGCGCTCAGGCGGTCGTCGAGCACTGGCTGGCGAACACGCCACTGCAGGCCGAGTACACCCGCCGCGCCCGGCCGCTAGGCGAGGTGGCCCATCTGGATGAAATGCTGCGTGCCTGCGAGGGGCTCGATGTGGCCGTGCTGGCACCGGACAGCGTACCGGCGCCGGGATGGCTGCAGCAGCTGCAGGACGCCTTCGCCCGCGATGCGGCCATTGCCACCGCCACGCCCTGGTGCAATGCAGGCGAGACCGCGGCCTGGCCCCGGCTGGGCGAGATCAATGCCGAGCCCACCGATACTGCGCTGCTGGCGCAGACCTGCGCCGCACTGCCGACCCTGCACCCGGAGCTGCCATCGGCGGTCACGCATGCGGTACTGGTGCGCGGCAATGCACGTCGCCGTGCCGGCGGACTGGACGTGGAAAGCTACGCCGGCTGGAACGCTGCGCTGGTCGATCTGAGCCTGCGCATGGCGGGCCTGGGCTGGCGCAACGTGCTGTGCGAGAACGCGTTCGTCAGCCGCGCCGGCGAAGCGGTCAGCCGCGATGGCGATCTGGAGGCGTTGGCCGCGCGGTGGCCTGGCTGGGTGCCACGCCTGGCCGACTTCCTGATGCACGATCCGCTGCACGAACTGCGCGCGGACCTGCAGCAGCGGATGCAGCAGGCGATAATGCCGCGCGAACAGGGCGATCTGTTCGTCCCGTCCGCGTCGGAGCCAACCGCTTGAATGCCGCCATTGCCGCCATCGTCGTTACCTACCAGAGCGGCAGCACCATCGATGCCTGCCTGTCGCGGCTGCGCCAGTCGCAGGATGTGGCGGAAATCCGGGTGATCGACAACGGTTCGGTGGATGGCACGCTGGACATCGTGCAGCGGCACGCCAGCCACGACCCGCGCGTGCGCTTCATCGGCAACCCGGACAATCCGGGCTTCGCCGCCGCCAACAACCAGGGCGCGGCCGATTCGCACAGCCCGTGGCTGGCGTTCATCAACCCGGACCTGATGGTCGAGCCGGAAACCCTGGCCAGGCTGCGCGACCGCGCGCACGTGCTCGGTGACTGTCTGCTCGGGGTCGAGCAGGTGGATGAGCACGGCCATGCCGATGAGGCGGTGCGCCGCCGTGATCCGGATTTCCTGGCCATGCTGCGCTCGCCGGGCAGCGGCTCGAAACTGGCGATTCCGCGCGATCCGGCACAGACGCTGCAGCCGGTGCCGGCGCTGTCCGGCGCGCTGCTGCTGATGCCGCGGACGCTGTTTGATCGTCTCGGTGGCTGGGACGCCGGTTACCGGTTGCACGCCGAGGACCTGGACCTGTGCCGGCGCGCGCGTGAGGCGGGCGCGGTGGTGGCGATCGCCAACGACCTGCAGGTCACCCATGTCCGCGGCGTGTCCAGCCGTTCGCGGCCCTTCTTCGTCGAGTGGCACAAGCACCGCGGATTGTGGCGTTACTTCCGCAGGTTCGAGGCGCCACAGCGCTCGTTGCTGGTGCAGGTGGCGGTCTGGGGGGCGATCTGGGCGCACGCGCTGCTGCTGGTGCCGAGACTGCTGCGCAGATCCCTGTAGTGTCGAGCGTGTCCGGCGGCGGCGCGCATGGGCGGGCCCCCCGGTTCACCCCGCCGGGCGCATAATCCGCCTCATGCCTATCATCCAGTCCCTGCTCGACACCGATCTGTACAAGTTCACCATGATGCAGGCGGTGCTGCACCAGCACCCCGGCGCCCAGGTGCAGTACCGGTTCAAATGCCGCACGCCCGGCATCGACCTGGCCCGCTTCATCGACCAGATCGATGAAGAGATCGACCACCTGTGCAGCCTGCGCTTCAGCGACGCCGAGCTGGATTACATGCGTGGCCTGCGCTTCGTGAAGCCCGATTTCGCCGATTTCCTCGGCCTGTTCCACCTGGACCGCAAGTACATCCAGCTGCGTGCCTCGACCCGGGTGCCCGGCGAGATCGAACTGGACATCACCGGGCCCTGGCTGCATACGATCCTGTTTGAAGTGCCGCTGCTGGCCATCATCAACGAAGTCTGGTTCCGCAACACCACCACGCCCGACTTCGCCGAGGGCGAGCGCCGCCTGCAGGCCAAGGCCGCGCTGCTGCGCGACACCCCCGGCTTCGAGCAATGCCGCATTGCCGACTATGGCAGCCGCCGTCGCTACTCGCGCGACTGGCATGCGCGCCTGCTGCCGCTGCTGCGCGATGCGCTCGGCCCGCAGCTGGTCGGCACCAGCAACGTGCATTTCGCCCGGCTGTACGGCATGACCCCGCACGGCACGATGGCGCACGAGTACCTGCAGGCATTCCAGGCGCTGGGGCCGCGGCTGCGTGATTCGCAGGTGGCGGCATTGGAGTCATGGGCACGCGAGTACCGCGGTGACCTGGGCATCGCGCTGTCCGACGTGGTCGGCCTGGACGCCTTCCTGCGCGACTTCGACATGTATTTCTGCAAGCTGTTCGACGGCGTGCGCCATGACTCGGGCGATCCGTTCGACTGGGGTGACCGCATGCTGGCGCATTTCCAGCAGCGCCGGGTCGATCCGCGCAGCAAGGTGCTGGTGTTCAGCGATGGGCTCGACATCGCCAAGGTGATGCGCCTGTACGACTATTTCCGCGGTCGCTGCCAGGTGGCCTTCGGCGTCGGCACCCACCTGACCAACGATCTGGGCCCGACGCCATTGAACATCGTCATCAAGATGGTCCGCTGCAACGGCCAGCCGGTGGCCAAGCTCAGCGATTCGCCGGGCAAGAGCATGTGCGACGACCCCGGCTACCTGGCCTACCTGCGTCAGGTCTTTGAACTGCCGGACCCGGCTTAAAGGTAGTCGACCACCACCAGGTAGGCGCCCCGCAGCGGTTGCTGCTGCGGCGCTTCCACGCGGTAGCGCTCGGAGAAGGCGATGTCGCCGACGCGCATGGCGCTGGCCGACACGGCCAGCTGCTGGCCATGGCGCTTGCCATCGCGCAGCGTCGCGGCCTGGCTGTCGCCCACCGCGGTCACCGCCACCGTCGAGCCCTTGGCCGACGGCGGGCAGGCCGCCAGGCTCAGCTCGCCCTGGGACAGGGCCGTCGTGCAACCCGGCTCGGCGATGCGGCCGCTGAACCGGATGCTGCCACTGCTGGCCTGGGCCAGCGCACTGACGGACATCAGGGCCACGCACAGCAGAAGGGAAGTCCTCATGACACGTTCTCTGGTTCGGTGTGTCCTAGTTAGCGACAGCTCCGGACGGCCTTTAATAGGCAAAATCCGAATCTGCTAGGGCCATCACCAACAAAGAGTGATGCGCATCAAGTAAGGCGCTGGCCGCCTGAAAACAGCCTCTTTCAGGCGCGCCCGCCACCGGGGTCGAAGACGTCATCTGCTGTCGTTCCCCCACCTTTGCCGGCCCGCGCCAACTCCCCATCGGCCGCCAAGCCAAAAGTGCGTATCACGTCACATTTGTGGCGTCAATAAACCATTGTTCAGAAAAATAATGGGACTTTCATCACAGTTCTGCATATACTTGCGTCACGGATTCAGGGGTAGGTATGTCCGAATCCGGCCACAGGTGAGACGCAAGGATGGGTCTTGAAGCCCGGCAGTGCTCCTTGCTTCCTCCTCTACTTCCATCTCTTCAGTAGGGTTAGGTAAAAGCAATGCACAAGATCAACATCATCGCGGCTCTCATGCTGGCCGCTGCTCCGCTGGCCGCCAACGCTGCCGACGGCACCATCACCTTCAATGGCAAGGTGACCGACAAGACCTGCACCATCTCGACCCCGGGCGGCAAGGACTTCGCCGTTACCCTGCCGACCGTGTCCAAGAACACCCTGGCCACCGCCGGTGCCGTCGCGGGCCGTACCCCGTTCGCCATCAACCTGACCAAGTGCAGCGCCGGCAACGTCGCCACCTACTTCGAGCCGGGTTCGACCGTTGACTTCAACAGCGGCCGCCTGATCAACCAGGCTTCGGCCAACGCTGCCGGCAACGTGCAGCTGCAGCTGCTGGGCTCGAACAACCAGTTCCTGCCGGTGAAGGCCGCAGGCACCGGTCTGGCCCAGGACAACTCGCAGTGGGTGACCGTTGCCACCGACGGCACCGCCAACCTGAACTACTACGCCGAGTACTACGCCACTGCCGCCGCCACCCCGGGCGACGTCACCAGCAGCGTCAAGTACACGATCATCTACAACTGATCATCGCCGTACCCGCACTGGCCGGCGTACGCGCCGGCCAGCGCTCCGCGGCCCCTGGCCACACACCTCGAGCGTAGTACTTCCGATGAAAGCTCTCTTTCCCCGGGCGCTGCTGCTGGCAGCGTCGACGCTGCTCTTCTGCCAGGAAGCCATGGCAGGCGTGGTGGTCAATGGCACGCGTGTGATCTATCCGGCGCAGTCGCGCGAAGTCACCGTGCAGGTCGACAACGTGGGCGACTCGCCCGCGCTGGTGCAGGCCTGGATCGACAGTGGCGACGCCAACCAGACGGCCGACACCAGTGATGCCCCGTTCGTGCTGACGCCGCCGATCAGCCGCGTCGAGCCGGGCCGCAGCCAGGCGCTGCGCCTGATCTTCTCCGGCGCGCAGCTGCCGACCGATCGCGAGTCGGTATTCTGGCTGAACGTGCTGGATGTGCCGCCGTCGCCGGACAACGCCGAGAACGGTGAGCAGAACTACCTGCAGGTCGCGTTCCGTTCGCGCCTGAAGCTTTTCTATCGGCCGCAGGGCCTGAAGGGCGTCGCCAACGACGCACCGGCAGCCCTGCGCTGGACCCGCAGCGGTGACCGCCTGCGGGTGGAGAACCCGAGCCCCTTCCACGTGACCCTGGCCGAAGTGCATGCCGTGACCGGCAGCAGCGAAAAGGCGGTCGAGGACAAGGGAACGATGGTCGCACCGAAGCAGAACCTGGAGTTCGCCGCACCGGCGGGCACCACCGAGGTGCGCTTCATCACCATCAACGATTACGGCGGTCGGGTGGAGCACAAGGTCCGCCTCGACAGCACCGGGGGCTGAACGCGCCGCGCTGGCCAGGGCCTGCGCATCCCGCCACCGCCGCCGTGCGGCGAATTGAAGGAATGTCAGTGTGATCGGAAACAGATTGACATTGTCGATCCATCAGGCGCTTTGCCTGTTGGCTGCCGGCGTGGCCTGCCCAGGATGGGCGCTGGCTGCCCCGGCCAATCTCGGCGAACAGGCGCTGATGGCGCAGACTGGGGCGGCGACCGCGCGTGCGCCGGAGTCGGCGCAGTTCAACTCCAGCTTCCTCTCCGGCCAGGCCAAGCAGGTCGATCTGGCGGCCTTCAGCAACGGCAATCCGATGGTCGCCGGCACCTATCGCGTGGACGTCTACGTCAATGGCGCTTGGCAGGGCCGCCGCGACGTGCAGTTCAAGGCGGATGCACAGGGGCGCGTCGATGCCTGCCTGGCGCTGCCGATGCTCGAGGAAATGGGCGTGGACAGCGAGGCGGTGCTGCTGCAGCAGGATCCGTCGGTGCCGACCGATACCTCCACGTGCGTGCCGGTGCAGCAGCGCATGGCCAATGCCTATGGCGTCTATGACAGCGGCAACCTGCGTTACGACCTGAGCATCCCGCAGGTGTTCCTGCGCCGCGAAGCGCGTGGCTACGTCAACCCCGCGCTGTGGGACCGTGGCATCAACGCCGGCTTCGTCGGCTACAGCTTCAATGCCATCGACAGCGACAGCCGCGTCGAAGGCGGACAGCGCAACCGCAGCGCCTATCTGGGCCTGAATGCCGGCCTGAACCTGGGTGGCTGGCAGTTCCGCCACGATTCCAACCTGACCTGGACCGAGGGCGACGGCCGCCACTGGCAGAGCATCGCCACCTACGCCCAGCGCGGCATCCCGAAGATCCGCGGCATGCTCACTGTGGGCGAGGCCTACACCACCGGCGAACTGTTCGAGTCGATCGGATACCGGGGTGCCAGCCTGGCCAGTGACGACCGCATGCTGCCCGATTCGCTGCGCGGCTACGCGCCGGTGGTGCGCGGCATCGCCGAGACCAATGCGCGGGTGGAAGTCCGGCAGAACCAGCAGCTGATCTATTCCTCCACCGTATCGCCGGGCAGCTTCGTCATCGACGATCTGTACCCGACCGGTTACGGCGGTGACCTGGAAGTGAGCGTGATCGAGGCCGATGGCCGCCGCCGCGAGTTCAAGGTGCCGTTCGGTTCGGTGCCGCAGATGCTGCGCGAAGGCGTCTCCCGCTACTCGGTGACCGCCGGCCAGGTCCGCAACGAGCTGCTGCGCGATGAACCCTGGCTGGCGCAGGGTACCTACCAGCGCGGCATCGGCAACCAGCTGACCCTGTACGGCGGCAGCGCGCTGAGCGAAGGCTACGTTTCACTGCTGTACGGCATTGGCCTGTCCACCCGGATCGGTGCGTTCGCGGCCGATGTCACCCATGCCCGTACGTCGTTCAACCACTACGGCGACCACACCGGCGCCAGCGTGCGCCTGAGCTACAGCAACATGATCGGCGAAACCGGGACCAACCTGACCCTGGCCGCCTATCGTTATTCGACCGAAGGCTACTACAGCCTGCAGGACGCTCTGTACGGACGCGACGCGGATGATCGCGGCATCGACCCGACCACCCGTGGCCGCCAGCGCAGCCAGTTCCAGCTGACCCTGAACCAGCCGCTGGGCCGCCGTGCCGGTGCGCTGTACGTCACCGGTTCGGTGCGTGACTTCTACGACCGTTCCGGCACCTCCAAGCAGTACCAGGTGGGCTACAACAACGCCTGGCGCTCGGTGAACTACGGTTTCTCGGCACTGCGCACCGAAGAAGGCATCCTCGGCCGGGCCGACACCCAGTACCTGTTCTCGATGAGCGTTCCGCTGGGCCGCGGGACCCATCCGGTGTCGTTCAGCGCCGACCTGGGCGCGCGTGACCGTGGTGGCTACGACAACAGCCGCGTGGGCATCACCGGTTCGGCCGGCGTCGACAACAACTTCAGCTACGGCGTGGCCCTGTCCGATTCCCGCGAGGGCAACACCACCGCAGTCGGCAACGCCGAGTACCGCAGCCGCTACACCGCGTTGAACGCGACCTACAGCCATTCCAGCGATTTCCGCCAGGCATCGGTGGGCGCCAACGGCAGCGTGGTCATGCATCCGGGCGGCGTCACCTTCACTCCGCAGCGTGGCGATACCATGGTGCTGGTCGAGGCGCCGGGCGCGCGCGACGCGCAGGTGACCAACGCACCGGGCCTGCGCATCGATGGTCGCGGCTACGCCGTGGTGCCGTACGTATCGCCGTACCGCCTGAACACCGTGACCCTGGATCCGCAGGGCATGGCGCATGACGTCGAGCTGGAAAGCAGCAGCCAGTCGGTTGCACCGTTTGCCGGTGCCATCAGCTACCTGCGCTTCGATACCCGCAAGGGCAACGCGCTGCTGATCCAGGTGCGCAATCCCGATGGCCGCACCATGCCGTTCGGCGCACAGGTCAAGGACGAGCAGGGCCAGCCGGTGGGCATGGTCAGCCAGGGTGGCCGCCTGTATGTGCGCAGCGAGCAGGATCACGGCCGCCTGCAGGTGGAGTGGGGCGCCGGCGCCGACCAGCGCTGCACCGTCGATTACCAGGTTCCGGCGGGCGCCGATGCGTCCAAGACCGGCTTCATCCCGCTGGAGGCAGCATGCCGATGATTCATTCCCGTGGCCGCAAGGCGCTGGCCGCACTGGCCGTGCTCACGGGCGCCCTCGTGGCGGCGCCTGCGTTTGCCAGTTGCTACATCACCCAGTCCGGGTTCCAACCCCAAGACGTGACCATGGACATGGGCCAGATCGTGATTCTTCCCAGCACCCCGGTCGGCGGCGTGATCAAGGAACTCATTGTCAACATCAATCAACGCAACAGCGTCGCTTACTGCGATAGCCGGGGCGGCAACGCCAGCGGTCGCTTCGTCAATGCGGCACAGCAGACGCCGGTACCAGGATTCAGCAACGTATACGCAACCGACGTGGCAGGTGTTGGCATTCGCGTCTATCGCGATTCCGGTGATATCCAGACCTACTATCCTCACACGCTGATCCTGCGAAGCAATACCAACCTCTCGTTGAGCGGAGGCCGCTTCCGTGTCGAACTGATCAAGACAGCAGCTCAGACAGGATCGGGCGTTATCGCGCCGAATGGACGTTTCACCACCTATTACTACGATGGCGATGGTGCCAGCCGGCCGGTGCTGACCTCCACCTTCAAGGGATCGGGCACGACCGTGGTCAGCCCGACCTGCGAGGTGGACGCCGGCAGCCGCAACATCGCGGTGGATTTCGGCAGTGTCCCCAACACCTCGTTCACCGGCGTCGGTTCGCGCGCGGTCAACCGTGACTTCGACATCCGCCTGAACTGCCAGGGCAGCAATGTTGCTGCCTACCAGAGCAAGATCGGCATCCGCCTGGATGCCGACCAGGACAGCTCCAACATGCCGGGCGTGCTGAAGCTCAGCGCGGCTGCCAACAGCGCGACCCGCATCGGCATCCAGATGGTCCAGCGCGACGGCACCACCGAGCGCGAAGTGCGCTTCGGCCAGGCGATCAATGTCGGCACCACCATACCGGGCACCAGCACCATGACCCTGCCGCTGCGCGCCCGCTATGTACAGACCCAGGCCGGTACCGTCGGTGCCGGTGTCGCGAACGGACAGGCGACTTTCACCATCCAGTACGAGTAGCGGCCAACGGCCGTTCCACCGCTGCGCTGTGCCCCAACGTTGCCTGTTCCGCAGGCGACGTTGACTGCGTCTTGATCCCGGAAATACCAAGATCGGAGCTGCCATGAACGTATCGCAGCACGAGTGTGATGCGCGTCATGAAATTCGAGTCACCCAACACAGCACCTCCGCTGCCGCAGCGTCGGCTCGGCTGAGGTCCGCTGAAAGGACCCGGCATGACAGCGCCCCATCTTGCCATCGCCGGATTGCCGCCCGAGTTCGTCGAGATGCACGGCGGTGGGCTGTACTGGGTCGTCGCGGCCGGAAGCGCGCCGGCCGACCTGGTTGGCGCAGGTGTGCTGGGTTCGGCCAGCGACGTGCAGGACGCCGTGCTGGCGACGCTGGGGCGCGGCGCCGATGCGATGCTGGCCGAGCTGCCGCCGGGGGAGGGGCCGGCGCGGTTGCGTCTGTTCCGTTCCTCGGCCGCTGCCATGCAGCGGACCCTGCGCGGTCTGGCGGTTGATCTTCCCCGCGCGGCCACCGCCGCGACCCGCCTGTGCATGGTGCAGTTTCCGCTGGCGGCGCTGGAAGGCTGGAGCGATGCCCGGCTGGCGGCATGGAACCGGCAGCTGCAAGCCTGGGCGGAGCGGGCCGGCACGGTGCTGCTGCTGCTTTGCCACGGTGAAGTGGCCACCCTGGCGCCGCGCCTGCTGGCCTTGAACCGGACCTGTTCCGGCGTCGCCCAGCTGCATCCGCACCGCGGTGCGCTGCAGCTGCTGCTGCATTACTGGGCCAACGCCCATGGTGTGGTGGCCCGCCGTGCCTTCGCGATCGAAGCGGCAGAAGGCGGGTTGCGCCGCGTGCCAGAAGAGGCGGACAGCGTGCTCTCTGCGGTCGAGGCCAGCGGCGGCGATCGAGATCTGTACCTGGCCGAGGCCGACGTGCTGGAAGGCGCTCCGCCGCTGTCGCCCGCCTGGCGGCTCCACGATGGCTGGGCGGACCTGCTGCCTTCGGCGCTGCAGGCGCGCGAGGCCACCGTGGTGCTGGCGATCCGCAGCAACGACCAGGTGGACACACTGGCACGCCTGCTGCATCGGCTGCGCCGCGAGCGCGGCGACCTGCTGAAGCTGGTGGTGCGCGAGGTGCAACCGTGCCTGCGCTACGCCGACGAGCGCCTGCTGCTGCAGTGCGGCGGCAACATGGTGGTGCCGGCGGCGACTCCGCTGCCGCGGCTGCTGACGCTGCTGGAGACGGTGCAGCGGCAGCGTTGGCAGGGGCAGCTGGCGGCCGACCCCGAACCGTTGATCCGTGCCCACCGGCCACCGGAAGTGAATGGAATCGTGGCGGCCGACCGCTTCCGGCAGATCGTCGGCGAACGCATCGATCAGGACGGCAGCGCGGTGGAAAGCGCCGTGCTGGCGCTGCAGCCGGTGGCCGGGCTGCGCGCGGAACAGACCCTGCAGCAGTTGAACATCCGCAGGCAGGGGGATGTGGCCTGCGTGTACCGCGGCCAGGTCCGCCTGTTCCTGTTCGGCTGCCGCCGCGATGCGGTCGAACAGGCGCTCTCCAACCTGTACCGGCTGCCCTGGCGCGAGCTGTTCGATGGCTACCAGCGCCTGGCCGAGTACGACATCGCAGCGATGAATGCCCGCGGCAGCGACTCCGAATCCGAGACGCTGCCCGCCCCTGCCGTTCCGTTGCCGCAACCCGCGGCCCCGGTCAACGAGGTCGCATTCAACGCCCCCATCCCGTTCCGGTTGGGAGATTCCGCATGACCACCGACCAGCAGCTGTGGACGCTGATCGCGGCCTGTGCGCTGGTGATGATTCCGTTCGGCGTGATGCTGGGCGCGCTGTGGCGCGCGATGCGTCGCCGCGCAGCGTCCTGGCTGCCCCCACGGCACCTGCGGCGGGCGGGCGTGCGGGTGCGCGATGCGCGGAGGCCGCAATGAGCGCACAGCTGACGCCCGCATCGCGGTTCGTGTGGTCGGACCTGCGCGGCTGGAACCTGTATTTCCTGTCCAAGGTGGTGCTGGCCTGGATGGGCGCGCTGGACCTGAAGATCCTGCCCAACCTGTTGTTCCTGGCCGCCCTGCTGGTGCCACTGCCGTGGCGATGGGCACGCATCACACGCACGGTCGTCGCCGTGCCGGTGGCCGTGGTGCTCTACTACCAGGACACCTGGTGGCCGCCCTTCCAGCGTCTTCTCGCACAGCCGGGCGTGCTCGATTTCTCCGCCGACTACTGGCTGGAGCTGGCGCAGCGCTTCATCAACTGGCAGATGGTCGCGGTGCTGGTGCTGCTGGTGGTTGCCTACCTGCTGCTGAAACCGTGGCTGCGCATCACGACGCTGAGCGTGCTGGGCATGCTGGGCATGGCGGTGGTGGCACTGCCATTGCCGGCGGGCCTGAACTGGGGAACGTCGCAGGCCACCGCAGCGACCGGCGGTGCTGACGCCGCTGCCGGCGCTGCCGGTGCACTTGCGCCGGCCAGCAACGAGACACTCAATGCCTGGCTGGCGGCCTTCTACCAGCAGCAGTCGGGCCTGAAGACGGTGTTCCCGGCGCCGGCCAGCGCTGCGCCGTTCGACGTCATCATCCTCAACATCTGTTCGCTGGCATGGAGTGATCTGGACGAAGTCGGCATGCGCCAGAACACGCTGCTGGACCACATGGACCTGATCTTCGACGATTTCAACTCGGCCACCGCCTACAGCGGACCGGCGGCGATCCGCCTGCTGCGCGCCAGCTGCGGACAGACCTCGCACACCGCATTGTTCGACCCGGTGCCAGCCGAATGCCAGTTGTTCTCCAACCTGCAGCGCCTGGGTTTCCAGAGCGAGCTGGCGATGAACCACGATGGGCACTTCGACAACTTCATCGGCGAACTGAGCCAGTACGGTGGGTTGCAGGCACGGCCGATGGACATCAGCGCGTTTCCCCGGGCGCTGGTCGCGTTCGACAAGTCGCCGCTGCGCCGCGATGGTGACGTGCTGAACGCCTGGTGGAAGCAGCGCCAGGCCGAACAGGCGCAGCAGGTCGCGCTGTTCTACAACACGATCTCCCTGCACGACGGCAACCGCATCGTCGGCGCCGACGGTCGTGCCAACGCGGCTGACTACAAGGCCCGCGCGCAGATGGTGCTGGGTGACATGGCAGGCTTCGTCGAAGCGGTGGAGCGCAGTGGCCGTCGCGCCATGATCGTCGTGGTGCCCGAGCATGGCGCGGCGCTGCATGGCGACCGCATGCAGATTCCCGGCATGCGGGAGATTCCCAGCCCCTCGATCACCCATGTGCCGGTCGGCGTCAAGCTGGTCGGGATGGGCACGCCGGCCAGCGGAGGGCCGCGTCATGTGCCCGAACCCAGCAGCTATCTGGCCCTCTCCGAACTGGTGTCGCGGGTGTATGCGCTGAACGCGCAGTCGCCGTCGGGAGCGCGCGACTGGGACAGCCTGCTGCAGGGGCTGCCACGTACGCCCTCGGTGTCGGAGAACGAAGGCGCCAAGGTCATCGATTACGGTGGCAAGCCCTGGCTGCAGCTGCAGGGCAGCCAGGCCTGGAACCCGTACCCGGAGGACAAACGCTGATGGCCGACATCCTGGCCGTTGCCAGCACGCTTTCGGTGGAGGAGGACGACATCGATCTGCTGCGTCGCAGCCTGGGCATGCCCGGGTTGCCCTACGTGGACTTCTCGGCGCAGAACGAACGTGCCCGGGCACTGGCACGCTGGCCGTTGCTGGCCGAGCTGGAGCGGCAGCCATGAGCGTACTGTTGTCCCTGCAGGGCGTGCACGGCGGCACAGGCGTCACCACGGTGCTGGCCGCGTTGGGACAGGCGCTGCATGCGCAGGGCCAGCGCGTGCTGCTGGTCGAGTGCAGTCCGGATCAGATGCTGGGCCTGCATGTCGGGTTGGCCGCACGGGAGGCTGATGGCTGGGCGCGGGCAATGCTGGACGGCCGCGACTGGCGAGATGCGGCCTTCGCCTGCGCGCCGGGCCTGGCGGTGCTGCCGTACGGCCGTGTCAGCGCGGCCGAAGCCCTGCAGATCGAGCAGGCGCTGAGTCTGGCACCCGACACCTGGAATGATCGCGTGCCAGTGCTGTCGGCGCAGTTCGACTGGCTGCTGTTCGACCTGCCGCAGCGGCTGCCGGCACACGCGGCGGCGGTCAACCGATATGCGCGCTGTACGCTGCCGTTGCGCTTGGCGTGCGTCGATCCGGCAAGCCACGTCTTCCTGCAGCGGCAGCACGACGATCCGCGCCGTCTGCTGGCCAACCGGTATGACCCGGCGGTTCCGGTGCAGCGCGATCTGATGCAGCTGTGGCTGCATGCGCACGCGTCGATGCTGGTGCCTCAGCCTCTGCACGAAGATGCGCGGGTGCCGGCCGCGTTGGCCAGCAAGCAGCCGCTGGGGCAGCATGCGGCCGATGCGCTGGCGGCTGCCGACGTCGCCGGCCTGGCATTGTGGTGCCTGGCCGAGGCGGCGCGGCGGCAGGATCGGGAGAGCGGGCGATGAAGGGCGCACGCATCCACTATCTGCACTGGAACCGGCTGCGTGAGCGCGTGTACGCCGCATGGCCACTGTGCGCGCTGCTGTGGTCGCTGCAGGCGCTGGGCTGGGCGCTGTTGAGGCTGGAAGGACCTGCGTGGCAGGCGCTGGCGCCGCGGCTGCGGCGTGCGTTCCCGCAGTTGCAGGGTGATCGCCGCTGGCGCCCCGGAGATCCACTGCGGCTGCTGATCCAGGCCGCATGGCTGTCGCTGGTGCGGCTGGTTCCGCATACCTCGCTGCGCCGCCAGCGCCTGGCCCAGGCCCGGCGCCAGCGCATCGCCGAGCTGCGCGGAGCGGCAGGACGCGGTCGCCTGCGCTACCTGCGGGCGATGCGTGATGCACCTGCCGATGTCGGCAACAGTCGCCTCGCGGCGTGGCTCGCACAGCGCCTGGAGCACCTGCCACCGCGCGCGCGGCACGCGCTGACCGCCATCACCGGCCTGGCTACGCTGGCTCTGGCCGCGCTGTGCATTACCCAGCCCTTCAGCTACCTGGCGCAGTTCGTGTTCGTGCTGCTGCTATGGGTCATCGCGCTGCTGGTACGGCGCATGCCCGGCCGCTATGCGACGCTGGTACTGGTGGTGCTGTCGATCACCGTGTCCTGCCGCTACCTCTGGTGGCGCTATACCGCCACCCTGAACTGGAGCAGCACCTTCGACCTGGTCTGCGGTCTGGTGCTGCTGGTGGCCGAGACGTATTCCTGGCTGGTGCTGATGCTGGGCTACGTACAGGTTGCCTGGCCGCTGCGACGGCGTCCGGCGCCCTTGCCGGCCGACATCCGGCAGTGGCCCACGGTGGATGTGCTGATTCCCACCTACAACGAAGACCTGTCACTGGTGCGGCATACCGTCCATGCCGCCATGGGGCTGGACTGGCCGGCCGACAGACTTCGCATCCACCTTCTCGATGACGGCAAGCGCGAGGCGTTCCGTGCCTTCGCCGAGCAGACCGGCGTCAACTACATCACCCGCAGCGACAACCGGCACGCCAAGGCCGGCAACCTCAACCACGCCCTGACCTTGATCGACGGTGAGCTGGTGGCGATCTTCGACAGCGATCACTTGCCGGTGCGCTCGTTCCTGCAGATCACCTGTGGTTGGTTCCTGCGCGATCCGAAGCTGGCGCTGGTGCAGACGCCGCACCATTTCTTCTCGGCCGATCCCTTCGAGCGCAACCTGCAGGTGTTCCGCAGTGATCCCAACGAGGGCGAGCTGTTCTACGGGCTGGTGCAGGACGGCAACGACCTGTGGAATGCCGCATTCTTCTGTGGTTCCTGCGCGGTGCTGCGGCGTGAGGCCATCGATGCCATCGGCGGCTTCGCCACCGAGACCGTCACCGAGGATGCGCATACCGCCCTGCGCCTGCATCGCCAGGGCTGGAACTCGGCCTACCTTCGCATTCCGCAGGCGGCCGGCCTGGCCACCGACAGCCTGGGCGCGCATGTCAACCAGCGCATCCGCTGGGCGCGCGGCATGGTGCAGATCTTCCGCATCGACAATCCGCTGCTTGGCAAGGGCCTGAGCCTGTTCCAGCGCTTCTGCTACGCCAACGCGATGCTGCACTTTCTCGCGGGCATCCCGCGGCTGGTGTTCCTCACCGCGCCGCTGGCCTTCCTCCTGCTGCATGTCTACATCATCTACGCCCCCGCGCTGGCGATCCTGCTGTTTGTCGTTCCACACATGGCCCACGCCAGCCTGACCAACGCGCGCATCCAGGGCCGGTACCGCCGCCCGTTCTGGGGTGAGGTCTATGAAACCGTGCTGGCCTGGTACATCGCGCGGCCGACCACCGTGGCCCTGTTCAGTCCCGGCCGTGGCAAGTTCAATGTCACCGACAAGGGCGGCACGCAGGCGGGTGACCGCTTCGACTGGCGGGTGGCGCGCCCCTACCTGGTACTGGCGCTGCTGAACGTGCTGGGGCTGTGCTTCGCCGTGTGGCGTTTCATCGAGGGGCCTGCCGATGAGCGCGGCACGGTGGTCGTGAGTTCGTTGTGGGTGCTGTACAACCTGCTGATCATCGGCGGCGCGCTGGCGGTGGCGGCGGAGGTACAGCAGGTGCGGCGCACCCACCGGGTCACCACGCGCCTGCCGATGGCGCTGCAGATACCCGATGGGCGTCGACTGCGGGGCGTGCTGCAGGACTATTCCAACGATGGCGTCGGCCTGGAGTTGGGACTGGATCCGCAACTGGCCGAAGGCACGCGCGTACACCTGCTGCTCGGGCGTGGCCGGCGCGAGTTCGCCTTCCCGGCTCGGGTACAGCGCAGCGTCGGCCATCGCCTTGGCCTGCTGCTGCAGTTCGACAACGAGCGCCAGCGCGTGGAGTTCGCCCAATGCACATTCGCCCGCGCCGATGCGTGGCTGGACTGGCATGCCGGTTACCAGCCCAAGAGCCTGCCACGCAGCCTGTGGAGCGTGCTGGTGCTGGGCTGGAAAGGCTATCGGCGGATGGGCGACTTCACGCCGTTCGATCTCGACCGCCCGGTGCACTGGAGCGGTCGCCTGCTGCGCTGGCTGGCCAGTTTCGCACCACGACGTCCGCTTCCCTCCCACCCGGCTGACCCAGCCGCTGACCCAGGGCTTCGTCCATGAGCATCCCGACCTCTCTGCGCTGGCTGCTGCTGCCGTTGCTGGTACTGCCAGTGGTGTCCGGCAATGGCGCTCCAGCACCCGTGCCGGCGCCTGCCACCGGTTCAACGCCGGATGCCCCGGCCGCGCAGGTTGCGGTACCGACCCCGACCACAGCGGCATCGGTGCCCGCGCCGCGCGGCGAACCGGCCTTGCCCGATACCTGGGCCGGCAGCGCTTGGCCCTGGCAACGGCACAGCACCTTCGCACAGCTTGGCCGCCGCCAGGACACGCTGCTGTCCGGCGTCCGCAACAGCACCACGTTCGAATTCCAGGTGCGCCGCGATCGCCTCGCGCGCGAAGCGGAACTGGATCTGAGCTTCACACCCTCGCCGTCGCTGTTGCCGACGCTGTCGCACCTGCGGGTCTATCTGAACGACGCGATGATGGGCGTGGTACCGATCAGCAACGACCAGCTGGGGCGCCCCGTGCAGGCCAAGCTGCCGCTGGACGCGCGCCTGATCGCTGATTTCAACCAGGTCCGCCTGGAATTCGTCGGCCATTACACCGACATCTGCGAAGAACCCACGCACAGCTCGCTGTGGGTCAACCTCTCGAGCAACAGCACGCTGAGGCTGGGCGGCCAGCCGCTGGACATGCAGGATGATCTGGCCAATTTCCCTCTGCCCTTCTTCGATCCGCGCGACACCGCGCGGCTGGAACTGCCGGTGGTGTTTGCAGCGGCGCCCACGCTGGCGCAGCAGCGGGCTGCGGCGGTCATGGCGTCCTATTTCGGCAGCCTGGCGGGATGGTGGCGGCAGGCCCGTTTTCCGGTGAGCTTCGGCACGCTGCCCGAGCAGGGCCACGCGGTGGTGCTGGCGGTGAATGGCCGCTTCCCGCCGGTGATCGCCAACCATGCGCCTGTGCAGGGGCCGGTGATCGAGCTGATGGCCCTGCCCGAGGATCCGCAGCGCAAGCTGCTGCTGGTGCTCGGCCGCAACGATGATGACCTGCAGAAGGCCGTTTCGGCGATGGCGGCCGGCAATGTCCTGTTCCGCGGCCGCCAGGTCGCGATCGACGAAATGAAGCCGTTGGCGCCACGCAGGCCGTACGACGCGCCGAACTGGGTGCGTACCGATCGCGCGGTGCGCCTGGCCGAGCTGCTGGACTATCCGCAGCAGCTGCATGCCAACGGGGTATCGCCGCAGCCGATCACGGTCAACCTCAACCTGCCACCGGACCTGTTCATCTGGCGCAACCAGGGCATTCCACTGAACCTGCGTTACCGCTACACGCCGCCGTTTGGCAGTGATGAGTCGCGGCTGGGCGTGGCGATCAACGACCAGTTCATTTCAAGCTTCCCGCTGGTGCGCCGCACCGGCAAGCAGGGTGTGGCGGAAATCCGCCTGCCTGTGCTCGCTGGCGATGCCGGCGCCGACGATGGCCGCCTGTTGATTCCGGCGCTGAAGCTGGGTGACCGCAACCAGCTGCGGTTCGACTTCAACTTTGCCAGCGTGATGGGCAGTGCCCAGCGCGACCACTGCCAGACCGTGCTGCCGCCCAACCTGCAGGCGGCCATCGAGGAGGATTCGACCATCGACTTCTCCGGCTTCCATCACTACATGGGTCTGCCGGACCTGTCCGCGTTCGCGCTCAGCGGCTTCCCGTTCACACGCATGGCGGACCTGTCTGAAACCGTGGTGCTGGTGCCGCCGTCCGCCAGCGAGGCCCAGGTCAGCCTGCTGCTCAACCTGATCGGAGGCCTGGGCGTGCAGAGTGGGTACCCGGCCTACGGGTTGCGCCTGTCCGCAGACTGGAAACAGGCCAGTGCGCTGGATGCGGACCTGCTGGTCCTGGGCGCATTGCCGGATGAGCTGCGCGGCAGCCAGCAGCTGTCACTGCTGATCGACGATCAACGCACGCGCCTGCTCAATGGCCAGTGGTCATCGCCGGAGCTGGCGGTGCAGCAGGCCCGTCGCGGCAGCCGCGCGGGCGATCCTGCGGTCACCCGCGTGGCGGTCACCGCACAGGCGCCCTTCGCGGCCATCGTCGGCCTGCAGTCGCCCCGCCATGCACAGCGCAGCATCGTCTCGCTGGCGGCCAGCCATCCGGCCGACTATCAGCTGCTCGATGATGCACTCAGCGACACCGGCAAGCGCGAAGCCATTGCGGGATCGGTGGCGATCCTGCGCAGTTCCGGCATCAACAGCCAGTTCGTGGGCGAACACTACTACGTGGGCGCGCTGCCGTGGTGGCTGCTGCTGTGGTACCACCTGGCCGATCATCCGGCATTGCTGGCCGTGCTGGCCACGCTGGTGGTGCTGATGGTCGCCTTCCTGCTCTGGCGTGCACTGCGCTGGGTCGCCGCGCGGCGCCTGGATGCGGGCAAGGAATGAGCCGGACCTCGCCGCCGCTGCTGATGGCGTCCCGGCTGGTGCTGCTGGGTCTGGCCGGGACCGGCGCATGCGCGGCACAGGCGCTGCCGCAAATGCCCGGCGGCACTGCGGCCGAGCAGCGGCAGTGGTTGTTGCAGCAGGTACGCATCGGCGAGGCGACCGGGCGCCAGAGTCTGATCGAAGATGCGTTGGCCCGGCTGCGCATGCTGGCACCGGATGATCGTGGCACCCTGCTGGCGATCCTGGAGGTGCAGTTGTCGCAGCAGAAGGTGGAGGATGCGACCGCGACGCTGCAACGATTGCGGCAGGTCGGTGCGGGCAGTCGCGAACTCGCTGCGGGTGATCGCCTCTGGCAGGCCTACCAGGGCGATCTGCAGCAGGAGCTGCAGCAGGCACGCCTGTTCGCAGCCGGTGGCCGCAGTGCCGATGCGCTGGCGATCTACCGCCGCCTGTTCAATGACGCGCCTCCGGGGTTGCAGCTGGGGCTGGAGTACTGGCGTCTGCGTGGCGCGCAGGCGGATGGCCGCGCGCTGGCGATCCGGGAGCTGACCGCATTGGACCAGGCGTATCCAGGCAACACCGGGCTGCTGCAGACGCTGTCGCAGCTGCTGTTCGCGGCCGGTCGCGACGATGAAGCGCTCGACGCGCTGCGGCGCATGGGCCGCAACCCCGACGCCCGCGGGCTGGCTGCCGATGCCGAGTGGGCGTACCTGCAGGACCAGCCCGCCGATGAGCGCGGCGTGCGTCGCCTGCAGGAGTTCATCACCCGCAATCCCACCTTCAATGACATCGCCCTGGTGCGCGAGCGCTATGCCGAGCAGCACAGGCAGGTCAGTGATCCGGCTTGGCGGGCGGGTCTGCGTGGCCAGCAACTGCTTGAACGCGGGCGCGATGCCGAGGCCGAACGTGCCTTCCAGCAGGCGTTGCGGGCCTATCCGCGCGAAGCCGCCTTCCTGGGCGGATTGGGCATGGCGCAGATGCGACAGGGCCGTCGCGCGTCGGCGATCGGCCTGTTCGAACGCGCGATCCAGGCCACGCCCGTCGGCGAGAGCAGCGACAAATGGCGCGACCTCATTGCCAGTACGCGCTACTGGCTGCTGCTGGACCAGGCCGATGCCGCACTCGGTGCCGGTCGGCTGGACGAGGCGGATGCGTTGTACGCGCAGGCGCGGCGGCAGCAGCCACGCGAGGTCAACGCACGGCTGGGGCAGGTGGATGTTGCCGTGGCCCGTGGCGACGACGCCTCGGCCGAACGCCAGCTGCAGGCCGCGAGGCGGATGGCGCCGAACGATGCCAACGTGATCCGCAGGTTGGTGCAGCTGTATGGGAGGACCGATCCGCAGCGTCTGGAGACCTTCATCGATGCGTTGCCGGCCGCGCAGCGCCGGTTGTACGCCGAGGATCTGCGTCAGCTGCGGATCAGTCGCCTGCGCGAACGACGTGAGCAAGCCCTGGCGGCCGGCAATGCGGAGGCCGCCCTTGCGCTCGGGCATGAGCTGCGCGTGGAGCTGCCCGCCGATGCGTGGCTCGCCCGTGCCCTGGCCGTTGAGCTGCAGGCCGTGGGTCGGTCTGCCGAGGCCGATGCGGTGGTCGCGGACATGGTGGCGCGCAATGACAGCGCTGAAGCACGCTACGCGCAGGCGTTGTATCTGTCCGGCACCGATCGCCTGCCGCAGGCACTGGCAGTGCTGGACGCGGTGCCGCTGGCGGAATGGGATGACGATATCCGCGCACTGTCCGCACGGCTGCGCCGGCAGCAGCTCATCGATCATCTCTGGTCGCTGCGTGCGCAGGGACGCGAGCCGGAAGCCATCGCTCTGTTGCAACAGCAACCGGCCAGTGCCGAGAACAACCTGCTGCTGGCCGACTGGGCGCGCCTGCGCGGCGACCACCCGCAGGCCCTGCAGTATTACCAGCGGGTACTTGCGGAGCAGCCGGACAACGTCGATGCACAGCTTGGCCAGGTGCAGGCCTGGATCGGTGCCGGCGATCTGGACAACGCGCGGCGGCAGATGCGGCTGTCGCCCCCGGTGGTCGCCGAAGATGCGCTCGGCCAGCAGCGCCAGCTGGCCGGCATCTGGACCGACCTGCACGAGGACGCCAAGGCATTGGCGATCCTGCGCGCGCTGCTGGCCCGCAGGGACGGTCCGGATCCACAGTCCTGGCGCGACGCGGCGCGACTGGTGCGCCGCGAGGATCCGCAGCAGGCGCTGGACATGTACGCGCAGGCGATGGCCGACAACGGCCTGCTGGCCGCAACGCAGGCACAGCCGCGCGACAACCGCGCGCTGACCCTGGCCAGTCGCGAGACCGCGGGGGACGACTGGCTGCGGCGCAGCCTGCGCAGCGACGTGGAAACGCTGTACCAGCAGGAAAATCCCACGCTGACGGTGATGCAGGATACCGGTCGTCGCAGCGACGGAACGCCCGGCATTTCCCGCCTCGGGCGCGACACCCGCATCGCGCATCTGGATGCGCCGTTTGCAGGCGGGCTCGGCTGGGCGCGCATCGAACAGGTGCACTTCGACGCAGGGCGGTTCCGCACCGGCGCCGACGGCACTTACGACGAGGATTTCGGCAGCTGCGACCTGTCGCTGCTGCGTGCCGACGGCTCCCGGCTGCAGGCCCCGGGATGTACCCGCTTCGTGCATCAGCGGCGCAGTTCCGGCGCAGGGTTCGCGGCCGGCTGGCGCACGCTGGACGATCGCTGGAATGTCGACCTTGGCCATACGCCGTCCCACTATGTGATCGGCAACTGGCTGGGAGGCATCACCGCCAATGGCGATCTGGGCCGTCTCGGCTGGGGGGCGACGCTGTCGCGGCGGCCGATGACCAACTCCCTGCTGTCACAGGCCGGTGCCTATGATCCTCGCAGCGGCATTGCCTGGGGTGGGGTGACCGCCAATGGCATCACCTTCAGCCTGGGCTTCGATGAGGGCGGGCGCAATGGTGTCTGGTCGAACTGGAGCTGGCACCGGTTGACCGGTCACAACGTCGCGGACAACACGCGTGCGCGTGCGATGGTCGGCTGGTACCACAAGCTGATCCAGCGTACGGACATGCGCCTGGACGTCGGCACCACGGCCATGTACTGGCGTTACCAGAAGGATCTGGGCGGCTACTCGCTGGGCCAGGGCGGCTACTACAGCCCGCAGCGCTATGCCTCGTTGAGCCTGCCGGCCAGCTTTGCCTGGCGCAATGATCTGTGGTCGCTGCGGGTGGATGGGTCGGTCAGTGTTTCCAGCGCGCGTACGGCGTCGATCAGCCGCTTCCCGGACCAGGCGCTGATCGAGCGCGTGGTGGCACAGCTGGAGCCGCAGTACGGTGCTCTCGCGCTGGACGAGGCTGGCCTGTACACCGGCGACAGCCGCAGCACCGGCACCGGCTATCGGCTCTACGCGGCCGTGGAGCGGCGGCTGGGCGATCACATCGTCCTGGGCGCGGCGGGAACCCTGCAGCGCAGCCGTGACTTCTCGCCGAACACATTCCAGCTCTATCTGCGCTATACCTTCAAGCCCTGGCAGGGCAACCTGCCGCTGCCCGTGTCGCCACTGGTGCCCTATGGCGAGTTCCGCTGACCCGCAACGCCGCCGACTGCTGCAGGCGACGGCCGCCTTGCCGTTGCTGGCCATGGGCGCAGGGCGTGCGCTCGCAGCGCCGCGCTGGCCGGCTTGGCAGGTGCTGCTGGACAGCAGCGTCAGCAACGACGGACGCATGATCGATCGCAGCCAGGACGACCAGCGCAGTACGTCGGAAGGGCAGTCGTATGCGTTGTTCTTCGCGCTGGTCGACAACGATCAGGCGCTGTTTGATCGCGTTCTGGGCTGGACCCAGGACAACCTGGCCGGGGGCGATATGCGGCAGCGGTTGCCGGCCTGGCTGTGGGGCCGCGATGACAAGGGCGGCTGGCGCGTACTGGACGACAATCCGGCGTCCGATTCCGATCTGTGGCTGGCCTACGCCCTGCTCGAAGCGGGGCGGCTCTGGCACCGTCCTGCGTTGCAGGCCATCGCCGGGGGCATGCTGGGGCAGGTGCGGGAAAGGGAAGTCGTGCAGCTGCCCGGTCTCGGCCCGATGCTGCTGCCGGGACCGCAGGGATTCGTCGAAGGCGATGCGACCCGGGTCAATCCCAGCTATCTGCCGCTGCCGCTGCTGCGGCGCTTTGCCGCGGCCGATCGCAGTGGGCCCTGGGCGGAACTGGCGGACAACGCGACCACGCTGCTGGAGCAGACCAGCCCGCATGGCTATGCACCGGACTGGGCGGCGTGGCAGCAGGGGCGCTTCGTGGTCGATCCGGTGAACGGAGCGGTGGGCGGCTACGATGCGATCCGCTGCTACACGTGGGCAGGCATGACGGCCCCGCGCGATCCGTTGTTCCGGCGGCAGCTGGCGGCGTTGTCCGGTCCGCTGCAGCGCCTGCGCAGCGGTGCGGCACTCTGGGAAAAGGTCGATACCCGCAGCGGGCAGGGGCAGGGCGAAGGCAACTATGGTTTCCGCGCGGCTGTACTGCCCTGTGTGCTGGCACAGCGCGAGCGGGGGCTGGCGAAGTCGCTGCTGGCCAGCCTGCCCAGCCCGGAACAGCAGCGTGCCGAGGCACCGGCCTACTATTCGCAGATGCTGGCCCTGTTCGGCCGGGGCTGGGCCGAGGGCCGCTGGCGTTTCGGCGTGGATGGCCAGCTGCGACCGGCATGGCGATGAGTACACCACAAGCCCGCCGTGACAGCGGGCCCCTGCCCTGATTACTCCAGCGCGAAGCGCAGCACGAACAGCACGGCCACCAGCCACACCGCCGGATGCACCTCGCGCCAGCGGCCAGTGCCGGCCTTCAGCGCGGCGTAGGCGATGAAGCCGAAAGCCAGTCCATTGGCGATGGAGTAGGTGAACGGCATCGCCAGCGCGCACAGGGCCGCCGGCACCGATTCGGTGAGGTCGCTCCAGTCCACTTCCACCAGCTCGCGCAGCATCAACCCGGCAACGAACAGCAGGGCCGGTGCGGTGGCGTAGCTTGGCACCATCGAGGCCAGCGGCGAGAACAGCAGGGCGGCCAGGAACAGCGCGGCGACCACCAGGGCGGTGAGGCCGGTACGGCCGCCCACCTGCACGCCCGAGGCGCTTTCGGCGAATGCCGTGGTGCTGCTGGTGCCCAGCATGGAGCCGGCGACGATTGCCGTGCTGTCGGCCAGCAGTGCACGGCCGAAACGCTTCTGCGCACCCGGCAGCTTCAGCAGGCCGGCGCGGCCGACCACGCCGTACAGCGTGCCGGTGGCATCGAACACCTCCACCAGCACGAACACCAGCACCACCTGCAGCAGCACCGCGATGGGGGCACCGCCGTCGTGGTGCAGCAGGCCCGGCAGGTCCAGCTGCAGGAAGGTCGGCGCCAGGCTTGGCGGCAGGGACACCAGTCCCTGGTACTGCACGTCGCCCAGCGCCCAGCCGGCCCCAGTGACCGCCAGGATGCCGATCAGGATCGCACCACGGATGCGGCGCGCCTCCAGCACGGCGATCAGCAGGAAGCCGGCCAGTGCCAGCAGCGGTGGGGCGGTGTTGAGCGGGCCCAGCGCCACCAGCGTGTCCTCATTGCCGATGATCACCCCGGACTTCTGCAGGGCGATGATGGCCAGGAACAGGCCGATGCCGGCGACGATGGCCGAGCGCAGTGACGAAGGAATGCCGGATACCAGCCAGGCACGCACGCCGGTCAGCGACAGCACCAGGAACACCAGGCCGGAGATGAACACTGCCGCCAGCGCCTGCTGCCAGGGCAGGCCGGCGGCGCCGACCACGGTGAAGGCAAAGAACGCGTTCAGGCCCATGCCCGGAGCCATGCCGACCGGGAAATTGGCTGCCAGCGCCATCACCGTGGAGCCCAGCGCGGCCGCCAGGCAGGTGGCGACGAATACCGCGCCCGCATCCATGCCGGTGGTGCCGAGGATTTCGGGGTTGACGAAGACGATGTAGGACATCGTCAGGAAGGTGGTGACACCGGCCAGCAGCTCGGTGCGCACGGTGGTGCCGTGCTGCTGCAGCTGGAACAGGCGTTCGAACAGGGACATGGGGCTTCTCGTGAAGGTGTCTCCCGGCAAGCGGGCGACCCACAGAAGGAGAAAGGCCGCGCGAGCGCGGCCTTTCCTGTTGCGTTACTTCAGTGCCTTGAAGCGCAGGCGCTTCGGCGCAGCGTCATCGCCCATGCGGCGCTTCTTGTCTTCCTCGTACTCGCGGTAGTTGCCCTGGAAGAACTCCACGTGCGAGTCGCCTTCGAAAGCGATGATGTGCGTGGCGATGCGGTCCAGGAACCAGCGGTCGTGCGAGATCACGAAGGTGTTGCCCGGGAACTCCAGCAGCGCGTCTTCCAGCGCACGCAGCGTTTCGATGTCCAGGTCGTTGGACGGTTCGTCGAGCAGCAGCACGTTGCCACCCTGCAGCAGGGTCTTGGCCATGTGCAGGCGGCCACGCTCACCACCGGACAGCGAGCCGACCATCTTCTGCTGGTCCTGGCCCTTGAAGTTGAAGCGGCCGATGTAGGCGCGCGACTGGATCTCGATGCCGTTGATGTTGAGGATGTCCAGGCCACCGGCGATTTCCTGGAAGACGTTGTGGTTGCCTTCCAGCTTGTCGCGGCTCTGGTCCACGTAGGACAGCTGCACGGTCGGGCCGATCACGATCTCGCCCGAATCCGGCTTCTCCTGGCCGGTGATCATCTTGAACAGCGTCGACTTGCCGGCGCCGTTCGGGCCGATGATGCCGACGATCGCGCCCGGCGGAATCAGCATCGACAGGTTGTCGATCAGCAGGCGGTCGCCGAACTTCTTGGACACGTTCTTGAACTCCATCACCATGTTGCCCAGGCGCTCGCCCGGCGGGATGAAGATTTCGTTGGTCTCGTTGCGCTTCTGGTAATCCTGCGACTGCAGCTCTTCCAGGCGGGCCAGACGGGCCTTGCCCTTGGAACGGCCGCCCTTGGCGTTCTGGCGCGACCACTCCAGTTCCTTCTGGATCGCCTTCTGGCGGGCCTTTTCCTGGTTTTCTTCCTGCTTCAGGCGCTCATCCTTCTGCACCAGCCATTCGGTGTAGTTGCCCTTCCACGGAATGCCGCGGCCGCGGTCCAGTTCCAGGATCCACTCGGCGGCGTTGTCCAGGAAGTAGCGATCGTGGGTAACGGCCACCACGGTGCCGGTGTAGCGCGCCAGGAACTGTTCCAGCCATTCCACCGACTCGGCGTCGAGGTGGTTGGTCGGTTCGTCCAGCAGCAGCATGTCCGGCTTCTGCAGCAGCAGGCGGCACAGCGCGACGCGGCGCTTTTCACCGCCGGACAGGTTGGCGATCTTGGCATCCCACGGCGGCAGGCGCAGCGCATCGGCAGCCACGTCCAGCTGGTTTTCCAGGGTGTGCGCGTCGCCGGCGGCCAGGATCGCCTCCAGGCGCTCCTGTTCCTTGGCCAGTGCGTCGAAGTCGGCGCCTTCCTCGGCGTAGGCGGCGTACACCGCCTCCAGCGCAGCCTGGGCCTGCAGCACTTCGCCCACGCCTTCCTCGACCGACTCGCGCACGGTCTTGTTCGGGTCCAGTTCCGGTTCCTGCGCCAGGTAGCCGACCTTGATGCCCGGCTGCGGGCGTGCCTCGCCCTCGAAATCGGTATCCACGCCGGCCATGATCTTCAGCACGGTCGACTTGCCGGCGCCGTTCAGGCCCAGCAGGCCGATCTTCGCGCCCGGGAAGAAGGACAGCGAGATGTCCTTGATGATCTGCCGCTTGGGCGGGACCACCTTGGACACGCGGTTCATGGTGTAGATGTATTGCGAGGACATGAGGTCTCCGTAGGCGCGACCCTGCGCCCGACCGTCACGGGAGGTTTCCCGGTGCGGCAGCGGGCACAGACTTGAATGGAATACCGCCAATTATAGCCGGAACCGGTTACCCGCCGCGCCACGGGGAGCCGGCCGGGCTGGCCGCGGCCTGAATCGCCGTCACAGTCCTGAAGCGGGAAGCGTTTCCAGCCGGAAACGGTTCAGATCCGGTGCGCAATATGGGGTCACCACCACCCAAGCAGAGGTCTGACATGCGCATCAATCGAGTAATGGCCGGAGCCGTGGCCTCTGTGCTGGCGCTCGGCGCGGTTGCCCCGGCATTTGCCGACGACGACCACCGCGGCCGCGGTCACGACCGCCGCGAGTGGCGGGAGGATCGTCGCGAGTGGCGACAGGACCGTCGTGACTGGGAGCGCGACCGCCGTGAGGCCCGGCGCGATTACCGGCAGGACCGCCGCGAGTGGCACCGTGACCATGACCGCTACTACCGCCCGGCACCGCCGCCGCGTGTGGTCTACCGCCCTGCCTACGGCCCCGGCTATGGCTGGAAGGTGGGGCACCGCTACCGCGACTACTATCGCGGCCCGATCTACGTGGTGAATGACTATCCGCGCTACCACCTGCGCCGTCCGCCGCATGGCCACCACTGGATCCGCGATGACCGCGGCAACATGCTGCTGGTGGCCATCGCCACCGGCGTGATCGCCCAGTACGTGCTCAGCAGCCGCTGAGGACCCCGCAACATCACTCGGAACCATACGGGGCCGGATTCCTTCGAGGGATCCGGCCCCGTCCGTTTCGGCCCCAGCCGGCCGGTGCGGGGCTACAATCAGGGGCTGAGCCGTACCCCCCCTTTCCCTGCCTGCTGGAGTACCCGATGTTCCCGCGTGACGTCCGCATCGAATCCTACGATCCCGAACTGGCCAAGGCCATCGCCGCTGAGACCCAGCGCCAGGAAGACCATGTCGAGCTGATCGCCAGCGAGAACTACACCAGCCCGGCAGTGATGGAAGCGCAGGGCAGCCAGCTGACCAACAAGTACGCCGAAGGCTATCCGGGCAAGCGCTACTACGGTGGTTGCGAATACGTGGACATCGCCGAGCAGCTGGCGATCGACCGCCTCAAGCAGCTGTTCGGCGCCGACTATGCCAACGTGCAGCCACACAGCGGCTCGCAGGCCAACCAGGCCGTGTACTTCGCGCTGCTGCAGCCGGGCGACACCATCCTCGGCATGAGCCTGGCCCACGGCGGCCACCTCACCCATGGCGCCAAGGTGAACGCCTCGGGCAAGCTGTTCAACGCCGTGCAGTACGGCGTGAACGACCAGGGCCTGATCGACTACGACGAAGTCGAGCGCCTGGCCCTGGAGCACAAGCCGAAGATGGTCGTGGCCGGCTTCTCGGCCTACTCGCAGGTGATCGACTGGGCGCGCTTCCGCGCCATCGCCGACAAGGTCGGCGCCTACCTGTTCGTCGACATGGCCCACGTCGCCGGTCTGGTCGCCGCCGGCGTCTATCCGAGCCCGCTGGACCATGCCCACGTCGTCACCTCCACCACCCACAAGACCCTGCGCGGCCCGCGCGGCGGCATCATCGTCGCCAAGGGTGCCGATGAGGACCTGGTCAAGAAGCTGCAGTCGATCGTGTTCCCGGGTATCCAGGGCGGTCCGCTGATGCACGTCATCGCCGGCAAGGCGGTGGCCTTCAAGGAAGCGCTGGAGCCGGCCTTCAAGACCTATCAGCAGCAGGTGGTGAAGAACGCCCAGGCGATGGCCAGCACGCTCATCGCGCGCGGCTACAAGATCGTCTCCGGCGGCACCCAGAACCACCTGATGCTGGTGGACATGATCGGCAAGGACGTGTCCGGCAAGGACGCGGAAGCGGCACTGGGCAAGGCGCACATCACCGTCAACAAGAACTCGGTGCCGAACGACCCGCGTTCGCCGTTCGTGACCTCGGGCCTGCGCCTGGGTACGCCGGCGGTGACCACCCGTGGCTACACCGAGCAGGACTGCGTGGATCTGGCCAACTGGATCGCCGATGTCCTCGATGCGCCGAACGATGACGCCGTGATCGCCCGCGTGCGCGATGCCGTCAGCGCGCAGTGCCGCAAGTACCCGGTCTACGGTTGATCGGCTGATGGGGTCGGATCCCGTCCCGCAGGGGAAGGGCTCCGACCCCGGCCCAGGGAGAGCAACGCACATGGATGAGCGTATGGATGAACGTCTGCACAAGCGCCTGCACCTCGTGCAGGCCCTGCTGTTCGGGCTGCCAGGCGTGCTGCTGGGAGGCACCGTGGCCTTGGTGGGCGTGTACTCCGGCCTGACGCAGGAAACCCGCCTGCCGAGCCGGCTGCTGCTGGTGTGCTGGGGCACCGCCGGGGCGCTGGGCATTGTTGCCTGGTTGTACATCGGCGCCGGTTTCCTGCTGCAGGGCCGGTCTGGCCTGCAGGCAGTGGGCCGGGTGTGGTGGGCGTTGCTGGCGCTGGGCGCGCTGGCAGCAGTGCCCGCCGTCGTGCTCGGGCTGGTGGTCGGCCTGACCGAACGCATGGAGGGCTTCAGCCTGTTGCTGTTCGGCCCGCCGCTGCTGCTGCCGGCGGCGCATCTGGCCTGGCTGCGCTGGCGGCCTGCTCACCTTCCGGGCGCCTGACTTTCCAGGCAGGTCGCATGGTGGTGCAGGGATCGCCTGTCCAGCCTCACGCATCAGGGTGTTTCCGAGTATTGGGGTGCATCTGGGACGGCTGCAGGGTTGCCCTTGACGAGGGGGCCGTACAGCACATGGAATTTGCCGGAAAGCCCCTTCTCAGGTACCTTTGCGACGCTGCCATGACCGTGGCATGTAGGTTGTCCCCTGAGCCAGGCGTTCCATGTATTGCCCCTTCTGCCAACATGCCGATACCCGGGTCATCGACTCGCGCGTCTCTGAAGACGGCGCGACGATCCGCCGTCGGCGTGAGTGCGAGGCCTGCAACGAGCGCTTCAGCACCCTGGAAACCGTCGAACTGAAGCTGCCGGCCATCGTCAAGAGCGATGGCACCCGCGAGGCCTTCGACCAGCGCAAGGTACGCGCCGGCTTCGATCGCGCGCTGCAGAAGCGTGCCGTGCCGGAAGACAAGATCGAAGCGGCGGTGCGTGCGGTGGTCCATCAGTTGCGCCTCAGTGGCGAGCGTGAAGTGCCTTCGATCAAGGTGGGCGAGTTCGTGATGAACGAGCTGCGCAAGCTCGATCACGTGGGGTACGTGCGATTCGCTTCGGTCTACCGCAGCTTCGAGGATGTGGCCGATTTCCGCGAGGAAATCGAAAAACTCGAACGCGAGCTGCCGGCCAGCACCGAACAGCTGCAGCTGTTGGGCGATGTGATCGCCCTGGCCAAGAAGAAGAAGGGCTGACCGCCTCTGCGGTGGCCTGTGCCAACCTCGGTTGGCACTGATGGCGCATCCACTGGTGGGTGCCAACCTTGGTTGGCACCGATGGCATGGATCAACACCGGCAGCGTTACCATGGCCAGATGACCACCCCATTCTCCGTACTCGACCATCTGCACATGGCCAGCGCGCTGCGTCTGGCCGAGCGCGCCGCCTACACCACCCGCCCCAATCCGATGGTCGGCTGCGTGATCGCCCATGGTGAACGTGTGGTCGGGCAGGGCTGGCACCAGCGTGCCGGTGGCCCGCATGCCGAAGTGTTCGCGTTGCGCGAGGCCGGTGGTGAGGCGCGCGGTGCCACTGCCTACGTCACCCTTGAGCCCTGCGCGCATTACGGGCGCACACCACCGTGCGCACTGGCACTGATCGAGGCCGGTGTATCGCGTGTGGTCGCTGCGCTGCGTGATCCCTTCCCGCAGGTCGATGGCGGCGGATTCGACCTGCTGCGCGGCGCCGGCATCGAGGTCGCCGAAGGGCTGATGGCGGCGCAGGCACGCGAGCTCAACAAGGGCTTTCTGTCACGCGTGGAGCGCAATCGCCCGTGGCTGCGGGTGAAGCTGGCCGCCAGCCTGGACGGGCGTACGGCGATGGCCGACGGCGCGTCCAAATGGATCACCGGAGCAGCGGCGCGCGAAGACGTGCAGCACTGGCGTGCACGCGCCGGCGCGATCCTGACCGGTGCCGATACCGTCCTGGCTGATGATCCGATGCTGACCGTGCGCCTGCGGGACGTCGACGTGATGCCGCCGCTGCGCGTCGTGCTCGATTCGCGCCTGCGTTCCCTGCAGTGCAGCCGCGTGCGCGAGGGTGGGGCACCCACGTTGTACCTGCACGATGCGGCGGTCAGCGCACCGGATGCCGCCGATGCCGAGTTCGCCTGCGTGCCCAGTGCCGACGGCCGTCTCGATCTTGGCGCGATGCTGACCCTGCTGGCCGGGCGCGGCATCAACGAAGTGCATACCGAAGCCGGCGCTACGCTGGCCGGTGCGCTGCTGCGCGGCGGCTGGGTGGATGAGCTGCTGCTGTACCAGGCGCCCACCCTGCTGGGTGACCGGGCCCGCCCGCTGCTGGCCGGGCTGGGCATCGAGGCGATGCAGCAGCAACGCCGGCTGCGCGTGGTCGAGCAATGCCAGGTGGGTGAGGACCTGCGCCTGCTGCTGCGGCCGTAGCATTGGCAGGCGGCGGACGAGACGGACGCGCGGTAGCCGGGGTGGTCAGTCGTGGAGCAGGATTGGGGGAACATCCCCCGCGATACGCATGTCCCATGCCTCGAACGGCAGCAATGTCAGCAGAATGGCCTGGTACAGCTGGTCTGAACGTGCCTCATGCACGTCGCCATGGCGATAGGAGGACCACCCCACCACATGGGTGCGATGCAATGCCGCCGGCGCACTGCGAAGGTGGACGGCGTAGGCGCTGAAGAACACATCGCTGTGCTGCGCCTGCCCGCCGGGCCCGGCCTGGCGCAATGCCCGGTAAAGCGCGAACGTGGGCGCCGGGTCGGGCAACGCGCAGGCGAGCGTGAATCGACCAATCTCGGGACTGCCCAGCGGCAGGAACGCCTCGGCGCAGGTGGCCGTCGACAGTCGCGCCAGCAGTGCATCGGTGACATCCTGCATCACCGACGCCGAGGTGCTGCTGCCGCAGCCAGGTGGGCAGATCGTCGAGGCTGCGCTGCCAATCGATTCCGTTGCGAGGAACAGCGGCAGCGTCCCACAGGGCCAGCTGGTCGCGCGCAGCCGGATCGTGCTGGAGGACAACACGCGCCTGCAGCGTGTACTCCTGTTCCGGCGTGTGTGGCGCGGCAATGCACACGCCGGTGAACAGACAGGACAGAGCGGCGAGCAGGCGCATGTATGGGGCCGGGAAGGTGCTGCAGGATCGGCCCCGGCATCCTGTGAAGCAATGCAACAAGTTGCAAACGGGGTCATGCAGCGCATGTCCCCGCTGCGATGCCATCATCACGCGATCAGGTGCATTCGAGTGTCGCCGGGCATGGCCCGGCGCTACCACTTAGCGGCTCAGGTGCATTCGTCGGTCCACATCATCTCGGCCAGCGGGCGCAGTGCCTTGCACTCCTGCGTCATCTCCTCGACCGACTGCACCTGCGCTTTGGCCTTCAGCTCTTCGGCCATCGCGTCCACGCCACTGATCTGGTCGGGTGCGATCTTCGCCACGCAGGCGCGGTGCTGCTGCAGCAGCAGGTCGCAGCCCGGTATGCCGGTCACTTTCGGCGCGTTGGCCGCCTGCGCGTCCTGCATCCAGTCTTCGAACGGTGCCAGCGCACCGGCCACGGTGCCCACCAAGTCATCGAAGTTGCCGCTGTACCAGTAGCCGTTGTCCTTGGCCGGGTAGAGGGTGAAGGTGCCGCTGACCGGCACGCGTGCACCACGCTGCAGCGCTTGGGTGTAGGCGTCGGTGAACTGCTTGCGCGAGGCCGGGCTGGCATGGTCGGCCAGGCTGGCGGCGAACAGCGGGCGGACCTTGCCCAGGTCGGGCACCTGGCAGGTGTAGGTGATCCGCGCCAGCTTCTGGTCTTCAACGTATTCGTTGTCTTCGATCACGCTCTGGGTTGCGCGGCACTTCGAATCACGCAGCGCCTTGGCGTACAGGGTTTCGGTGGCCGCAGCGTCGACCTTGGCGCCGGTGCTGGCCAGCACGGTCTGCCAGGGTTCGGCCAATGCCTTGGCCAGCGCCCCCGGGTTCGGGGTCACGGCATCCTGGCCCTCGAACGCCGGCTTCAGCGCGTCGTTGAGCGTGCGCGTGGCGGTCGCGTCGTCTTCCAGCAGTACGCGGGCATAGAGATCGAACGTCTGTTCGGGGCTCAGCTGCGTCGAGGCGGCGCTGGCGAACAAGGGAGCGCACAACAGTGCAGTGGCCAGCAGGGAGCGCAGGGGGGTCTTCATGACAGTGATTCCGGGTCCAGAGGCGGGCAAGCCTAGCGCATCTGCCCACGCTTTCGATGGCGCGATGCAGCCAGATAACGGTGTGCAGCGGAAAAAAAACGGGCCCCTTGCGGGGCCCGTTCGATCGCACGACGAGGATCGGGCAATCAGAAGCTGGCGCGGACGCCGGCCGAGAACTGGGTGACATCGCGCTGGCCGGAGACTTCTCCCACCAGGCCCCAGGTCGGGGTGAAATTGATCTGGCCACCGACGGTGCCGACCCAGGTGCCCTTGAAGTCGTTGCCGCCATCCATGTAGCCGGCCTTGGCCCACGCTTCGGTCTTCGGCGAAGGCTTGCCACGCACGCCCATGGTGGCGCGGGCCAGGTTGGTGTGATCCTTCAGGTGTTCGCGGCCGAACAGATCCGATTTCACGGTCAGCTCGGCGTTCTGGCGCACCCAGGCGATGTCGGCGGTGTAGTCCAGGCGGTCCGTCCACGGCATGTGGTAGCCGATGCCCAGCTCAGGCTGGTCCAGTTCGAACTTGGCCGACGCACCGGTGAAGTGGTAGCTCTTGCTGGTACGCGACCAGCTGCCGAACACGTGCACCTGCTCGGCCAGCGCGAACGAACCGCGCACGTAGCCGCCGTCAAGCTTCGGGTCGTTGAAATCGCTGTCGTCGGTCTTGACCTGGGTCCAGCCACCTTCGACGTAGGTGTAGCTCAGCCCTTCGGCGGCCGAGGCCAGCGGAGCGACGGCCAGCAGGCTGGCGATGATCAGGAGCTTGCGCATGGGAATTCCTGTGAATTGCAGTCCATTGGCGGGCGCGCCGGAGGCGCCGCCCGTGGCGACGTCATGTCGTCCGCGGCGAATTTTAATGAAAGTTTTACAAAATGCGAGAGACAGCCGTCACAGGCTGGGCAGGCTTGGGGTCAGATCCGTTTCCCGCCGGGAAACGGCTGCGGCGCCGGGCATCCCACCCCGTTCAGCACGGGCTGGTACACTTGCTGCGCCGGTTCGCCGGTACACAAACGTCTTCAGGGCGGGGTGCAACTCCCCACCGGCGGTAGGTGCGCAAGCACGAGCCCGCGAGCGCCCCGGTCCACGGCCGGGGGTCAGCAGATCCGGTTCAAGGCCGGAGCCGACGGTCATAGTCCGGATGAAAGAAGACGGTGCCACAGGGCTCATGCCCTGCGCGTGCCTGTTTGCCTTGCGGCGTTTTTCGCTCACATCCTGCGGAGAACGTTACTTGTTTACTGGAATCATCGAAGGCGTCGGCCGTCTGGCCGCACGCGAGTCCATCGGCGGCGATGTCCGCTTCACCTTCAATGTCGGCAACCTGCCGTTCGATCACGTGCAGATGGGCGAAAGCATCGCCATCAACGGTGTCTGCCTGACGGTCATCGCATTCGACGCCAACAGCTTCCAGGCCGATGCCTCCACCGAGACGCTGGGCCTGACCACGCTGGGCCAACTCGAGCAGGGCGCGGTCATCAACCTCGAGCGTGCCATGCGCCCGACCGATCGTCTGGGTGGGCATCTGGTCAGCGGCCACGTTGATGGCCTGGGCCAGGTGCTGTCCATCCACGATGACGCGCGCGCCCAGCGCTGGCGCTTCGCCGCGCCGGCCTCGCTGCTGCGCTACATCGCCAAGAAAGGCTCGATCTGCGTGGACGGCGTCAGCCTCACCGTCAACGAAGTGGACGAGGAAGGCTTCGAGGTCGCGCTGATCCCGCATACCGTGGCCAACACCGCCTTCTCCGCCTCCGGCGTGGGCAGTGCGGTGAACCTGGAAATCGACCTGGTCGCCCGTTATGTCGAACGTCTTGTCGGCGGGCACCTGCAGGGAGGCGCAGCATGAACTTCGCGCCGATCCCCGAGATCCTGGAAGACATCCGCCAGGGCCGCATGGTCGTCATCGTCGATGACGAGGACCGCGAGAACGAAGGCGACCTGATCATGGCTGCCGAGCTGGTCAAGGCCAGCGACATCAACTTCATGGTTACCCATGGCCGTGGCCTGGTGTGCCTGCCGTTGACCCGCACCCGCGCCGCCGACCTGGGCCTGGCGCCGATGGTGCAGGCCAACACCGCGCAGTTCCAGACCAATTTCACCGTCAGCATCGAAGCGGCTGAGGGCGTGACCACCGGCATCTCCGCCCATGACCGCGCGCATACCATCCGCACCGCGGTGAAGCCCAACGCGCGGCCGTCGGACCTGCACCAGCCCGGCCACATCTTCCCGCTGATCGCCCAGCCGGGCGGCGTGCTGACCCGCGCCGGCCACACCGAAGCGGGCGTGGACCTGGCCATGCTGGCCGGGCTGGAACCGGCCGGCGTGCTGGTGGAGATCCTCAACCCGGACGGCAGCATGGCGCGTCGCCCGGAGCTGGAAGTGTTCGCCCGCGAGCACGGCCTGAAGATGGGCTCCATCGCCGACCTGATCGCCTACCGCCTGGCCACCGAGAAGACTGTCGAACGCGTCGATGAGCGCGACATCGATACCGAGTTTGGCCCGTTCAGGCTGGTGACCTACCGCGACCGCATCGCCCACGACCTGCACTTCGCCCTGGTCCGCGGCACTCCCGACGCTGGCACGCCTACCCTGGTGCGCGTGCAGGTGGAGAATCCGCTGGCTGACCTGCTGCACTGGCGTCGTGACGATTTCGGCGTGGCCGCCACCGACGCGCTGCGTGCGATCGCCGCCGAAGGTGCCGGCGTGATGGTGGTGCTGTCGGCGCCGCGCGATGGCGAGGCGCTGCTCGCCCGCCTGCGCCAGCAGCCCGCACCGGTGGTGCCGGGCAAGGACAAGGATGTGGGCCAGTGGCGCCGCAATGGCGCCGGTGCGCAGATCCTGTCCGATCTGGGGCTGGGCAAGCTGCGCGTGCTGGGCACGCCGCGCCGGCAGATCGGCCTGGCCGGCTATGGCCTGGAAGTGGTGGAGACGGTGGCCCTGTAACGGTCGCCCCGTGGGGTCGGAGGCCGCGGTGCGGGATCCGACCCCGGTAGCGCCGGGCCATGCCCGGCGGATGCCAGGCCCCCGCCAACCACGGCCGGGGCACATCCACGCTAGAATTACCCCTTATCGAGTCCCCCAAGCCGCATATGAGCCACTACGAAGGCGATCTTCGCACTCCCGAGTCGGCGCGCTTTGCCATCCTGGCCAGCCGCTGGAACGCCCGCATCACCGATACGCTGGTGGCCGGCGCACGCCAGAGCCTGGCCGGCAACGGCATCACCGAAGCCAACATCGACGTGATCCGGGTGCCGGGCGCCTGGGAACTGCCGCTGGTCGCCGCACGCATGGCCGCCGCCCATGAACACGCCGCCATCCTCACCCTCGGCTGTGTGATCCGCGGCGACACCCGTCATTACGAACACGTGGCCGACCGCTGCGCCGAAGGCCTGATGCGCGTGCAGCTGGATTTCGGCGTGCCGGTACTGAACGGCGTGCTGGCGGTGGAACGCGTGGAAGATGCCGAGGCCCGCGCCGGCGGCAGCCACGGCAACAAGGGCGAAGAAGTCGCACTCGCCGCATTGGAAATGGTCAATCTTCTGGAGCAGCTGCCATGAACAAGAACACCCAGGGCAAGCCCTCCGGTAAACCCGTCCGCCGCGATGGCATTGATCCGGTGCTGCGCTCGCGCGCGCGCCGTCGTGCCGTGCAGGCCGTCTACGCGTGGCAGATTTCCGGCGGCAACGCACAGTCGCTGATCGCCCAGTTCGCGCATGAGCAGGCCCGCGAGATCGCCGATCTGGCGTACTTCGAGGCGCTGATGCACGGCGTGCTCGACAACCGCACCGACATCGACGAAGCGCTGGGCCCGTATCTGGACCGTGGCATCGAGGAAGTCGATGCCATCGAACGCGCGGTGCTGCGCCTGGCGGCGTACGAGCTGCGCTACCGCCTGGACGTGCCGTACCGCGTGGTGATCAACGAGGCCATCGAATCGGCCAAGCGCTTCGGCTCCGAACACGGCCACACCTACGTCAACGGTGTGCTGGACCGCGCCGCCGTGGAATGGCGCAAGGTCGAATCGGGCCACTGATCCGATCGCTGTAGAGCCGTGCCCTGCCTGGCTCACCGCGCAGGGCAGGGCTGCGTCCGGTAGTGTGGCGCGTGATCGAACTGCAGCCGCGCATGGCCCGGCTGCTACATAAGAGCAGAACGCCCCATGTCCCTGGCCGAATTCGCCCTCATCGACCGTATCCGCGCCCGCACCGCCGAGCGCGATGACGTGCTGCTTGGCATCGGTGACGATGCCGCGCTGCTGCAGCCGCGCGCGAATGAACAGCTGGTGGTGACCGCCGATACACTCAACAGTGGCGTGCACTTCCCGGTGGAGACGCCGGCCTTCGATATCGGCTGGAAGACGCTGGCGGTCAATCTGTCCGATCTTGCGTCGATGGGCGCGCGACCGGCCTGGTGCACCCTGGCGCTGTCATTGCCGGAAACGTCCGAAGACTGGATCGAGGCATTCGCCGATGGCTTCTTCGCATTGGCCGACCAGCATGACGTCGCGCTGATCGGGGGGGACACCACGCGCGGACCGCTGTCGTTGTCTGTCACCGCAATGGGCCAGGTGGGCCGTGGTCAGGCCCTGCGCCGCGACCGTGCACAGGCCGGCGATGACATCTGGGTCAGTGGCACGCTGGGGGATGCGGCAGGTGCGCTGCGCCTGTGGCAACAGGGTGCGTTGAACGTGGCCACGGCCACGTTGCTGGCCGACTATGAAAGCCTGCGCCAGCGCCTGCTACGGCCGACGCCACGCGTGACCCTCGGCCTGCGCCTGCGTGCCTTCGCGCATGCGGCAGTGGATGTGTCCGACGGACTGCTGGCCGATCTGGACCACATCGCCCGCCGCAGTGACGTGGCAGCGCATGTCGATACCGATGCGTTGCCGATCTCGCACGCGCTGCGTGAGCTGCTCGGCCGCGATGGCGCGCGCGACTGTGCATTGCGTGGCGGAGACGACTACGAGTTGTGCTTCACCGCGGCCGCCGATCAGCGCGACGCACTGCATTACCTCGCCGAATCGCTGGACCTGCCGCTCACCCGCATTGGCCGCATCGCCGAAGGGCAGGGCGTGCACGTGGATGGCGAAGTGGCCGACGGTGGTTATCAGCACTTCGCCTGACGAATGAGAACGCCGGGCATGGCCCGGCGCTACCGTCCTGACACGGACGGCGTTCATGCACAGGGCGGCGCCTCATGCAGGAGGCAGCACCTTGCCCGGGTTGAGGATGCCATCCGGGTCCAGCGTGGCCTTGATCGCGCGCATGGTCGCCAGCGTGGCGGGAGTGAACGCCTGCGCCATGAAATCGCGCTTGGCCAGGCCAATGCCATGTTCACCGGACAGTGTGCCGCCCAGCGCCAGCGTCAGCGCGAAGATCTTCGGCAGCGCCGCATGCGCTCGCGCGCTCTCATCGGCATCGTCCGGGTGGTACAGGATGTTGACATGCAGGTTGCCGTTGCCGGCATGGCCGAAGGTGACGATGGTCAGGCTGTACTCGCCTGCCAGCGCCTGTACCCCGGCAACCAGGTCGGGAATGCGCGATACCGGCACCACCACGTCTTCGTTGATCTTGCCGGGTGCAACGCTGCGCAGCGCGGGCGACAGTGCCTTGCGCGCCGCCCACAGCTGGTCGCGTGCGCGGCCCTCCATCGCTACGTCCAGTTCCATCATGCCGTCGCCTTCGGCAGCGCTGGCCAGCGCCTGCAGCAGGTAGGGCAGGGTGTCGTGGTCGCCATCGGCCTCGACCAGCAGCATCGCGCCGGCCTCCGGTACGTCGGCGCCATTGAGGCGCAGCAGCTCCAGGCTGCGCGCGTCCATGAACTCCAGGCGGCTCGGTACCACTGGCTGCGACATCAGCCGCGATACCGCGGCGGAGGCGGCATCGGCATCGCGGTACAGCACGCGCAGTCCGGCCTGCGCGACCGGCAGCGGCGTCAGCTTCAAGGTAGCTTCCACGATCAGCGCCAGGGTGCCCTCGCTACCCACCAGCAGGTGGGTCAGGTCGTAGCCGGTGGCATCCTTGGTATAGGCACCACCGCAGCGGATCACCTCGCCGGTGCCGGTGACCGCGACCAGCCCCAGTACGTTGTCTCGGCTGGTGCCGTACTTCACCGCGCGTGGGCCACCGGCATTGCAGGCGAGATTGCCGCCGACGCTGCAGATCTCCGCGCTGGACGGGTCCGGCGCCCAGAACAGCCCATGCGGTGTCAGCGCCTGCTGCAGGGCGCCGTTGAGCACGCCAGGCTGCACCACCGCGCAGCGATCACCGGCACGGATCTCGACGATGCGATCCATGCGGGTGAACGACAGCACGATGCTGCCCGGCAGGGGCACCGCCGCCCCGGTGGTGCCGGTGCCCGCGCCACGCGCGACCAGGGCCACGCCGTGCACACGGCAGGCGCGGACCAGCGCCTGCACCTGTTCGGTGTCGGCCGGCAGCGCGACGGCGGCGGGGCGTTGCCGGCGCCATGAGTTGTCCTGCGCATTCGCCTCCAGCGCGGTGTCATCCATGCGCCAGCCCTCCGTGCCCAGCAGGGCGGACAGTTCGGCAACCAGGGCAGCGGGCAGGGCAGGGCTCATGTTGGATCTCGTGGAACAACCGGTACGGAGTGGATGGCCTTGCAGGCGGCCTCTGCGCCGGGCATCGGCACGGCAGCGTGGGTGATGATCGAGGGCATCAGCAGTCGTCCAGCCGGAACGCGTCGCGCAGCCAGTGCAGCTGTGGCGGTTCGCCGCTGGCCTCGACCACGTCGAAGCGGCAGGGCGCATCGGCCAGTGCAGGATGCGCCTGCAGGTACAACTGTGCGGCCTGTACCAGGCGCCGGCATTTGCGGGGGTCGACCGAGGCGGCAGCGCCGCCGAAGTCGCTGCGCGCGCGGTACCGCACCTCCACGAAAACCACGGTACCGGCGTCGTCCATCACCAGGTCCAGTTCACCGCTTCGATAACGGACATTGCGCGCGCGTGGCTGCAGCCCGGCCTGTTGCAGGTGCAGCTCGGCGGCGGTTTCCACCGCCGAGCCCCGCTGCGTGCGCTCAGCGACCACCGACGATGGGCATCGGCCGGCCGCCGCTGAAGGTCGACCACGCCGGCTGGCGCAGGATGTTGCCGTTGCCATCGAGGAACAGGGTGCCGGTGGCGCCTTCCAGGCCGCCTTCGTTGGCCAGCTTGTCCAGATAGCTGCTGATCTTCCACGCGTCGGCGCCGAAGGCGAACAGGCGGCCGGCGGCACCGCGCGCGCTGGGCAGCGTGCTGGCGACCTGGCTGGCCGACGGCAGGCCGGAGACACTGCGCACGTTCCAGGCTTCATTCGGGTAGACGATGCCGTCCAGTGCCACGTCTTCCTCCACCTTGCCGCTGCCGATGGTCAGCTGGGACGTGCCGACGCGGGTGGCGCCGCCGACACCGGCCAGCGCCAGCTGCGGCGCGAGCAGCCGCGCCTGCGGAGCGCGCACGGCGAGAAACACAGCGTCGACCTGGCCGGCATTGCGCACCTGGGCGCCGACATCGCCCACCGCTTCAGGGACCGATACCGTGGCGGCCACCTGGCCACCGCGCTGGGTGAAACGCTGGGAGAAGGCCGCGGCGGCGCGGCGGCCGGTATCGTCGCTGCTGCTGATGACCAGGGCGCGATTGCGCTCACGGCCGCGCAGGTATTCGGCGGCGACGATGCCGTCGTCTTCCGGGGCGAGCGAGAAGCCGGCGCTGCCGGCCGGCGGTGAATCCTTGCCACGGTTCAGCGCCAGCACCGGCACCTGCAGCGGCTGGCGGCCGTATACCGCATCCACTTCATCGCGGCCCAGCGGGCCAACGACGAAGTCGGCACCGGAGGCCACTGCCTTGTCGTAAGCAGCCAATGCACCGGCCGGCGTGCCGGCGGTATCGAAGAAATTGATGTCCGGGCGGCGGCGCGATTCGCCGTAATAGGCGGCGAGCAGGCCATCGCGCACCGGCTGTGCCGCGGTGGCAAGGCGGCCACTGAGTGGCAGCAGCACGGCCAGCTTCGCCGGCGGGCGGTAGCCATCGCTCATTGCCGGCGGGCGCTTGCTGGTATCGAACTGGGCGGCACCGTCGCGGTCGAACGGACGCGGAAGCGGCAGGCCGCGGGCGATCAACGCACGGCCGGCGAAGTTGTACAGCGGATCGTTGGCCGGCAGCGCGGCGGCACGGCTGCGCAGCGTGGCATCGTCGAGGGTGCCAAGCAGGCCTGAAATGGCCGCCTGGTTCTCGTTGCGCGCGCTGCCGGTGAGGCCGGCCTGCGCGCGTGCGCGGTCGCTGGCGGCGCCGAAGGCATCGCCAGTGGCCTGCAGGGCCTGGGCACGGGCGAGCAGCCAGCGCGTGCGCAGGCCGGGTGCGACGTTGTCGCCATTGTCCTTGAGCAGGGCCAGCGCCTGTGCGGGTTGCTTGTCAGCCAGTGCCAGCTCGGCGCCGGTCAGCTGGTAACGCTGCAGGCTGGCACCGGACAGCTGTCGGGCGCTGAGCTGCCCCAGCAGGCTGCGCGCGCGGGTGCTGTCGCCGGCCAGGTGCCACGCCCAGGCTGCATCCGCCAGGGCATTGCTGCGCGCGCTGCCGCGCAGGGTGGCCGCCAGGCCCTCCAGCTGCATCGCGGCGTCGCGCGGCTTGCCCTGTTCGATCAGCGCCAGCGCCTGGCTCTGGGCCGGCGATTCGGGCGCGCTGGTGAAGCTGGTGGTGGCACAGCCGGCCAGGAGCATCAGCGACAACGAAAGGGCGGAGATGCGTGCGGCGGGCTTGTTCATGATCGGGTCCATGCGATGAGGGCAGCGGCCTTGGCCAGGTACACGCTAGGATTCTACCCTTGCCCCGTGAGTACCGCTGAAATGAGTGTCCCCACCCTGTATGTCGTCGCCACGCCGATCGGCAACCTGGCCGATCTGAGTCCGCGCGCACAGGAGGTGCTGCGTTCGGTAGCGGCGATCTGTGCCGAAGACACGCGGCGCAGCGGCCAGCTGTTGTCCCATTTCGGCATCCAGCAGCCGCTGGTGGCGCTGCACGAGCACAACGAAGACGCCCTGGCGCAGCGACTGGTCTCGCGCCTGCAGGCGGGCGAATCGCTGGCGCTGGTCAGCGATGCCGGCACGCCGCTGGTCAGCGATCCCGGCTTCCGCCTGGTACGGGCCGCGCGCGCGGCGGGCATCCGGGTCAGCCCGGTTCCGGGTGCCTGTGCCGCCATTGCCGCGCTCAGCGTGGCCGGCCTGCCCAGCGATCGCTTCAGTTTCGAGGGATTCCTGCCGGCCAAGGCCAGCGGGCGCCGCGACCGGCTGCAGGCGCTCGCCGGCGAGGTGCGCACGATGGTGTTCTACGAATCCTCGCACCGGATCGCCGAGTCCCTGGCGGACATGGCGGCGATCTTCGGCGGTGAGCGGCCTGCGGTGCTGGCGCGGGAGCTGACCAAGCTGTTCGAGACCGTGCTGGATGGCGATCTGGCGGCCTTGCTGGCAACGGTCGAAGCCGACGAGAACCAGCGCAAGGGCGAGTTTGTGGTGATGGTGCAGGGGGCCGGCGACGACGAGGAAGCGCAGCTGGCCCATGGCCGTCGCGTCTACGCCACATTGAGCGAGCACCTGCCGCCGTCGACCGCCGCCAAGCTGGCCGCCGAGCTGACCGGCGCACCGCGCAAGGCGTTGTACGGCCGGTAGCGCCGGGCCATGCCCGGCGTGCGCGTCGCGCGGCATCGAACAGCCACCGGGCAGGAACCACCCGCGTACGGTAGAATGCGCGCTGGCGGAGCCGGCCAGACAGTCGCGTCATCCCTTGCGGGGTGCCGAGGAAAGTCCGGGCTCCACAGGGCAAGGTGCCAGGTAACGCCTGGGCGGCGCAAGCCGACGGAAAGTGCAACAGAAAGATACCGCCTACGTCTTCTTCGGAAGGCCGGTAAGGGTGAAATGGTGCGGTAAGAGCGCACCGCGAGTCTGGTAACAGACCGGCACGGCAAACCCCACCTGGAGCAAGACCAAATAGGGATCCTTTGGCGCGGCCCGCGTTGGATCCGGGTAGGTTGCTTGAGCGTTGCGGTGACGTAACGCCTAGAGGAATGACTGTCCACGACAGAACCCGGCTTATCGGCCGGCTCCGCCTCCATTCACTTTTGTAGCGCCAGGCCATGCCCGGCGGCATCCTGCCCGCCGCTCAGAAGTCGATGCGGCTTCCGGCAACAAATACGCCCTGCGGCCCGAAGCGGCGTTCATGGATCTGCCCGTGGCCATCACCATCGATCAGCAGCACGGTGCTGGCACGGGTGCCGTAGTCGTCGCCGCGGATGAAGGCCGGGCTCAACCAGCGCTCGCGTTCCAGCCCGATGCCGGTGTCCGGCAGGTCACTGTCGGCAGGCCGGTGTTCGTCGGCCAGCGCGGTCCATAGCGGGGTCAGGTCCGGGGTCAGATCCCTTTCGCTTTGCGAAGGAGATCTGACCCCGTCTTCTTCCAGCCAGGCCGTCAGCGCCGCCATCAGCCGCTGTGTCTTCGGCCAGGGGGCATCCAGTGCACCGTTGGACATGCCATGCACGCCCGGCCCCAGGCGCTGCCGTTCGGCAGGGTGGTTGCCCAGATACTCCAGGCTGTCGCTATCGGCCAGCAGCAGGTTGAACGGGGCGTAGGCGCCGGCCACGGCCGCCAAGCGGTCGATATGCACTGCGGCCGGGTCGCGGCCACGCAGGAAGTCGGCCACCAGCGCGCCACGCGAGGGACCGGTCTGGGCGGCCAGCGGATCGCGCACATTGGTGACCACCGCCATCCGGCCGCTGGCACCGACGCCGGCCCAGCCTCCTCCGGAGCGGAGGTCGCGCCCGCCGATGACGGAGGTCTCATCCTGCCAGCGGGCCAGCGCCGCAGTGGGGCGGGCGTGGAACTCATCACGGTTGCCGGTCATCACCAGCCGCCAGCGCGGATGGTGCATCCAGCCAAGAGCAAGCAGGCACATGACGTCATTGTGCCCGGTTTGCGCAGTCTGGCGCCGCTTTCAGCCAGTTCCCGATGAATGCGGGGGCGATGTTTCACGCCCCCTGCACAGGCCTGAACTTCCGTTCAATCTCAAAAATTGAGACGGATCAGCAACTTGTGGATAAGCCTTGAACAATTCTCTAAAGGTTGCTGCAAGCCATTGATGTGGCTGGCGATTTCCCTGCGGAAAAGTTGTTGACAACCCTTCGCTCGCTGCTAAGGTGGGCATCAGAGGGAAATCCGGGTGTTTTGTGGGTTTTCGTGGTTCAATGTTTCACCGGGCGAAGGACAAGGTGCAGGCGTCGTGTTTCAGGGCGAGACGGCCATCACAGTTGACGACAAGGGGCGCATGGCGGTTCCCACCGCTTACCGCGACCTCGTCGCGCGCGCCAGCAACAACCGTCTCGTGTTGACCTACAACCCGTTCGAAGCCGGCTGCCTGTGGCTGTATGCCGAGTCCGAATGGGAGCGGGTCCGCGACGATGTCATGTCCAAGCCCAATACCCAGCGCGTCGTGCGCCTGTTGCAGCAGAAGCTGGTCGGCTCGGCCGCCCACCTGGAGCTGGACGGCAACGGTCGTATCAGCATTCCCGCCAGCCACCGCGGTGCGGTGGGCATAGAAAAGAAGGCGGTATTGCTCGGTATGGGCGACAAGTTCGAATTGTGGAGCGAGCAGGCGCATCGTGCCCTGATCCAGCAGACGTTGTCTGACGAGGATCTGGGCGATGGGTTGCTCGACCTGAAGTTGTGAGCCGGGGTGCCCGGATGCGCCCAGAAGCGCAGGCCGGTCACCTTCCGGTGTCGCAGTCGCCGGCGGTGCACCTGCCGGTCCTGTACACCCAGGTCCTGGACGGCCTGAGGGTGATCGAAAACGGACGTTATCTGGATGGCACGTTCGGTCGTGGCGGTCACGCACGTGGCGTGCTCACCCAGTTGGGGCCGGAGGGACGCCTGCTGGTCATGGACAAGGATCCGGAAGCCATCGCTGTGGCCGAGCGCGACTTCGCGCCGGACCCGCGCGTGTCGATTTTCCGTGGCAGCTTCGCCCAGCTGCTGCAGTGGAACGAGACGGCCGAAGGCCTGGATGGCGTGCTGTTCGATCTCGGCGTGTCCTCACCGCAGCTGGACGTGGCCGAACGTGGTTTCAGCTTCGGCAAGGACGGCCCGCTGGACATGCGCATGGATCCGGACAGCGGCGAAAGTGCCGCGCAGTGGATCAACCGCGTCGAAGAGCGCGAGATCGCCGACGTGCTGTGGACCTACGGCGAAGAGCGGCAGAGCCGGCGCATCGCCCGCGCCATCGTTGCCCGCCGCGAGAAGCAGCCGTTCTCCCGCACCGCCGAACTGGCCGAACTGATCGCGTCGGTGATGCCCCGTGGCAAGGACAAGATCCATCCGGCCACCCGCAGTTTCCAGGCCATCCGCATCCACATCAACCGCGAGCTGGCCGATCTGGAGGCCGGGCTCGACGCGGCGGTGGAGCGGCTCAAGCCCGGCGGCCGGCTGGCGGTCATCAGCTTCCATTCGCTGGAAGACCGTATCGTCAAGCAGTACATGAACCGTCTGGCCAAGGCGCCGCCTGCCAACCGCCGCCTGCCTGAAGCGGTCGCGTTCGTGCCGACCCTGGACCTGATCGGCGGGGCCATCAAGGCCACGGACGACGAACTGGCCGCCAACCCGCGCGCGCGCAGCGCCGTGCTGCGCGTGGCCCAGAAGCGGGAGGCCGACGCATGAGCCGCCTGCTGCTGATCATTCTGCTGGCCTCCACCGTGGCCTCGGCGATCGGCGTGGTGTTCGTGCGCCACCGCCACCGGCAGACGTTCATCGAGCTGTCGCGCGCCGAGCGTGCGCGCGATGACCTGAACATCGAATTCGGCCGCCTGCAGCTGGAACAGGCCACCCTGGCCGAAGCCAACCGCGTCGACCGCATCGCCCGTGAAAAGCTGGGCATGAAGTTCCCCGAAGCCGCCGACGTAGTGGTGGTGCGCCCATGAGCAAGACCGGCCGCAACCGTCCACGCAACGCCTTCAACCTGCGCCAGCGCCTGCGCTGGGTGGCACTGGCGCTCGGCCTGTGTTCGGTGTCGCTGGTCGGCCGCGCGGCCTACGTGCAGATCATCAACAGCGATTTCTACCAGCGCCAGGGCGAGGCCCGCTACCTGCGCGAGCTGCCGATCAAGACCTCGCGCGGCATGATCACCGACCGCAACGGCGAACCGCTGGCGGTCTCCACCCCGGTGGCCTCGATCTGGGTGAACCCGCAGGACCTGCTGCGCGCCCCTGACCGCATTCCCGAACTGGCGCAGGCCGTGGGCATGTCGGTGGACGAGCTGAGCAGCCGCCTGTCGCAGAAGTCGGACAAGGAATTCATGTACCTGCGTCGCCGGATCAATCCGGACGAGGCAGAAAAGGTGGTCGCGCTGAAGATTCCAGGCGTGGCCGCGCAGCGCGAGTTCCGCCGCTTCTACCCGCAGGGCGAAGCGATGGCGCATGTGCTGGGTTTCACCAACATCGACGACCGCGGCCAGGAAGGCCTGGAACTGGCGTTCGACGAATGGCTGCGCGGCAAGCCGGGCGCGAAGCGGGTGATCCGCAACCGCAAGGGCGAGACCGTCGAGAGCGATCTGCTGCGTGCCGCCGAACCGGGCAAGGACCTGACCCTCAGCATCGATCGCCGCATCCAGTACCTGGCCTTCAAGGAACTGCGCAATGCGCTGGTGGCCAACAAGGCGGCCGGCGGTTCGATGGTCATCATGGACGTGACCACCGGCGAGATCCTGGCCATGGTCAACCTGCCGACCTACAACCCGAACTCGCTGACCGGTGCGTTGCCCGATTCGCGCCGCAATCGCGCGGTGACCGATCTGGTCGAACCGGGCTCGACGATGAAGCCGTTGACCATCGCCACCGCGCTGCAGGCAGGCGTGGTGACCAAGGACACCATCGTCGACACCAATCCGGGTTACATGACCCTGGGCCGCTTCACCATCCGCGACGTGCCGCGCAACAACGGGGTACTGAACGTGACCGGCGTGATCACCCGCAGCTCCAACGTGGGTGCCGCCAAGGTCGCGGCGAAGATGCCCGACCAGACCTTCTATGACGGTGTGCGGCGCTTCGGCTACGGCTCGGTACCGCACAGCGGTTTCCCGGGTGAGTCGGGAGGTGTGGTGATGCGTCCGGGCCGTTGGTCGGGAACCACCAAGACCACCATGTCCTATGGCTACGGCCTGTCGGTCACGCCGTTGCAGATCGCCACCGCGTACTCGGCGCTGGCCAACGGTGGTCGTCTGATCGCACCGACCTTCGTCAAGGGGCAGCGCAACGAAGGCCAGCAGATCATCGACGAGAACGTCGCCAAGCAGGTGGTGGCGATGATGGAAACGGTGGTCACCCAGGGCGGCGCCAAGCAGGCGGCGGTCCTGGGCTACCACGTCGCCGGCAAGACTGGTACTGCGCGCAAGGCCGGCCCCGGCGGCTACGAGCGCGGTCACTACAACGCGCTGTTCGCCGGCGTGGTGCCCGCCACCAACCCGCGCTTCGCCACTGTCATCGTCATCAATGATCCGCAGGCCGGCAAGTTCTACGGCGGCCTGGTGTCGGCGCCGGTCTATCACAACGTGATGGAAGGCACTCTGCGCCTGATGGATGTGCCGCTGGACGACCTGCAGTCGTGGCTGGCCGCGCAGCAGTCCGGAAAGATGGGGCACTCGGCCTCGATCCTGCCGGCCCCGCCGGCCGAGACCGCGTTGCCGGTTGATGCCGCCGCCGAATTCGATGCCGCGCTGCCCAGCGCGCAGGTCCAGACGCCGCCCGCCACGGGAGGCACGCAATGAGCCCTTCGATGTTGCTTTCGCAGTTGCTTCCGGACGTGGCCCTGGCGGGCCATGATCCCGTTCTGACCGGCCTGGTGCTGGACAGCCGTGCCGTACGCCCCGGCAATGCCTTCGTGGCCATCGCCGGCTTCGGCGCACATGGCCTGGGCTTCGTCGATCAGGCGCGCGCGGCGGGCGCCGGCGCGATCCTGTTCGAGCCACCGGCACCGGACGATCTGCCCGCACCGGCCGATGCCATCGCGGTGCCGGGCCTGCGCGCACGCATGGGCGCAATGGCTGACCAGTTCCACGGTGCACCGTCGCGGGCAATGGCGATGGTGGGTGTCACCGGTACCAACGGCAAAACGTCCACCGTGCAGCTGCTGGCCCAGGCCTGGCATCTGCTGGGAACGCCCAGTGGCAGTATCGGCACGCTGGGTGCTGGACTTTACGGCGCGGTCGAGCCGACCGGCTTCACCACGCCGCTGGTGCTGCAGATGCATGCCCTGCTGGCGCAGCTGCGCGACCAGGGTGCGCGTGCGGTGGCGATGGAAGTCAGTTCACATGCGCTGGACCAGGGCCGCGTCGATGCCGTGCATTACGACGTGGCCGTGTTCACCAACCTCACCCGCGATCATCTCGATTACCACGGCGACATGGCCAGCTACGGCGCGGCCAAGGCCCGCCTGTTCCATCGTCCTGGCCTGAAGGCCGCGGTGATCAACCTCGACGACGCGTTCGGGCGTCAGCTGTTCGCCGACCTGCCGGCCGGCGTGCTGCCGATCGGCCTGAGCTCGCGCGGTACCGACGGCGCCGTCGTGCTCGCCGACGCGCTGCAGCTTGATGGCCGTGGCATCGCCTTCGACCTGGTGATCGAAGGACAGCGCGCAGCTGTCCGATCGCCGCTGCTGGGCCGCTTCAACGTCGACAACCTGCTGGCCGTGGCCGGCACCCTGCACGCACAGGGCCAGTCACTGCCGCGTATCGCCGAGGTAGTGTCGGCGCTGCAGCCGATCCGCGGCCGCATGAACCGCCTTGGCGGCGAGCAGGGCCTGCCGACCGTGGTCATCGACTACGCGCACACGCCGGATGCACTGGAACAGGCACTGGACAGCCTGCACGGGCATCTGCAGGGCACGCTGTACTGTGTGTTCGGCTGTGGCGGTGAACGTGACACCGGCAAGCGCCCGCAGATGGCGGCCATTGCCGAGCGGCTGGCCAACCAGGTCATCGTCACCGATGACAACCCGCGTGGCGAGGACGGTGACCGCATCGTCGCCGACATCCTTGCAGGATTCACCGATGCCGGCGCGGTGACCGTGCAGCGCAACCGTGCGCGCGCGATCGGCCTGGCCGTGAAGCGCGCCGGTGCCGGCGACATCATCCTGATCGCCGGCAAGGGCCATGAGCCCTACCAGGAGATCAAGGGCGTACGCCACGACTTCGACGATACCGAAGTGGCGGCCGCTGCACTGGCTGCCAAGGCCGGTGTGCTGGCGGCGGAGGGTGCACGATGAAGCGCACCCTGCTGTCGCTGATCGCGCACTGGGCCGGCGGCGAGATCCACGGCGACGATGTCGCCATCGATGCCATCAGCAACGATACCCGCAGTCTTGGCCCGGGCAGCCTGTACGTGGCCCTGCGTGGCGAGCGCTTCGATGGCCATGACTTCGCCGCCGACGCGCAGGCCCGTGGCGCCAGCGCGCTGCTGGTCGAGCGCCTGCTGCCGGTCGAGCTGCCGCAGGTGCTGGTCGCCGACAGCGAACTGGCGCTGGCGAAGATCGCCACGGGCATGCAGCGCGACCGCAGCACCGAGGTGTTCGCGATCACCGGCAGCAACGGCAAGACCAGCGTGAAGAGCCTGCTGCTGGCCATCCTGCAACAGGTGGCACAGCACGCGCACAAGGTGGTCTATGCCAACCCGGGCAACCGCAACAACGAGATCGGCCTGCCGCTGGCGGTGATCGATGCGCCGGAAGATGCCGACTACGCCATCTACGAGATGGGCGCCGGCAAGCCGGGCGACATCGCCTACCTGACCGATATCGCCCGCCCGCGCTATGCGCTGGTCAACAACATCGCGCCTGCGCATCTCGAGCGGATGGGCAGTCTGCTCGGCGTGGCCACCACCAAGGGCGCCATCTACGCCGCACTGCCGGCCGACGGCGTGGCGGTGATCAATGTCGATGATGCCTACGGACGCTGGTTCGAGCAGCACTTCGTCGGCGTCCCGCCGCGCTGCCGCGTGCTGCGTTACGGCCTGGAACACACCGCCGACATCACCGCGCGTGACATCCGCGCCGGTGCGCAGGGCAGCCAGTTCACGCTGGTCTCGCCGATGGGCGAAGCACGCGTGGTGCTGGGCCTGCCGGGCCGCCACAACGTCAGCAATGCGCTTGCTGCCGCCAGCCTGGCGCTGGCCGCCGGCATCGACCTGGCATGGGTCGCCGCCGGCCTGGCCGACGCACAGCCGGTGCCCGGACGCCAGATCGCCCACCAGTTGCGCAATGGTGCGGTGCTGGTGGACGACAGCTACAACGCCAATCCCGGTTCGCTGGCCGCCGCCATCGATGCGCTGGCGGCCGCCCCGGAAGAGGGCTGGCTGGTGCTGGGTGACATGCGTGAGCTTGGCCCGGATGCGCAGTCGCTGCACGCGCAGGCCGGCGTCCGCGCGCGCGCCGCAGGGCTGAAGCGCCTGTATGCGCTCGGTCCGCTCAGTGCCGCCGCCGCCGCCGCGTTCGGCGAAGGCGGCCGCCAATTCGCCACCCATGACGCGCTGTCGCAGGCGTTGAAGGACGAGCTGCACGCCGGCGTGCGCTGCCTGGTCAAGGGTTCCCGTGGCAGCGCCATGGACACGATCGTCAAAGCGCTGCTGGCGCAAGGAGAGGAATCCCCGCATGTTGTATGAACTGGCTCGATGGTTGCAGCAGTTGGAGAGCCTGTTCGGGCTGTTCAACTACCAGACGTTCCGCGCCATCCTTGCCGCGTTGACGGCCCTGTTCCTGTCGCTGTGGCTCGGCCCGGCGATGATCCGCAAGCTTGCCCAGTTCAAGGGCGGCCAGCCGATCCGCAAGGACGGCCCGCAGACCCATTTCTCCAAGGCCGGCACGCCGACCATGGGCGGTTCGCTGATCCTGCTGACCGTCACCCTGTCGGTGCTGATGTGGGCCGACCTCCGCAACCGCTACGTCTGGCTGGTGCTGGCCGTGATGCTGTGCTTCGGCGCGATCGGCTGGTACGACGACTGGATCAAGATCGTCCGCCGCGACCCGAACGGCCTGAAGTCGCGCTGGAAGTACCTGCTGCAGTCGATCTTCGGACTGGCCGCCGGCCTGTTCCTGTTCTATACCGCCGATGTGCCTGCCGCACTGACCTTCTACATTCCGATGTTCAAGTCGGTGGCGCTGCCGCTGGCCGGCATCGGCTTCGTGACCATCGCCTACTTCTGGATCGTCGGCTTCTCCAACGCGGTCAACCTGACCGATGGCCTGGACGGCCTGGCGATCATGCCCACCGTGCTGGTCGCCTGCGCGCTGGGCGTGTTCGCCTACGCCTCCGGCAACGTGGTGTTCGCCAACTACCTGCAGATCCCGCAGATTCCCGGTGCCGGTGAGCTGGTCATCATCTGCGCCGCCATCGCGGGCGCCGGGCTGGGCTTCCTGTGGTTCAACACCTATCCGGCGATGGTCTTCATGGGCGACATCGGCGCGCTGGCGCTGGGCGCGGTGCTGGGCACGATCGCGGTGATCACCCGCCAGGAACTGGTGCTGGTGATCATGGGCGGCGTATTCGTCATCGAGACCCTGTCGGTGATGATCCAGGTCGCCTCGTTCAAGCTGACCGGCAAGCGCGTGTTCCGCATGGCGCCGATCCACCACCATTTCGAACTGAAGGGCTGGCCGGAGCCGCGGGTGATCGTGCGCTTCTGGATCATCTCCGTCGTGCTCGTGCTGATCGGCCTGGCCACGTTGAAGGTGCGCTGACGATGAACGACCTGTCCCGCCAGGCAACACGCCTCGAAGCCATCGAAGGCAGCTACGACAAGTGGCTGCTGGGTGCGATGCTCGCGCTCACCGGGCTGGGCGTGGTGATGGTGGCGTCGAGCTCGATCGCGTTGATGAGCAGCCCGTTCTACTACCTCAACCGCCACCTGGTGTTCCTGGCGATCGGCATCGTGCTGGCGGCCATTGCCGCGCGTACCGAGCTGAAGTCCATCGAGCAGTACAACCAGGTGCTGCTGCTGGGCTGCTTCGCACTGCTGCTGGTGGTGTTCATTCCCGGTCTGGGCAGCAGCGTCAATGGTGCCCGCCGCTGGATCAACCTGGGGGTCTCCAAGTTCCAGACCGTGGAAGCGGTGAAGGTGCTGTACATCGTCTGGCTGTCCAGCTACCTGGTGCGCTTCCGCGACGAGGTCAACGCGACCTGGCCGGCGATGCTCAAGCCGCTGGGCGTGGCCGGTGCGCTGGTGGTGCTGCTGCTGCTGCAGCCCGACTTCGGTTCGTCGACCCTGCTGCTGGCGATCACGGCCGGCATGCTGGTGCTGGGCGGAGTCAACATGCCGCGCATGTCGATGCCGGTGATCATCGGCCTGGTCGGCATGAGCGCGCTGGCGATCATCGAGCCGTACCGCATGCGCCGCATCACCTCGTTCCTGGACCCGTGGGCCGACCAGCAGGGCGACGGCTACCAGCTGTCCAACGCGCTGATGGCGGTGGGGCGCGGCGAGTGGACCGGCGTCGGCCTCGGCAATTCGGTACAGAAGCTGTACTACCTGCCCGAAGCACATACCGACTTCATCTTCTCGGTGACCGCCGAGGAATTCGGCTTCATGGGCACCTGCGTCATCATCGCCCTGTTCGCGCTGCTGGTCGGCCGCACCTTCTGGCTGGGCATGCGCTGCGTGGAAATGAAGCGCCACTTCTCCGGCTACATCGCCTTCGGCATCGGCCTGTGGATCAGCATGCAGACCTTCGTTTCGATCGGCGTGAACCTGGGCATCCTGCCGACCAAGGGCCTGACCCTGCCGCTGATCTCCTCGGGCGGTTCGTCGGTCCTGATGACCTGCGTGGCGATGGGCCTGCTGCTGCGCGTGTCCTACGAGCTGAAGCGTGCCGAGCGCCGCCAGGCCGTGCGCATCGGCGGCGGCGACGATGCTGCCACCGCACCGGCCGAAGAGCCGTCCGCCCCGTCCGCGGGGTCGCTGCCGATGGGCGCGGACGCGCCTGCCGGCGCGGGCCCTGCCGTGCGTGGCACCAGCCGCCTGCAGTCCCGCGTCGAACCGACTTTCGGGAGGCTCGGATGAGCGCCGCCGACCACAATGTGCGCCCGGTGATGATCCTGGCCGGTGGTACCGGCGGGCATATCTTCCCGGGGCTGGCCGTGGCCCGCGTGCTGCGCGAGCGTGGCGTGCCGGTCACCTGGATGGGCGCCGAAGGCGCGATGGAAACCCGGTTGGTGCCGCAGCACGACATTCCGATCGACACGCTGTCCATCACCGGCCTGCGTGGCAAGGGCAAGCTGGCACTGCTGGGCGCACCGTGGCGGCTGATGCGCGCGTTGCGTGCGGCCGGCATGATCATCCGCCGTCGCCAGCCGCGTGCGGTGATTGCCTTCGGCGGATTCGCCTCGGGACCCGGTGGCATGGCCACCCGCCTGCATGGGCTGCCACTGCTGGTGCACGAGCAGAACCGCGCACCCGGCATGACCAACCGCATCCTGTCGCGCTACTCGCGCCGCCTGCTGACCGGGTTCCCGGGCACCTTCGCCAAGGGTGAAGAAGCGGTGGGCAATCCAGTGCGCGCGGAGATCGCCGCGATCGCGCCGCCGGAACAGCGTTTCGCCGATCGCCACGGTCCGTTGCGCGTGCTGGTGGTGGGTGGCAGCCAGGGTGCGCGCGCACTCAACAGCGGCGTGCCGCAGGCCATCGCAGCGCTCGGTGCGGAAGTGCCGGTGCAGGTGCGCCACCAGAGCGGCGAGAAGCTGCACGCCGAAGCGGTCGAGGCCTATGCCAAGGCGGGCGTGCAGGCGCAGATCACGCCGTTCATCGCGGACATGGCCGAGGCATTCGCGTGGGCCGACCTGGTCGTGTGCCGTGCCGGGGCATCGACCCTGGCCGAGCTGTGCGCGGTCGGTGTCGGCAGCGTGCTGGTGCCATTCCCCGCCGCCGTCGACGATCACCAGACCCGCAACGCGGAGTATCTGGTCGAGCGCGGCGCGGCGGTTTTGCTGAAGCAGGACGGAACGCTGGCAGACGGCATTGCCGCACTGCTGCGCGATCTGTCCGAAAATCCCGGCCGCCGCATGCAGATGGCGCAAGCCGCGCGTGCCCTGGCCAAGGTCGATGCCGCCGAGCGCATCGCCGATATCATTCTCGAGGAAGCTGTATGAAGAAGGCATGCCAGCGCGCCTGCCCTGCGCGAGGCCGCGCATGATCCGTCGCCTGCACGACACCAACGACCTGGTGCGCGCCTTCCCGCGCGTGCACTTCGTCGGCATCGGCGGCACCGGCATGAGCGGCATCGCCGAAGTGATGCTGACGCTGGGTTATGAAGTGTCCGGTTCGGACAATGCCGACAATGCGGCCACCCGCCGCTTGGCCGGCCTGGGCGCACGCATCATGCGTGGCCATTCGGCGGCCAATGTGCTGGGCACCGACTGCGTGGTGGTGTCCAGCGCGATCCGCGAAGACAACCCGGAGCTGATGGAGGCGCGCAGCCAGCGCATTCCGATCATGCCGCGTGCGGCGATGCTGGCCGAGCTGATGCGCTTCCGGCGCGGCATCGCCGTGGCCGGCACCCATGGCAAGACCACCACCACCAGCCTGACGGCAGCGGTGCTGAGCGAGGGCGGCCTGGACCCGACCTTCGTGATCGGTGGCCAGCTGCTGGCCGCCGGCGCCAATGCCAAGCTGGGCGGTGGGCAGTGGCTGGTGGCAGAGGCCGATGAGAGCGATGGCAGCTTCCTGCGCCTGAATCCGCTGATGTCGATCATCACCAACATCGATGCGGACCACCTGGAAAACTACGGCAACGACTTCGCCCGGGTGCAGGCCGCATTCGCCGAGTTCCTGCAGCGCCTGCCGTTCTACGGGCTGGCGGTACTGTGCATCGACGATCCGGAAGTGGCTGCACTGGCCGCTAGGACGCCGCGCCACGTCATGAGCTACGGCATGAGCCCGCAGGCCGACGTGCGCGCCGAGAACGTGGTGCAGGAGGGCTCGCGCATGCGCTTCACCCTGCGCCTGCCGCAGGGCACCAGCCAGGAAGTGGTGCTGGCACTGCCGGGCCGGCACAACGTGCTCAACGCGCTGGCCGCCGCTGCGGTCGGTTGGCAGCTGGGCGTGGCACCGGATGCAATTGCCCGTGCGCTGGAGGCCTTCGCCGGCGTCGGCCGTCGCTTCAATGACCTGGGCGAAGTCACCACCGCCAGCGGTGCCAGGGTGCGGATCATCGATGATTACGGTCATCACCCGAGCGAACTGGAGGCGGTGTTCGCCGCTGCCCGCGGCGGCTGGGCCGACAAGCGCCTGGTGGTCGCGTTCCAGCCCCACCGCTACAGCCGCACCCGCGACCAGTTCGACAAGTTCGCTGCAGTGCTGTCCAGCGTCGACGCGCTGGTACTGAGCGAGGTCTACCCGGCAGGCGAGGAGCCGATCGCAGGTGCCGATTCGCATGCGCTGGCACGCGCCATCCGCGCCCGCGGCCGCAGCGAGCCGGTGGTGGTGGGCAAGGCCGCCGAGCTGGCGAGCGTGCTGCCGGACGTGCTGCAGGATGGTGACCTGCTGCTGATGATGGGGGCCGGCGATATCGGCGCCGTCGCCACCCACATCGCAGTGGAAGGCTTCAAGGCGGAGGGCGAGGCGTGAGCACGCTGACCTTCCCGCCGCTGCGCAGTACCGACCCGGCCGCGTTCGGTCGCGTCGCCGTGCTGCTCGGCGGTACCTCCAGCGAGCGCGAGGTGTCGCTGGATTCCGGCCGCAACGTGCTGGAGGCGCTGCAGTCGCGCGGCGTCGATGCGTTCGCCGTGGACGGCATTCCGGCCCTGGCCCGGGCATTGGCCGGCGGCGGCATCGATCGCGTGTTCAACATCCTGCACGGCCACAACGGTGGCGGAGAGGATGGCATCGTGCAGGGCCTGATGGACGCCTTCGGCGTGCCGTACACCGGCTCGGACGTGCTGGGTTCGGCATTGAGCATGGACAAGATCCGCACCAAGCAGGTGTGGCTCTCGGTCGGTTTACCCACCCCGCAGTACCGGAAGGTCACTGCCGAGACCGTCCACGCACAGGCGCGCGAGCTGGGCCTGCCGGTGGTGGTCAAGCCGGCCAACGAAGGCTCCAGCGTGGGCATCAGCCGGGTGACCGACGAAGCCGGCCTGGACGAGGCGGTGGCGTTGGCCGCGCGCTACGACGGCCAGCTGCTGATGGAGCAGATGGTGGTCGGCGACGAGCTGACCGTCGGCATCCTTGGCGACGTCGCACTGCCGTCGATCCGCATCGTGCCCAAGGGCCAGTGGTACGACTACAACGCCAAGTACATCGCAGAAGATACCCAGTACCTGTGCCCGGGCCTTGACGGCGAGGCCGAGGACGAGATCCGTCGCATCGCGCTGGCCGCGTTCCGCGCCGCCGGCTGCCGTGGCTGGGGGCGCGTGGACGTGATGCGTGACCGGGCCAGTGGCCGCTTCTTCCTGCTGGAAGTGAACACCGCGCCCGGCATGACCAGCCACTCGCTGGTGCCCAAGGCGGCCCGCCAGGCCGGCATCGGCTTCGAGGAGCTGGTGTGGCGCGTGCTTGAACAGACCCTGGAGGCTGGCCACGCATGAACGCGGTGCTGCGCATCTTCGTCTGGCTTCTGGCGCTGTCGGTGGTGGCACTGCCGGTGGTGGCCGTGGTCAATGGCTGGGTCGGCGCCGAGCGCTGGCCGCTGGCGAAGCTGCGCGTGCACGGTGAATTCAAGCGCGTGCCGGCCGAGCAGCTGCAGCAGGTGCTGTTGCCGTATGCGCGTGCCGGGTTCTTCGCCGTCAAGCTGCAGGATGCGCAGGACGCACTGGAGAAGCTGCCGTGGGTGGAAAGCGCGCAGGTGCGCAAGCAGTGGCCTGACGTGCTGGAAGTGACCCTGGTCGAGCACAAGCCTTTCGCCCGCTGGGGCGAGGGTCGCCTGCTGTCCGAGCAGGGCAAGCTGTTCCCCACGCCGAAGAAGCTGGCCGACCTGCAGCTGCCCGAGCTGGATGGCCCCGACAGCCAGACCGAGGAAGTGGTCAAGCTGTACAACGATTCACGCGCGCTGTTCGCGCCTGCCGGCGTCGACGTGCGCCGGCTGACCATGGACGCGCGCGGCAGCTGGTCGCTGGTGCTGAGCAATGGCACCGAAGTGGTGGTCGGACGCGATGACGCCCGTTCGCGCCTGCAGCGCTTCGTGCGCGTGCTGCCACAACTGGCCAACCAGGCTGCGCCGATCGAGCGCGCCGATCTCCGTTACACCAATGGTTTCACGCTGAGCTGGGGCACCCCGGCCGCGCCGGCTGACGCGCCGGCGACCCCGGCAAGAAGGACGCAGGAAAGGACATGAATCGCAAGGGTGACAAATCGCTGATCGTCGGCCTGGATATCGGCACCTCCAAGGTGGTGGCGCTGGTGGGCGAGTATTCGCCGGGCAACCCGATCGAAGTGATCGGCATCGGATCGCACGAGTCGCGCGGCCTCAAGCGCGGCGTGGTGGTGGACATCGAATCGACCGTGCAGTCGATCCAGCGTGCGGTCGAAGAGGCCGAGCTGATGGCCGGCTGCGAGATCCGTTCGGTCTACGCCTCGATCTCCGGCAACCATGTGCAGTGCAAGAACTCGCCGGGCATCGTGCCGATCCGCGATGGCGAGGTGACCTGGGGCGACCTGGACCGCGTGCTCGACGCTGCCAAGGCGGTGGCGATTCCGGCTGACCAGAAGATCCTGCATGCGATCCCGCGCGAGTACGTGCTGGATGATTCGCAGGAAGGCATCCGCAACCCGGTGGGCATGACCGGTGTGCGCCTGGAAGTGCATGCGCACCTGGTGGTGTGCGCGCAGTCCGCCGCCGCCAACATCAGCAAGTGCGTGCAGCGCTGCGGCCTGCAGGTGGATGATCTGGTGCTGTCCTCGCTGGCCTCCAGCGTGGCGGTGCTGACCGCCGACGAACGCGAGCTGGGCGTGGTGCTCGTCGACATGGGCGCAGGCACCACCGACATCGCGGTGTTCGTGCAGGGCGCGATCTGCCACACCGCATCGCTGCCGATTGCCGGCGACCACGTCACCAACGACATCGCGCACATGCTGCGCACGCCGACCCCGGAAGCCGAGCAGATCAAGGTGCGCTACGCCTGCGCCCTGGCCCAGCTGGCCACTGCCGAGGAGAGCATCCAGGTGCCGTCGGTGGGTGATCGCCCGCCGCGGCGCATGCCGCGCCATTCGCTGGCGCAGGCAGTGCAGGGCCGCTACGAGGAAATCTTCGAGATGGTGCAGGCCGAACTGCGTCGCTCCGGCTTCGAAGAGCTGGTGCGCGCGGGCATGGTGCTCACCGGCGGTGCATCGAAGATGGAAGGCGTGGTCGAGCTGGCTGAAGAGATGCTGCAGATGCCGGTGCGCGTGGGCATTCCGCAGCACGTCACCGGCCTGGGCGAAGTGGTCGGCAACCCGGTGCACGCCACCGGCGTGGGCCTGCTGCTGATGGGCAGCCAGATCGAGCATCCGCGCCGGCCATCGCTGCCGACCGGGCGCGCCGGCAGCATGTTCAAGAAACTCAAGACCTGGTTCCGCGGCGAGTTCTGACGCGGAACCCTTAACGCCGGGCATCGCCCGGATGCAACACCCGCAACACAACGCAACACCGGCAACACACAACCCACACAGCCGCAACGGCGGCATGCAGCAGGACGGCAGGACGCCCGAATGCCCATGCCATCGAAAGCGGATACAACGAGGACACGGACATGGCGCATTTTGAACTGATCGAAAAGATGGCACCCAATGCGGTGATCAAGGTGGTTGGCGTGGGCGGCGGCGGCGGCAATGCCGTGGCGCACATGGTCAACTCGGCGGTGGACGGCGTGGAGTTCATCACCGCCAACACCGACTCGCAGGCCATCAAGAATTGCGGTGCGAAGCTGCAGCTGCAGCTGGGCACCAACGTGACCAAGGGCCTGGGCGCAGGCGCGAACCCGGAAGTGGGCCGCCAGGCCGCCCTGGAAGACCGTGAGCGCATCATGGACGCCCTGCAGGGCGCCGACATGGTGTTCATCACCGCCGGCATGGGCGGCGGCACCGGCACCGGTGCGGCGCCGGTGGTGGCGCAGCTGGCCAAGGAAATGGGCATCCTGACCGTGGCCGTGGTCACCAAGCCGTTCCCGTTCGAAGGCCGTCGCCGCATGCAGGTTGCGCTGAAGGGCATCGAGGAACTGAGCCAGCACTGCGACTCGTTGATCACGATTCCGAACGAGAAGCTGATCACCGTGCTGGGCCGCAACGCGACCATGATCCAGGCGTTCCGTGCCGCCAATGACGTGCTGCAGGGCGCCGTGCAGGGCATCGCTGACCTGATCGTGCGTCCGGGCCTGATCAACGTCGACTTCGCCGACGTGCGCACCGTCATGTCAGAAATGGGCCTGGCGATGATGGGTACCGGCACCGCACGTGGCGATGACCGTGCCCAGGCTGCCGCCGAAGCGGCGATCCAGAACCCGCTGCTGGACGATGTGAACCTGGCCGGTGCCAACGGCATCCTGGTCAACATCACCGCCGGCGCCGACTTCACCATGGCCGAGTTCGACGAGATCGGCCGCACCATCGATGGCTTCGCGTCCGAAGATGCCACCGTGGTGGTCGGTACCGTGCTGGATCCGGACATGCAGGACGAAGTGCGCGTGACGGTGGTGGCTACCGGCCTGAACCGCGTGTCGGCCAGCAAGAGCCAGCGTCCGGGCGAGCGTGCGCCGATCAAGCTGGTGCGCAATGCCACCACCGGCCAGCCGGAGTTCGGCGAGTTCGACACGGGTGGCGATGCGGTCTCCAAGGCCGTGGGCGGCATGGGCCTGGGCCTGCGTCGTGCCAGCAGCGATACCGCGGCAGCCTCCACCGCGTCGGCCCCGGCCTCTTCGGCCCCGGCGGCGGCGGAACTGCCGAACGATTACCTGGACATCCCGGCGTTCCTGCGCCGCCAGGCGGACTGAGCGGAGCTGCCCGGGGCTTGTCCTCCCCGGGTCGCGCCACCATGTCCTGAAGTGCGGGCGCCGGGCCAGGATAGGCCCGGCGGCCCTTCACGCGTGTCCCACCCGCGCGCCGGTGTGTCCTGCCGCCGTTTCAGCCGGGGTAGGGGAGTGCGCGTGTTAATCTAAGGTGTCACTTCCGGTCTGCCCCCATGATCCAGCAACGCACCCTCAAGAACACGATCCGCGCCACCGGCGTTGGCCTGCACAGCGGTGACAAGGTCTACATGACCCTGCGCCCGGCACCGGTCAACCACGGCATCGTGTTCCGCCGCGTGGATCTGGATCCGGTGGTGGAAGTGCCGGCCAAGGCGGAGCTGGTCACCGAAGTGACCCTGTGCACCGGCCTGACCTGCAACGACGCCAAGGTCCAGACCGTTGAACACCTGATGTCGGCTCTGGCCGGCCTGGGTGTGGACAACATCATCGTCGAGCTGTCCTCGGCCGAGCTGCCGATCATGGACGGTTCGGCCGGCCCGTTCGTGTTCCTGCTGCAGTCGGCAGGCATCGTGGAACAGGATGCGCCCAAGCGCTTCATCCGCGTGCTCAAGACCGTGGAAGTGACCGAGGGTGACAAGGTGGCCCGCTTCACGCCCTACGAGGGGTACAAGCTGGGCTTCACCATCCAGTTCGACCACCCGATGATCCCGGCCAAGCAGTCACGCCAGGAAATCGAATTCTCCACGCTGGCGTACACCAAGGAAATCTCCCGCGCGCGCACCTTCGGCTTCATGCGCGACCTGGAGTACATGCGTGAACGCAATCTGGGCCTGGGCGGGTCGATGGACAACGCCATCGTGCTTGACGAGTTCCGCGTGCTCAACGAAGACGGGCTGCGCTACGCCGACGAATTCGTGCGCCACAAGATCCTTGATGCGATCGGCGACCTCTACCTCGCCGGTGGCCAGGTGCTGGGCGCCTACGAGGGCTTCAAGTCCGGTCACGCGCTCAACAACAAGCTGGTGCGCGCGCTGATGGCCGATGCCAGCGCGTGGGAGTGGGTCAGCTATGACTCGCCGGCGGTACCGGATCCGGTCGAGTACGCCACCCCGGCCTACGCCTGATCCACATAACGTTTTGAATTGAAAGGAAAAAACGCCGCCTCTCAGGGCGGCGTCCGCATTTCTGGAGGCTGCGATGGATACGACGCAGCAGGTGACGCGACTGTCGGTCTGTCGTCACGGTTTCGTGAACCTGTTGGATCGGAAGCCTGAATTTAACGTTGTTTTAACAACAATCTAACGACAGGTCCACCGGGGACCGCTAGGATGCGACCCGGCCCCCGAAATGTTTCACGCTGCGGTGACACGCGCGACGGGGAGCGGAGCAGGAGGCTCCGTTGTCCTCAGGACCGCTTCTTCGGCTTCGAAGGAACATCCTGCAGGGCTGCCAAGGCGTCGCGTAGCCCTTTGTGCGTGGCGGCTGAAACTGCGTGGGGGCCATTCCGGTTGTCGATCGCTGGGGAGCGTGAGGGAGTGGTGGACGCAGTCTTGATGGTCACCCTGGTGGCCTTCAGCCCGATGGACCGGGCCGCGTCGAGAAGCTGGGCCTCGGCAAGCCGGAACTTGGCATGCCAGACCGGGGACTCGACGAGAAAAACGAGGTGTTCCCCGTCCACATTGGCCAGCCGGCAACGGCTGCGCAGAGGTGGCGGCAACTGGGGGCGCAACTGACGGTCCAGCGCGTCGAGCCACAAGGCACGCCGCAGCGGGTTCCCGCTTTTGTCCGCCATTACCGCATCCAGTGCCGGTTTCGGCACGGAAGCGGGGCGAACGCTGGATTTCGGCTCAGACATGAAAACTCACTGATGGCATTCAAAAAGATCGTAATCAAAACGCGTGAAGGTCAGGCCAAATCGGCGCTCACGCGTTTGCGGTTCTATTTCGAGGACCGCCCCCGTGCCCTGCTGGGCAGCGTGCTCGGGGTAGGCTGCATTATCGGCTTTGCAGGCGGAATCGGCGCCAACGCGTTCAACGATTCGCGGCTGCAGGCCAAGGTCGACCGCCAGGAGGCTGAACTGGCCAAGGTCCAGCGCGATGCGCAGACCCAGGTCAACGCGTTGGCGGCCCGCCTCGGCGAGCTGCAGGCGCAGGCCACCCGCCTCAACGCCCTGGGCGAACGGCTGACCCAGATGGGCAAGCTGGAAGATGGCGAGTTCGACTTCAACGAAACTCCCGGCCTGGGTGACGGCGATGCCGGCGGCCCGACCTCGGACATCCCGGTCAAGGATGTCAACGCCGACTTACAGGTGCTGGAGCAGCGTTTCGCTGCTTCAGGCCGCCAGCTGTCGGTGATGGAATCGCTGATGTTCGATCACCAGCTGCAGCAGAACGCCGTGCCTTCGCGCATGCCGATCCGCAACAGCTATGTCACGTCCGGCTTCGGCACCCGTGCCGACCCCTTCGGCCGCGGTGCCGCCACCCACAAGGGCATGGACTTCCACGCCCGGGTCGGCGATCCGGTCATGGCCGTGGCCGATGGCGTGGTCAGCTTCTCCGGCGTCAAGGGCGGCTACGGCAACGTCGTCGATGTCGACCATGGCAACGGCTACGTCACCCGCTACGCGCACAATTCGCGCCTGGTGGTGAAGGTCGGCGATCTGGTCCGTGCCGGCCAGGAAGTGGCCAAGGCCGGTTCCACCGGTCGCTCCACCGGCGCCCACGTGCACTTCGAGGTGTGGGAAAACGGCAACGTGGTCAACCCGCGCAAGTTCCTCGGCGACGGCGGCAACACGCCGGTCGGCCGTATCAGCCGCGGCTGATTCCAGCGCCGGGCATGGCCCGGCGCCACCCTCCTTGGGGTCAGAAAC